>NZ_JAGTUL010000018.1:0-119712 GCF_018224605.1 Shewanella sp. M16 | reverse complement strand
TCACCCGTCCGCCGCTCGCCACCTCAGGAGTAGACTCCCTTGTGCTGCCGCTCGACTTGCATGTGTTAGGCCTGCCGCCAGCGTTCAATCTGAGCCATGATCAAACTCTTCAATTAAAGTTTTGTTGTTTGACTGACGTCAAACGGCTCAATGAATTCTACTGTTTTGATTCGCTTTGCTCACTAAGAAGCACCGCGTTTCAATTCATACATTACTGTATGTACATATTACTATGAACACTCAATCACGCTTCTCGTTGAGGAGAATGACTTGAAAACATTGATTTAAATTTTTGACTGTCAACCCGAAAGTTAAGCAGTTTCGATTAACTCAACACCTGTGAGTGTCCACACAGATTTGCTTGATAAATTGTTAAAGAGCATGGTTATCAGCTTATTCAGCCTTTAACCCTTGACCCCGCTGGGTCAGTGGATGCGCATTATAGGGATGTCAGATTTTACCGCAACCCCTTTGGCGCGAATAATTACGAAAAACGATTCAAGCGCACACTTTTTAAACTAAAAGTGTGTTTTAACGCCAATATTATCGAATCTATGCTGAATTAAGGGCAAAGATGAGATTAATCCAGCGCTAGAAATGACAAGAGCCAACCTATTGGTTAGCTCTTTATGCCATGTTAGATCGCTTTTAACGCAAGCTTCCATTCAACAAGAGCAACAACCCACGCTACTGGCTACTGTGATAGTAGCTACTTGAGATGAACTTATAAGCAAATGTTTATCTGCTTATAAGTAATAGCGTAGCGACTAGCCTAGGCTTTTTAAGTAAGACGGCACATCGGCAATACTGTCGAGTACCACTGTGGCATCACTGTCATCAGCAATAACCTTACCACTGCGCACTAATATGCGTGTGGTCACGCCCGCCGCTTTCGCTGCCTGCATATCTTCGGCTTTGTCGCCAACCATAACTGAGTGCGCTAAGTCGATTTTTAAGAATTGCGCCGCATCATTAAGCATACCCGGCTTAGGTTTGCGGCAATCACAATCGACCTTATATTCCCCTATACCTTTTTCGGCATGGTGCGGGCAATAGTAAATACCATCGAGCTCGACCCCTTTGTCGGCAAAGTTCCAATCCATCCACTCCGTTAAGCTGTGGAATTGGTCTTCAGTATACATGCCACGGGCAATACCGGATTGATTAGTGACGACAACTAACTTGTAGCCCATTTCTTTTAAAGAGAGGCAAGATTCAAACACACCGTCAATATATTCGAAGTCATCCACTAAGTGGACATAACCATGGTCTTTGTTAATCACACCATCACGGTCTAAAAATACTGCTCGACTCACTGTAATACTCCCAAATCGCCTAAGGCGTTATCGCGCTATTATTCCATTCATTATCAGAAATTGCACCGCGAAGTTATGCTTTTAGCACTAAATTGCGCGTTAGTGATATTTCGTGGCTGTACAGGCAAATCTCTATGAACAGCTTGTGTCTATGCGAGATAGCAATTGTCCCACTAAATTAGAGTCCCAAAAATCCAGCAATGAAATGTGTAATGGCACTGTTTTAATCAAAATACTCAATCGAAGAAGCTCAACAGCGTTTTTACAAATAATTGCCACCGTTGCCATCGAAGCCGCTCGCAAGGAATGCGCTTCAAATCGTAAGAGAAAACCACAAAAAACCCCGTCTTTTGGGCATTGTTAGTCTCTGAGATGCTGCACTCAATCAAGCATTTCCCTTTATTTGTGGTGTTTTTAACGGTAATCTTGGGCAAATAACGAGAAAATACCCGAAATAGACGGAAATAATGAGTCGAACTACGCCTATCGTCCACAAAACCCGCACCCAGTTAGTTGTGGAAGTGCTCAGAGAGAGAATTCTTTCAGGTGACATAGCCGCAGGAGAACCCCTCAGACAAAGTGCCTTGGCTGAAGCGTTAAATGTCAGCCGTATTCCGGTGAGAGAAGCGTTATTGCAACTCGAAGCTGAAGGACTCGTTAAGTTTGAGCCCCATAAAGGTGCGACTGCGACCGTGTTATCCGTCGAACAAGTCACCGAACTTTTTGAATTACGTGCAATGATCGAAACCGATCTGCTTGCGAAAGCGATCCCACGACTTCAAGAGGCTGATTTAGAAAAAGCAGAACGTGTACTCGAACAATTGGAGTCGGCCTTCAAACATGAAGATGCCGTCGCCAGTTGGAGCGAGTTGAATACGCAATTTCACACTTGCTTATATCAGGCGGCTAATCGCCCACACACCCTTGAGGTTGTTCACGGCCTCAATACTAATTGTGATAGATACATTCGTTTGCAGTTATTGCTCGCGGGGGGAATTCCTGCCGCAGAGCATGAGCACAGGGCTTTGCTCAACCACTGCAAACTGAGAGAAACAGAAAAAGCGACGGCGCTACTGCGTCATCATATTCTGCATGCCGCAATGACAATTCGAGATCTCGTCGCCAAACAGGTGGTCTAGATCACGGACGGCCATTAGAGTTGCCGATAAGCTTTGTTGTCGATTCAAGGCAGCGCTCAGGTTCTGCCTTTTTTATTTGAGAGAAACCACCATGCAGTACGCCACTATCACAGGTTGGGGCAAATGTGTTCCACCAGCCACGCTGACCAACGATGATCTTGCTACCTTTATCGAGACATCCGACGAATGGATCAAATCTCGCACAGGGATCAGCCAGCGCCATATCAGTCATGTAAATACCTCTGAACTTGCTTCAGTTGCAGCACAACGTGCGCTCGCAGCAGCAGGTATTGATGGCAGTGAAATCGACATGATCATTCTGGCCAGTGCCAGCCCAGACACTTTGATCCCAAATATTGCATCTACTGTACAAGCTAATATTGGCGCCAGTTGTGCTGCATTCGATATCAATGCTGCCTGCAGTGGCTTCTTATACGGCTTAGGTTTAGCCAGCTCACAAATCAAGAGTGGCCAGAGCAAGAAAGTATTAGTCATTGGTGCTGAACGTTTATCTTTCTATTTAGATTGGTCACGCCGCGAAACCGCAGTGCTATTTGGTGATGGTGCGGGTGCCGTTGTGGTTGAAGCGACAGATGTTGCCGGTGGCGTGCTCGGTTATGAGCTGAATAACGATCCTGAAGGTCGTGATATTCTGAAAGCAGGCTTTGGCACGGCGATGGACAGATTCTCAGCCGACTCATTGGACTTTTTCATTGAATTCGATGGCCAAGAAATCTTCAAGCGTGCGATTAACGGAATGAATAAATTGAGCACTAAAGTGCTTGAAAAATGTGGTGTTGATAAGGATGAAGTGGATCTCGTGATCCCGCATCAAGCCAACGAACGTATTATTGATACCTTAGTTAGCCGAATGAAAATCCCGAAAGAAAAAGCCTTCGTGAACATCGCTAATTATGGCAATACCTCGGCGGCGACGATTCCAATTGCCATTTGTGATGCGTTAGAACAAGGCATTATCAAGCCGAATCAAACCATACTCTCTTGTGCCTTTGGCGCAGGCTTAACCTCTGCCGCACTCTTGCTGCAATGGGGAAATCGCGTCACACCTATCAATATCAGTGATGCCGAGTTACCGCCTTGCGATAAAACAGGCATAGAGTTAGTTAAACGCGCTGTAGATTATTTTTGTAAGCCGTAAACGGTTTCTGCAAAACGATTACATAGTGTTTCACTAAAACAAAAAGCCATCTTAAGCGATGGCTTTTTTAGTTTATGACTACAGAACTTATTCATTCAGCTTGCTAATGATCATCTCATCCCAATAGATAGCTTGATTAAAATGTTTGGCGAGTTTTTGATTTAACTCGTTAAAGCCTTTAATCACGCCTTCGCTGCCACTAATACAAGACCAGACAAATCGATGGCAATTATTGTCGAATAAATCGTATTCCCGATACTGATAAATCGACTGTTCAGCGCGGGGCAACACAGAGTCGGCAATAAGAGGCTGATGTTGGTGATTACAGGCAAGATAGATTTGGCTACCGGTCCGTCCCGCTAAAAAACGCTTTACCGATACAGCCCGCACCAGCCCTGAGCCATGTAACTCTATGAGGCAATCATCACCAAGCCAAATGCCAGTATGCTCAATCACACCAAAAACATAACAACAGACGATACTCCCAGGAATTGGCGATACTGGTTTTAATCCCTTTTGCCATTGACTCGGCGGTGCCACCATAGCGCGATTGGCAACGGGGTACTTAGGGGCCTTACCGAGTAATCTGTCACGCTCAAGCTGTTGACGCTGCTCGCGCTCATCGGCCAGCAAAACCGCACCGATTACGGCACCACCCACCCAAAGTAAAGGTAACGGCATCATATTCTCCTACACACTCAACTTAGTAGAGTGAAGTACAAGTTGGTTGGATTGCCAAGTTAACGGCAGGTTGAATTTGAACAGAGGATTAAATGTCAACTGAGTTTAGCTTGTCAGTGATTAACCTAAGATGAAATCAAGGTGAAATCAATCCATCTCAAATGGATTCACTCACCACAAAAAGTGATTTCTGTTAACACTGACTAAGTCGATTTTTGCAGTAAATCAGCCACAGTAAGCTTTGCCGCACCGCCCATAGCGGCCATTTGCGCGAGTAATAATTCCCCACAAGCTAAGGCATCGGTCAGCGCACTATGGGCCGTATAAATGGGTAAACCATAACGCTCGCGACAAGCGCCAAGGCGCAAACTCCCCTCTTTAATCACTGAGTGTTCCCGTAGTAAACGGTGCTTTTCAATCATTAAAGTATCAATTGCAGGTAAAACAATGGCTTGATGATAAATCGTCAATAAATCCTGCTGTAAAAAACGACAATCTAAAGGGGCATGATGTGCCACCAGCACGCGGCCATAGGTTTGATTGATAAACCAACCCATGGCTTCTTCAATAGTGACAGCTTGCACCAAATGATTATCAAGAATGCCGTGGATCGTCGCACTTTGGCCGACACTACCGCGAATTTGCACTAATTTTTGCTCGGCGCGTGCCAACGGGATCTCACCGCGCTCAATCGGCACCAATCCAATACTGAGAATTTGATCTTGCTGTGGATTGAGCCCTGTCATCTCCAAATCCATCGCCGTTAACGGCGCTTCGGATAACGGCATTGCCAGCAGAGGCAACAGCGACTGATAATAGCCTTTAAATAAATGATGTTGGCAACGCAGCGCCCGCCAATTGAGCTGAGTTTTCAGCAACAATGTATTCATATCAAAAGCTTCGCATAAATTTCATCTTCATCCCCGCCTGCGCCTCATGCACGACTTTAAAAGCGTCACGTAACTGATGACGAACCAGCGAAGATAAATGCCCAGGCAGCAAATAATTACTCACCTCTACCCCTAGATTATGTTGATAACCTTGGTTCGATAACCGCATATGAGCGATAAACTCGTGGGCATCAGCCAAATTGAGCGCATCTTGTCGATTGAGGATATTCGCATCCATCAAGGCACGAATACGTTTTGCAGTATTCACTTCTTTAATGCCCGCAGACAAGGCATAAACACGGGCAATATCGTTAATCAAAGCATTACCTTTATGCTTCAAATCTATGCCTTTAACTTCACTACCATCCCGCTCGAGTACAAATTTGCGAAAAAATCCTAACGGCGGCGACTCCACTAGTGAATTGCCAGTCATACCCGCGAGGAAAATATCGTTATCGCGGGTTTGAGCTAAGACTTTATCCTGTAAGGCATCAAAAAGGGTTTGCGGACCGTAAACCGATCGCATATCGAAGAAGATGCTGGCGTGCATTAACGCCTTAGGCTCAGGCGTTATGACCCATTTTTCAAATACCTGTTGCCACTGTTTGAGTGACATCCGCCATTGGGGATTTTGCGCCATAATATTGCCGGGACAAAATTCATAACCGCATTGGTCAAGCCCTGCGCACACGGCATGGGTTAAGGCATCAAAATAACCTTTAGCAAAATCATCCATCTCTTCTGCGACTAACAAGCCATTATCTTGATCTGAACACGCAGCCTGATCTTGTCGTCCCTGCGAGCCAAATGCCAACCAGCAAAAGGCCATGGGCGGTTCACCGAGTAATTGCTGATTGAGCACAATTAATCGCCGCGTCAGCGCATCGGTGACAGAGGTTAACACTCGGCCAATTTCTTCAGCTCTAGCATCGGCACTAATAAGATTTTGCAGCAATAGGGGAATTTGCTTACTGACACCAATTAAACTGGCAAGATCCTGCTGCCGTTCAATCTCACCAATCAACAGTAGCGGTTGTGAGCCCTGCCCGCGCAAGATGTCAGTACTGGTCACCATACCGATAGCTTTATCTTGATCGATAATAGGTAAGTGATGAATGTTATGCTCACTCATCAGCAGCATGGCTTCAAAAATCAATGCATTGGAGGAAATCGAGATAGGTGAAACCGTCATGGCTTGATGCACAGCAACGTTGCCATCAAGCCCTGCAGCTAACACGCGATTACGCAAATCCTTATCGGTTAAGATGCCAACCAATTTATGATTATCCGTCACCAATAAGGACGATACTCGGCGATTTCGCATCAAGAGTGCCGCCTGAGTCACGCTAGCTTGGGCATCAATAACGATGGGAGTGGAAGACATCAAGGTACTTATCCGACTTGTGGTCGTCAGATCCTTTGCCTTAAAGCGAGCCTCATGGCGTAAACGCTTTGCGAAGGCGCGGGTAAAAAACTTATCGAAGTGACGACTCTCACTCCTAAGGCTATCAAACAAGGCTTGGGGCAGATGATAAACTAGACCGTCTTCAAGAATAGCGACTTTATTAACGACTTTTTCCCCTGATAACAAAGTAGAAAAGCCAAAAAACTCACCCTCGCCCACTCTATCCACCAACACGCCGTCAGGATCGCGCACCTCAAAGGCGCCGCTACGCACCATATACAACTTAGGCGAATTCGCGTCGAAATTAACATAACCAGAGGCTTTGCTGTAATACCCAACAGTAACAGCCTTAGCGCAGCGCACGACTACATCCTCAGGCAGAGCATCAAAGGGCACAAGTCCCTGTAGAAATTGCACTACGGGTTGTAACTCACTGGCATTCATAGGCAACACCTTCTTTAGGTGAATTTTTACTGAGATGTCATCACTATAGCCTGCATTGTCGCTACGCTACATTCGACTAAAGTCAGCCGCAAGCATAATAAAGTGACTCCCCACAGAGTGATAAAGGCAGGCCAAAAGAGGCAATAAAAAAAGAGCGCCGAAGCGCTCTCTTGTGTTGATACTCATCATTACGCAGTAAGGTTAGTGGCCGCTTGCTTCACCCGAACCTTTAGGGAAACGAATCGATTCAACCATCTCCTGAACATGCAGTGGTGTTGCCGCAGTGACTCGACTCACTATCGCTGCCACACCGAAGTTCACTAACATGCCTACCATACCAATACCTTCTGGTGAAATACCCAGGAACCAGTTAGCAGCTACGTTAGCCGTTGGATCAACAAACTTGAAGTAGATGATATAACCAGCAGTAAACAGTAGACCCGTTAACATACCGGCAATCGCACCTTCTTTATTCATTGTCTTAGAGAAAATACCCATAACAATGGCAGGGAACAGTGAGGAAGCCGCCAATCCGAAGGCGAATGCCACCACTGCCGCCACGAAACCAGGAGGGTTCACCCCAAAGTAACCCGCAATCACAATGCCGATACCTGCCGCCAAGCGAGCGTATAGCAGCTCTTTTTTATCGGAAAGGTTAGGCATTAAATTCTTTTTCAATAGGTCGTGTGAAACCGACGTTGAAATCACCAATAGCAAGCCTGCAGATGTTGATAACGCTGCTGCTAAACCACCCGCCGCCACGAGGGCGATAACCCAAGCTGGTAAATTAGCGATTTCTGGCGTAGCAAGTACGATAATATCGTTATCAATCTTCATTTCATTTTTGCTAGCGGGATCTTCAATCTTACCTGACGAATAGTAAATTTTACCGTCGCCATTTTTGTCATCCCACTTAATCAAACCGGTTTTTTCCCAGTTCTTAATCCAATCTGGTGCAGACTCATAAGCCACACCTTTAGAATCGGGACCGTTAATAGTTTCAATCATGTTCACGCGGGAGAACGCTGCTAACGCAGGCACTGTGGTGTACATAATCGCAATAAAAACAAGCGACCATCCTGCAGTGATACGTGCATCTTTCACCTTAGGTACAGTGAAGAAACGCACGATAACATGGGGTAAACCCGCAGTACCCACCATCAAGGCACCCGTAATACAGAACACATCTATCATGCTCTTAGAACCGTCGGTGTAAGGTGCAAAGCCGAGCTCAACCGAAACGTTATTGAGTTTTTCTAACAAATACACACCGCTATTATTGCCAGCGGCATCTAGTAACTCAGCACCAAAACCAATTTGCGGAACTAAGTGGCCTGTCATCATCACTGAAAGGAAAATAGCCGGAACCATAAAGGCGAAAATCAGTACGCAGTATTGGGCAACCTGAGTATAGGTAATCCCTTTCATACCACCGAGTACCGCGTAGAAGAACACGACCGCCATACCGATATATACACCAGTATCCACCTCCACTTCAAGGAAACGCGAGAACACAACACCCACGCCACGCATTTGCCCTGCAATATACGTAAAGCAAATAAAGATAGCGCAGATAACCGCGACTGTACGTGCCGCCTGTGAGTAATAACGCTCACCGACGAAATCTGGCACAGTAAACTTACCAAATTTACGTAAATACGGTGCCATACAAAGGGCAAGCAATACGTAGCCGCCCGTCCAGCCCATCAAGTACACGCTACCATCGTA
Source organism: Shewanella sp. M16 (assembly GCF_018224605.1). Taxonomy (NCBI): domain Bacteria; kingdom Pseudomonadati; phylum Pseudomonadota; class Gammaproteobacteria; order Alteromonadales; family Shewanellaceae; genus Shewanella; species Shewanella sp. M16. Next base: position 110,950 of record NZ_JAGTUL010000018.1, on the reverse strand, counting down.
ACCGACGAAAGACACAATACCCGCTAACGAAATAAATGACGCCGCTGACATCCAATCTGCCGCCGTTGCCATACCGTTCACCACAGGGTGAACACCGCCGCCAGCAACATAGAACTCTTTGGTTGAACCCGCACGGGTCCAGATTGCAATCCCAATGTAGAGCGCAAATGAGAGCCCTACGATAATATATGTGAGTGTTTGAACATCCATCTCAAAGCTCCTTAGTCTTCTTGTACGTTATATTTTTTATCTAAGGCGTTGGCTTTTGCCGCGTAGACAAAGATAAGCGCAACGAATACATACATAGATCCCTGTTGTGCAAACCAGAAACCTAATTTGAATCCCATGAAATGGACTTCATTGAGTACATCAACCAATAAAATGCCGCATCCAAAAGAAACTGCCGCCCAAATGGCTAATAAGCTCAGTACGAGACGAATATTCTCGCGCCAATAACCCTTTGCCTTGTCGTTGTTTTCAAAACCCATAGTGACTCCCCTGTGCTGTTTTAATTTTAAGTCATGTTTAATCTAGCAACAGCTGGTGTGAGCACAATCACGACTTTCGTCTAACCCGTGATTCAAAACACTGTCTGCAAATAGCGAATAGAAACAAATTCAAAGAGTTAACAATGACATTACATTTTGATACGGTTTTAACTTTTTTAACAGGTTAGACCAATGTCGAACATGAATGAGTGGGATGTGAATGGAGAAAGAGGATTTTCATCCAATAAATAGAAATAACTTATTGTCTGAACTAGGTAAATTAGAAATTTAAATGACCTTTAATACGGCTCTAGACTGGCTAAAAATCAGATGGTTTAAGATTTTTAGCCTAGATTATTGAGGATTTTAATCATGAGTTTCTCAATCAATTAGAGACGTTAAATCTCTCATCAAACCTAGGTCAGGCCAATTGCTTACCGTTTTATTTCATCATGTTATTTCGTCAAAATGTTAGGGTTTGACTCACAGTCACCTTGCAGGTTTACAACAAAAAATAACCCAGCCTATGCTGGGTTACTCAATCTACTTTGAGGAAACGTGACTAAACATTACTCACAAAAAGCGGCTTTCATCGCATGATACATCGCGTGCCGTCCGTCTATAAAATGCCGTTACTTCGCAGCTAAAAACTTCACTAACGCCGCCAATTCTTCTGCGGTATGCGCGGTTGAGGTCAGCATATAACGGCCATTAACCAGTAATGACGGTACCCCCTTGATCCCAGCAAGCTCAGCTTGAGAGTCATAATTCATTAGGGTGAATTTAGCATCGACGGAATTCATCGCGGCATCGACATCATCTGCCTTAGCGCCTTGGGCAAGGAAAAAGGCTTTTACTTGCTCAAGGGTGGTAAATTGCTCACCTTTCTCATGAATTTGCTTAAAAATGGCACCATGGGTTTGCTTAGTCATCTTTAATTTTTGCGCCATATAATAGGCAAACTGACTCAATTCCCAAGCAGGGCGACCGGCACCAACGGGGGTACGCTCAAAGGCCACATCTTTACCAAGCAGCTTTACTGTCGACTCAATGAGCGGTTCTTGCTTATAACAATGTGTACAGTTATAAGAAAAAAACTCCCGCAGCACTGGCTTTTGCGTTTCGGTAATGCCCGCCACAGTGACATAATCCTTGCCCTCTTCGAAACTTGCAGCCTGCAGGGCAAAACTGGCACTCAGCATTAATCCGCACGCAAATACTGCTATAGGTCGAACTCGATTAAATACGCTCATTATATTGTCTCTTTTTATTCGTCATTTGCTTAAATAAGGATTACACATTTGCTCAAGCAAATTTGGAACCCAAAGATAACCTAAAAGTTCGACTTTTACCTTTTACAGTAATGAACCTTTCTCAACATGCCGCTAGCATATCCAGCGGCGAAACATACTGATATCGAAAGCCTAAATCTGTGACAATCGCGTCAGCTTGGATGACTTTACTCGGCATAGATTGTTGGTTAAATTCTGGCGCGACTAAACCTAGAGATTCGGCAGCAGCTTGATAAAACTCAGCTTTAGTCGGATGTGAAGGTGCGCAAAGATTATAAATCGGCGCCACTGATAATCCAGAATGAGTTGCCGCGAGAATTGCGCTAACGGCGCGCACACAGTCGCTAAGATGGACTAAATTTACCGCGACATTCGCCCCACTCACATCGGTTTTTCCAGCAAGAAAACGCCCAGGATGACGTTTAGGACCGACGAGTCCAGCAAAACGAACGATACAGGTATGGGGCAATGCTTGAAATAAAGCTTCAGCATCTAACAGCACTTGGCTATCGCTTGATTCTGCCATCGCATCGGCTTCTGTCATCAATTTATCTTGGGTCGGATATACGCCCGTAGTGCTGATAAACACAATCCGCTGATATTGCCAGCCTTGAGTTAATGCGATGAGTTGTTGTAATTCTTCAAGATAAGCGGCATTACCACGCTTTAATCGGGGAGGAATATTGACCACTAAATAATCGGTCTGAAATAAACCGCTTAACGCCTTAGCATCGGGGGCAGATGATGCTTCGTGGCCCAATTGCAGCGGATAGGCTTCAATCCCGACTTCAGTTAATACCGATAATTCTTCGGCACTGCGCTTACAGCCAGTGACTCGATAGCCCTCATGGACAAGTTGCTTTGCCAAAGCAAAACCAAACCATCCACAACCGACCAAAGCAACACTGGATTTTACTGCGCTGTTTTCTGCTTTTACATTCGCCATATTAGCCCTAAGGGAATCACATCAGCGGATAGAATACGGAACTTAGCGCATAAAATTCAAGTTTGTAGCGAACTAAAATAAAAACTAATCCCTTTATCGACTTGTAAGGTACGAATAGCCCCCTCGGACAACTCTTCCGCCTTGATGGCTTTTTGTACTGTCACGCCTTCATTACTTAAAAAACGCAGCGATGGCTCACTGCCATCCTCTTTGCAGGCCCACACTTGGGGCTGACTCACTTCTTTGGTGGTCATCATGACTTTTGCGATACAGCCATCGGAGAGCTTTACTATAGTTCCTGGTGGGTAGATGCCAAGAATTTTAACCAACACAGAAATCAGTGATTCTGAATGTTTACTCGCACGGTTTTTAAACAAATAACCTAATGCTACTTGAGGAGATGTCACTTGCTGGCCACTGAGCTGTTGATCGTAGTCATTTGCCAAACTCACGATCTGCGTAATGATAGGGATTTTATGACCCGTCAATCCGTCAGGAAATCCTGAACCATCAACAAACTCATGGTGGTGTAAAATGACATTCAGCACTTCTTTAGGGAATAATCCCGACCGATTCAGCATGTCAAAGCCAAAATTAGGGTGCATTTGCAAATAGCTTGCTTCGTGTGTCGTCAGCGCACCACGCTTTCGGCGAATAACATCAGGTACCTTAAGTTTACCAATGTCATGCAGCAAACTGCCAAGGGCAATATCACGCAGCTCTCTTGGAGTTAAATCCAGCGCATGACCTATCATCATTGCCAGCACAGCCACAGAGACGCCATGTTGGGTCACACTGACATCATTATCATCCATTCCAACTAATGTTAGGAACGGTGTTTCAACTTCCTGTAAATGGCTGAGTAAGTCTTCAACCAGTGCCGCCGATAAACGATAGGCGCCTTCAGGATCGCTGACTATTTTACCAAACACACTACGGCAGTTATTCACATTCATTAAAAAACGCTTCTGACTCAAACGCATCGCCTTACGGGTATCAGCCTTAAGATCACGCTCGGGTTCTACTGCTATCTCATCTTCGATGTCATCTTCTTCAACAATATCCAGTTCGGCATTCAATTCAGATAACAAAAAAACATAGGGAACGCCTAAGCCACGGATCATTTCGATTTGAGCGGCACTGCTAATATCAACACGGTTAAATAAAAAAGGGTGGTTCGTCCATGACAAAGGCAACTTGACTCTCATGCCAAGTTGAATTTCTGACAGTAACAACTTTTTTTGAGGTACTTTTGCCACGCAATATGACTCCTTTCAAATGTAATGTGGATATAAACAGATGGCCTCATCTGCGTATCCAACAGGGCACATTTAAGCTAAGTACATATAACTATAGATGATTCAAAGCATTCAATGGAGAAATAAGGTAAAAATCCTTATCAAACTGAGGGATAGAACACATCGTAATGCGCCCCACCGCTCAGATCTAAATAAAGTTATTATATAATAATACGATAAAAACTAAGGCTGAAGTTCTTTAGCTTCTTCTTTTGGCCAATCACGGAGGTAATAACTGAGTCGCTTCGATTTAATAAGATAAATACTCGACCAAAATAACATTAAAGCATCTAAAGCAAGACTCCAATGAAACAGAAATTGGCCATGGATCAATCGCTGACCCAACAAAACGCCATCAATAATCAACAGCAACCACAACCCCCATTTTAAATGCACAAAAATCGGTCTTAACCATTGGGGCGAACGTCGACGTTCAGCTATCACCACAAGATAAATCAAAACCGCGCCAAGTCCCGCCCCGAGTGCTAGCAAAAAATCTGACTTTTCAGGGTAAAAAATCCGCACTAACTCAGAACGGTCACCCATCTGAGTCAGCGAGGCGATAAAAATACACCAACCACGCGCGAGATAAGCCAAAAGCGCATATAAAAAGATGGGCGGTTTAATGTGGCCTTTATCATCGAGCCAAGTGATGTGACTAAAATTCAAATAGGTTTCCAATCAGCAAAATCTAAAACAGCATATCAAGGAGATGGTGCCAATCGCGGTTAATTCAATAGCCAAAGCAGATAATCTTTCCGCACCTTGATTATTTTCAGACAAAAAATAGCGCCTTGGGCCAGGCGCTATTTAATATCTGCTATTCGGCGGTATTCCCCCCTCGATACAAGGCTGCAGCCGTTACAGCCGGCATTGAATCAACATCAAGCCAACGCCCTCTCTGAAATGACGCCAATCAAGCGTTCGCGGCGAGAAGGGCTAACAACGCGTCTTCATCCATCACTTTAACACCAAGCTCCTGCGCTTTAGCCAGTTTTGAACCTGCCGCCTCACCTGCCACTAAACAATCGGTATTTTTGGAGACACTGCCTGCCACTTTCGCCCCCAGCGCCTGCAACTGAGCTTTAGCATCATTGCGATTGAGCTGATTTAAGGTGCCAGTCAATACCCAAGTTTGGCCTTTAAGCGGCTGTGCATCTGCACTTGGCGCTTCAATGGCGGGCCAATGCACACCAGCAGCGATTAAAGCATCAATAACTTCAAGGTTATGGGGCTGGGCAAAAAAATGGGCCACATGCTGGGCAACAACAGCACCAACATCTTCCACTTCAGTTAACTGCTCCACAGTTGCCACCCGCAGCGCATCTAGACTGGCAAAGTGCGCCGCCAGGTTTGCTGCCGTCGCCTCACCCACTTCGCGAATACCTAAGCCATATAAGAAACGCGCAAGAGTGGTGGTTTTGGCTGCTTCAATCGCGGCCGCTAAATTGGTTGCCGACTTCATCCCCATGCGGTCAAGCATCGTCATCATAGAAGCGGTGAGCTTAAACAGATCCGCAGGACTTTGAACTAACTCTTTATCAATCAATTGCTCAACGACTTTGTCGCCCATGCCATCGATATCTAATGCCTTGCGGGATGCAAAATGCTTAATCGCTTCTTTACGCTGTGCTTCGCAGAATAAACCACCGCTACAGCGCGCCACAGCCTCACCTTCGAGACGCTCGACTAAACTGCCGCATACAGGGCAATTGTGTGGGAATACAATATCAGTCGCTGTTTCAGGGCGTCTTTCGGGCACTATGGCAACAATTTGTGGGATCACATCGCCAGCGCGGCGGATGATCACTGTGTCACCGACTTTAATGCCTAAGCGGGCAATTTCATCGGCATTGTGCAGCGTCGCATTCGATACCGTCACGCCACCAACAAACACTGGCTTTAAGCGCGCCACTGGCGTCACGGCACCTGTGCGGCCCACTTGAAAATCAACGCCTTCAAGTTGAGTCATTTCTTCCTGCGCGGGGAACTTATAGGCAATCGCCCAGCGGGGAGATTTAGCCACAAAACCTAAACGTTGCTGCTGGGCAATGTCGTTAACTTTCATCACTACGCCATCAATTTCAAAGGCTAAATCGCCGCGACGAGTAAGAATGTCTTTGTAGTAATCATAGACTTGGCTTAATTCAGCGCAGACTTTGATTTCGCTACTAACGGGTAAACCCCACGACTTAAGCTGTTGCAACTGTTCAAAATGGGTTTTAGCTAACGGATGGGAATCCGGCTCCACCACACCGAGCGCATAGGCATAAAAAGCCAATGAACGGGCAGCAGTAATTTTACTGTCAAGTTGTCGCAAGCTACCGGCTGCTGCGTTACGCGGATTCACAAAGAGTTTTTCATCCTTGGCGCGCGCCCTGTCATTCAAAGCCTCAAAAGCAGCTTTTGGCATAAAAGCCTCGCCACGTACTTCAACGAGTTCAGGGAAGTCATTACCACGTAATTTAAGCGGGATCGATTTAATGGTTTTCACATTTTCAGTGATGTCTTCACCCACTGAACCATCGCCGCGCGTCGCCGCACGCTCGAGCACACCATGGCGATACAAGATACTCACGGCAAGGCCATCGAGTTTAGGCTCACAACAAAAGCTCACCTCACCGACTTTATCGGTGACACGCTTATGGAAAGCACTGAAATCCGCCTCATCGAAGGCATTATCTAAACTCAACATAGGCTTAAGGTGCGTGATTTGCTCAAACTTAGCCAGTGCCAATCCGCCCACCCTTTGAGTCGGTGAATCAGCGACAATCAAATGGGGATACAAGGCTTCTAACTTGAGTAAACGCTGCATCAACCTGTCGTACTCAGAATCGGTAATGCTCGGTGCATCGTCTACATAGTAACGAATGTTGTGCTCGTTCAGCGATTGGCTGAGCGCCTGCATCACCTGCGATGCGTTTTCTGGGGTGACGTCTTTAGACAGAAGTGTATCGAGTTGAATGTCTTGCATATTCTTTATCCAGAATTCTTTAGAACACAAAAAGTAGATCACAAAAAATGAGGCCGCAATCGCGGCCTCATCAATGTATTAACCGCCAAGTTGCGGTGTCGGCTTAAGCGTTAGCGCGAATGCGGTGTAAATAATCTTGCTTAGTGAACTCACCCCAAGGTTGGCGTTGTCCGTCAAGCACGACCGCATCGATATCATCCGCAAGTTGGCGCGCCGAGTTAAGCATAATCGAGAAGTTCATTAGGGCGTCACCGTAGCAAGGCAAAGTCATGAAAAACACCACCCCTTGGGTACTGAACTGCTCCATATTATCTGGATCAAACACGCCAGGCTTTAGCATATTCGCTATCGAGAACAATACTTTACCATTGCCAGCATTATCCACATGGCGATGGAAAATATTCATATCGCCATATTTAAAATTCAAGGTTAAGAAACAAGGCAGCAATTCGGCGCCGTTAAGCTGTAGACCCTCTTTAGCGACCACGTGTAATACCAGTACGTCGCGTGGTTCACCTAACTCATCTTCAGCGGCTTGTTCGACAACCTCTTCTTGATAGCTATCTTCTTTATATTCATTTTCGTCAAACAAGGCCGTTTGCTGCGGAACTGCACTACGTAACGCATGTTCCTGCTCAGCTGCTTTTTGCGCGACGATAGCCGCATGGGATTGACCCATTGGCGGAGTTTGCATGCTCGCTTGAGTGTTCAAGACGGGCTCTTGACGCGAGACTTTCGGGCCACGGTGTTGCTCTTTTGCCACGGGTGGCTGCAAGCTAAAATCAGGCTGAGCTGTCACAGGCTCGTGTTTAGGGCCAACTTTCAACTCTGGTTTAAATTCTGTTGATTTAAACTCTTGTGGTTTAAATTCAGGCTTAGGTTCTAGCTTTACTTCCTGCTTCAAATAAGGGTTGGCCGCAGGAGTTTCGTTGTTAGGTGCAAGTTCACCGGCTTTGCGCACGCGTACGGCGCCAATACCATCGGCATCAAACCCTTCTGAATCGATCCGCTTCGGACTCGGCTCACCTTTCTCAGCCTGTTTCTTATAAAAGTTGCTCATTGGGCTATCTTTCAATGATTTAGGCTGTTGTCTTCTGATAGACCAAAATCCATGCACCAGCACAGCAACTATGGCTATGGCGCCTAAAACGAACAATACTAGTTGCAAATCTTCCATTGGTTACCCTGTCTTTCTTCTAGTTATCCAGCGTCAGCCATCGCCACCGCTTGCTCTATGTCTACCGCAACTATACGAGACACACCGGGCTCGTGCATAGTCACGCCAATAAGTTGATCCGCCATTTCCATGGTTATTTTGTTATGGCTGATATAAATAAACTGTACGCTCTGTGACATTTCTTTTAGCAATCGACAGAAGCGTTCTACGTTGGCATCGTCTAATGGCGCATCCACTTCATCTAACATACAGAAGGGAGCAGGATTCAGCCTAAAAATGGCGAATACCAATGATAAAGCGGTTAATGCTTTTTCACCACCCGAAAGAAGATGGATTGTGCTGTTCTTCTTCCCCGGTGGTTGGGCCATGATAGTCACGCCCGTTTCTAGCAAATCGTCGTCAGTTAACGCTAAATAAGCTCGGCCGCCACCAAACACTTTCGGAAATAAGCGTCCGAGATCTTCGTTGACTGAGTCAAATGTCGTCTTAAAGCGGCTTCGGGTTTCCTTATCTATTTTACGGATCGCTTCCTCTAAGGTTGCAAGCCCTTTATTTAAATCGTCATCTTGATGATCAAGATAAGATTTTCGCTCACTTTGCTGTTCAAATTCTTCGATCGCCGCAAGGTTAATGGCACCTAAACGAACAATTTTCTGCCGTATTTGATCTAAATCACTCTGCCACTTGTCTGGCATCCCCTCTGCAGGCAAGTTTCCAAGGATTTCAGACAGAATTATTTGCTGTTCCTGTAAGGCTTCCAGCTGACTATTCGCTTGGCCTTTTATTCCTTCACGACGTAACTTTAACGTGCTCAGGCTTTGAGTCAAGTCCTCAAGCTTACCAAGCTCTTGTTTTTGCTTTATTCCTATACGGTTTAATGTGTCTGTGAGCACACTTTGCTGCTGACGAACCTCTTTTAAGCCCTGTTGTTGCTCATGTTGTTGCTTTAGTAACTGCGTTAACTGTTCAGTCAGCTGCACACTATTTTGCACCCCACTCAATTGGGCAACTTTGGCAAGTTCTGTTAACACAGACTCGCGGGAGTGGATGAGTTCATTGACACGCACTTGCTGTAATTCAATTTGCTCCGTGCTCACGGCCATGCGCATCGTCACGGCTTGCAAACTCGTCGCAGTGGCTGATAATTGACGTTCTACCTCAGTAATACGTCCTTTTAATGCTTGATGGCGCACACTATCGGCCTGTGTGTCTTGGATGAGTTGCCGCTGAATATCTTCACTAGCCTGCAGCGTCTCATCGAGCTCCATTTCTTGTTCTGCTAATAATTCGCATTGCTCGCTTAAGCGTTCAATATCAATCAAACTCGTACTTAAAGCCGCGTCGAGTTTACTTTGCTGTTCGACGCGCGCCTTCACTTGCTCGATTAAACCACTAAGCTGCATCGACTTAGTCGCTTTGTCTAACTGCAATTGATGTAATTTTTGCGCGCCATCGGTCAGTTGCAGTCTTTGTTGCTGCAAAATAGCCGCAAGATCTGTCATCTTGTCTTGCCGAATCTGCAGGGATTGTTGCAAATCGAGGATATTTTGCGCTAACTGAGCTTGCTCTTTACTGAGTTGCACCAGTGACTGGGCGCCCTCTGTTTTAGTGATTAAAAAACCTTGTCCCAGTAGATAACCGTCGGCAGTGACAATCCGTTCATCGGATGTTAGCTGTGGCAGCAGTTCTTTCGCTGCATGGATATCCTTTGCCCACTTAAGCCCCGCTAACCAAGGGGCGAGATTCACCTTAGCCTGTAAAAATTCACTTTGGCTTGATTGTGACGCTAACGCTTGAAACCCCATTTCAGTTTCAGTGACGCCAACGGGCAAGGTCAACAAGCCATTTAGGGCGAGTTCGGCCGCGGTTTCCCAACCATTTTCAACAGTTAAACTCTGCCATAACTGCGGTTTATCACTCTGCTGTTCTTGCTTAGTCAACCACTGTTCAACCAGCTCATGGCGCGCTTTAGTCGCAGTTAATTGCTGCTGAATGTGCTCAGCGCTATGGCGGGCTTCATCTAAGGCTTGCGTACTTGCACTTACACTTTGTTCTTGCTGATGATTAATTTCATTTTGCAGTGTGAGCGCATCATCCAAAGACTCAATATCTTGCTGCAATGGTGTAATACTCGATGCGAGATCACCGTCCATTAACGCCACAAGTTGCGCCTGCTGCTCACGACTTTGCTGCTGTTTGTGTTGCAGTAATTGCTGCTGATGCGCTAACTGGCTGCGACGCAGTTCAAGCTGTAACTTATGCTGAGAAACATCCGCTGCCTGTTGGCGCGCCACTTCGGCCTGCTGCTGACTGCGTTCTATGCTCATTTCCCATTGGGATTGCAGCTCATCCATGAGCTCTTGTTGCTCATCATGCTGTGGCCCAAGTTTGGCAAGTTCAAGCTCTAACGCGCTAAGACTCGCTTTATAGCCGTTAAGCTTATCGGTGTTTTGTTGGATCTGCTCTTTGACTTGCGCCAACTGGGTTTCGAGCTGGGCGTCGCGTTGCTTTTGATTCTGTAGCTGTTGCTCTAACTTAGCGATCTCAGTACCGGTCAGATAATAGGCTTCAACCGCTCGCTGCTCTTGCTCCGCCAATTGCGCGAGTTGCACTTGCAATTCAGTGGTCTGTAATTCATCAGTTTGCGCGAGTGACTGCGCCGCCGCTTGCTGCACTTCAATAGCACTTATCTGCTCAGATAGGCTCGCCATCTGATCTTGCAACTCTTGATAGCGCATCACAAGGAGTTCAGCATGGGTCTTACGCTCGGCCTGTTTAAGCTCACGATATTGTTTAGCGGCTTTAGCCTGCTGCGCAAGTTTATCTAACTGCTTACCGAGCTCACTGCGAATATCGCCCAAACGCTCGAGGTTTTCGCGGGTATGGCGAATACGGTTTTCAGTTTCGCGCCGACGCTCTTTATAGCGGGAAATCCCGGCGGCTTCCTCAATAAAGGTACGCAAGTCTTGGGGTTTAGATTCAATCAGGCGGGAAATAGTGCCTTGCTCGATAATGGCATAACTTCGCGGGCCAAGACCTGTGCCCATAAACAAGTCGGTAATGTCTTTACGACGACACTTTTGACCATTGAGAAAATACCAAGACTCACCGTCGCGGCTCACCTGACGCTTAACGGCGATTTCTTCATAACTGGCATACTGACCAGCGAGGCGACCCTCTTTGTTTTCAAAAATAAGTTCAACACCCGCCACAGACACAGGTTTTCGCGCGCTTGAACCGTTAAATATCACATCGGCCATAGAATCACCGCGTAGGTGCTTCGCCGAGCTTTCACCGAGCACCCAACGCACGGCATCGATCACGTTCGATTTACCGCAGCCATTTGGGCCAATAATGGCGGTTAATGCCTGTAAAAAAGGAATTTTCGTGGGATCGACAAACGACTTAAAGCCGGCAAGTTTTATCTGTTTTAATCTCATGGTGCCAGTTAGCGCGTCTCTGAAGTCTGGCCCGAAAATGAGCCGAGCGGTGCAAATGCATTCTGCTGGCAACTTTAACAAAGCAGGCAGCATTTTGTAACGCTTTTTATTGAATTCATGCGGCTTTTAGCTTGTCATCTGTCCATGAGTTGATCACAATCGCATATAGCTGTCGCTTAACTTTTTGGAAAAACGATATGACACAGAAAAAAACCTTGCCCTTCCCAGCCAAAAGTGGCGTTAATTATTTTCTCGATGGCTTTGGTTTAATCACACGTAAAGGCCTGCGCACTTTCGTATTTATTCCGTTAATGATTAACCTACTGCTGTTTGCTGGCGTCATTTATGTAGCCATAGGCCAGTTAGATACGCTATTCACTTGGATGAATGCCCAGCTCCCTGAATATTTAAGCTGGTTAAACTTTTTGCTTTGGCCCCTCGCCGTCACCACTATGCTGGTGATGCTTGCTTTTGTATTTAGCTCCGTCATGAACTGGCTCGCCGCCCCCTTTAATGGTCTGTTGGCTGAAAAAGTCGAGCAGCTGTTAACTGGTAAGCAGCTGAATACCGGTTCTGGTATTGATTTAATCAAAGACTTACCGCGTATCCTTGGGCGTGAGTGGATCAAACTCAAATACTATCTGCCCCGCGCACTGGTATTTTTGTTATTGTTTTTAGTGCCTATGGTAGGCCAGACGCTGGCGCCGATTTTATGGTTTCTGTTCAGCGCTTGGATGATGGCGATTCAGTACTGCGATTATCCCTTCGATAACCACAAGGTCAGTTTTAAAGATATGCGCTTTGCCTTGAATCAAACCCGTGGCACCAGTTTTAGCTTTGGCGCAACTGTGACGCTATTTTCGATGATCCCCATAGTCAACTTTATCGTCATGCCAGTGGCGATTTGTGGCGCGACGGCCATGTGGGTCGATAAGTATCGTGAAGCGTATCGCAACCATGCCATCGCACCCGAGTAGTAACACCAGCAGTGCTGAGTCATGGCTCAGCACTGCTCCCCAATTTTTTAGACCCAATAATCCAATCATGTTTCGCCTCGTTAAAATCAACGCAAACCTTGTAACAATTACTCGCTATTGTTAACTTCACATTTTCTGGCAAAATGCGCGCCACGAATGTGTTATTTGAGTCTTTTTTGTTGAAATCAATCTTAGCCATCATCTTATCTAGTCTTACTTTTCTACCTGTAACTTGTCTTGCTGGCTATGCCAGCCAATTTCAGTTAGCCATTCCAACACTTAACAGTGCTGCCAATATCGACGGTGAGTTGGACGATGCCATTTGGCAACAAGCCGCAGTCACAGAGCTCAAATACGAAACCCAACCAGGGGAAAACATTGCCGCATTAGTGAAAACCGAGGCGCGAGTCTATGCGACTAAAACCAGTCTTTTTGTGGCATTTACTGCCAAAGACATTAATCCCAAACTCATTCGCGCCACACTCAAGGACAGAGACAAACTGTGGAGTGATGATTTAGTCGGAATTAAACTCGATACTTTTAATAATGCCCGTTTAGCATACCAATTTTTTATTAATCCCCTTGGCGTGCAATTAGACTCAATTGAAAACGAACTAACGGGTGAAGAAAGCGAAGCATGGGATGGTATTTGGAAATCCGCAGGCAAGATCACCGCCGATGGCTATCAGGTCGAAGTCGAGTTACCACTGAGACTGTTCAACTTTGACGACAAGAAAAGCTTGCAAGAATGGGGCTTTGAGCTAATTCGTTATTATCCACGCAATGAAAAACATCGCCTATCGACCCATAAGATTGACCGTAATACGAGTTGTCAACTTTGTCAGTTAGGTGTGGCTTCTGGCTTGGCGGGGGCAGAACAAGGACAGGATGTACAAATCACCCCGACTTTTATCGCCAACCGTAACGAACATAAACAGGCGGATGGCTGGGAAGCTGATAACAATCTCGAGCCAGGTGTAGACTTGCGCTGGGGCATTAATTCCAGCACCTTACTCAATGCCACCATTAATCCCGATTTTTCCCAAGTGGAATCCGATGCTGGCCAGCTCGATGTGAACAGCACTTTCTCCTTGTTCTATGATGAGAAACGGCCGTTCTTTTTGGATAATAAAGACTATTTCGACACACAGGTGAATCTGCTGCACACCCGCAATATTGTTGCACCTGACTATGGTATCAAACTGACAAGTAAGAGCGATGATCACACCTTAGCTCTGCTAGCGAGTAACGATAGCCAAACCACGTTTTTGGTACCGGGAAATTTAAGCTCAGAGGTTGCCTCGCTTGATCAAGAAAGTTTGAACCTTGCGGGACGTTATCGTTTCGACATGAGCAAAACTTTCTCCATCGGTGGATTACTTACCGCGAAAACGAGCAGTGACAACAGTCACAATGGTACAGCAAATAACCCCCACAATGAGATCAACAGCCAACCCGATTACCACAACTATGTGATTAGTCTAGATGCGAAATATCAACCAACACCACAGGACAGTTTCACTGCGCAAGTGGCCCAATCGGATACTCAGTACCCCACGGGAGTCTATCGTCAATTTTGTACTGACACTGAAAAGGCCCCTAGTAATGGGTTGCCCTGTGGCCAATCTCAGCTTGATTGCGAACTCGGTCACTGCCAACTCAACGAACAAGTATTACGTAGCAAATCTGATAACCGCTTTGGCGGCAATTTATATCAGTTAACCTTTAAGCACGAAGAACGAAATTGGTTTGCTTACAGTGAATACAACGCCGTTGATCCCGATTTTCGTGCCGATTTAGGCTTTGTCGAAAAAATCGATTACCGCACCTTTGAGGCTGGTGCGGGTTTGATTTGGTATCCTACGGGCACCTTTAACAAGGTGGAATTAGCGGGAGATTGGGATATCACTCATAACCAAGCAGGCGAACGACTTGAAGAAGAGTATGAAGCCTACATCGAAATCCTCGGCGCATTACAAAGCGAAATCACCTTTGGTGTAGAAACCCGTGAACGTGTGGGCCCTCGCCGCGATGCTTCACTGCTCACTATCGCCGGAAATAGTCAACTATATGATGAAACCCAAGTGTGGTTTTATGGCGCAGTAACCCCGTTATCGCCCCTGAGTATGGAGCTTGAAATGTACTACGGTGATGAAATTGATTTTATCAATGATAGGCTGGGCACTAAAACGCAAATGAACCCGAATATCAATTGGAAAATTGCTAATGGACTTTCTATCGATATCTCCCATCTTTATCAGCAAATGGATGTGGAACAAGGTGCGCTTTTTACCGCTAATCTGAGCGATGTACGCCTCAACTGGCAATTCAGTCTACACAGTTTTATTCGCCTTTCTAGCATTTACACCCGGATAAATCGGAATGTGGCGCAGTATTTATATTCAGCGCCGCAGAGTGAGGAAGCGCATTTAGGCAATGAGCTCCTCTACGGTTATAAACTCAATCCGCAGAGTGTGTTCTACCTCGGATACTCTGATAGTTTGCAGGCTAATGATGAGTTAAGCCGCCTGACACGGGACGAGAAAACCTACTTTATGAAGTTAAGTTACGCATGGCTGCTATAAACAATCATTGCCTTAAACAGAAAGCAACTTAGACAAACAACTGACATAAAAAAGCCCACATCTTCCTCGATGTGGGCTTTTTATTATGACGGTGAGAATCTTAGACCTTCTGCAGAATAACACTGCCAATAGAATATCCTGCGCCAAACGAACTCAATAAACCTAAATCGCCAGTCTTAAAGTCACCGGAAAACTTGTGAAATGCAATAACAGAACCCGCGGAAGCCGTATTGGCGTATTCATCTAGTACCACGGGCGCTTGTTCCGCTGACACATCATCCCCAAGCAACTTTCTCACCACAAACTGATTCATGTTGATGTTCGCTTGATGTAACCACAAACGTTTGAAAGACTGTGGCGTTAACGCTTGTTCGGCCAGATGTTCATCCAAATGTTGATAAATCATCGGCAACAGCTCTTTAAATACCTTGCGCCCTTGTTGGTGGAATAGCTTATCGGCTTGATGGGCCGCACTCGGATCGCAGCGGTTCAAGAAACCGAAATTACTGCGAATATTGTTCGAGTAATCGGTAAAACAGCGGCTTGAGATGATCTTAAACACATGGTCAGACTGGGCTAAGCTTTGTTCTTCCAGTACCAGAGCCGTCGCTACATCACCGAAGATAAAATGGCTGTCACGGTCGCGATAATTCACCTGTGCCGAGCAAATTTCAGGGTTGATCACTAGCACTCTTGAGGCAGAACCCGTAGCAATGGCATTAGCCGCGGCGACAATTGCAAACGTCGCCGATGAACACGCTACCTGCATGTCGTAACCATAACCCCGCGTACCCAGTGCACGCTGAATTTCAATCGCCATAGCAGGATACGCACGCTGAGTATAAGCACAGGCAACAATCACTAAGTCAATTTGTTCAGCCTTGAGATTGGCATTTTTAAGCGCCATCAATGCGGCTTCAAGGCCAATCTCGGCCTGCATCGATAATTCGTCACTACTGCGCTCAGGAATCAACGGCATCATGACTTCGGGATCCAGAATGCCCTCTTTCACCATCACATATCTGTGCTTGATGCCTGAGGCTTTTTCAATAAACTCGCTCGATGAATAGGGCAAAGCCGCAACATGGCCTTGCTCAATTAAGCCTGCATTTTCAAGATTGAAAATATCCACATAAGCATTGAAGCTCTCAACTAAGGCTTCATTGGAAATACTGTGGGGCGGCGTAAATAGGCCACTCCCCGAAATGACGACCTGTTTCATAAATGCTCCAAACGGGTACTGGTTGTAAGGTGAGCAGAGGATGCATCATCCGTAAGCACAGGTGCTAACTCATTTTGCCCCTGCGCTTGTTGCTCTAATCGTTGCTTTTTATGCATTTGCACTAAGTCTATCACGACTGTTGAAGATATTTTATCTTGGATCCCCTGCCGATTGGCATCCCAAAATATTTGCATAAAGCCAAGTAAGCCTGTGGTAAAGCCTGCGGCATAGCCACCATAACGGCCAAACGCGGCCCATAAACTGATGTTGGCACCATCGAGCTGGATCACCCGAATGCCCAGCATCTTCTTACCTAAGGTTTGACCATCAAATCGTGCAGTAAAGACGGTAAAGTAAAACGCTGCCCACCCAAAACCCAGCCCCATATCACTCAGAAAGCCTTTCACCCAAGCGACAACACTATGGCTTGTAGCTTCATCAACGGTTCTGAGGCGAGAATATTGCGAAGGGCTCACATTCACTGCATCAGCCACCGCACTTTGCGGCTGTACATCCGGCGAAATAGCTTGAATAGGCTGAAGTGGCTCAGGCGGAGAATCTGTTGTCGCCAACTCAACAGGAAGCGTAATAACAGGCCATAGGCTGCCATTAAGCACTTCCGCCTGTAACTTTTCACTGTCTATGGCAGGCAAACTACTGTTGGCTATGGTTGCTAGCACTATTTCACGTTGATCATTTTCTGTCATGCCCTTTGATCCTGAAGCATTTTTTATCGCTTCATGTAGGGACTGAACTTGAGTTTTACCACAAGCATAATTATTACACTGGCTCAACGACATCAATGCTGGTAGTGACGTAATGATTTGTTCACCTAATGCCAATTGTTGCTCTACTCCCTCACTGCTTTTAACGTCTGTTCCATTAAAATCAAACAGATTATTAGCGGTTGTCAGCAACATAAAAACCAACATCAAGGCATAAAGTCCCCACTTTAATAAACGACCAAACTTACGACTGCGCTTTTCAATCCAGATAATACTGACCACCAGCAAGACAAACATCCAATCCATCTGCTCAGCTAACACAGTGATCAGCAAACCATCAATCAGTATGGCTAACATCCGCTTCAACGGTGTCGCCAATGGGGTGTATAACACGGCTGCTGCAATGGTAAATGCCTTTGGTGTTACCATCGTTTTTGGATCTTTACCCAGATCCATTTGTTGCTGCTTCATCTTTGCGCTTGTCCGATACGAGTGATAGGCTAGTTTTACGATTGAGACATCAAGAAGTTATCCCTGTTAATGCCACAATCTTTTTTATGTTAGCAAGAGGTTAACACAGTTAAACTGGCTGCCAATCAGGGTTTGCGAATAACAGCACACCCTTTAATAACCAAATCGAATAAAGAAGAACAAACAATCACTTCTAAAAGCGCCACAGCAGATTATGATTCAGTAGTGCCAACATAGGAGCAAGCAATCCATGAGCAAAATTTTCGAAGATAATTCATATACTATTGGTAATACACCGCTAGTACGTTTAAACCGTGTTAGCCAAGGTAAAGTGCTGGCCAAAGTCGAAGCCCGTAACCCAAGTTTCAGTGTTAAATGCCGTATCGGTGCCAATATGATTTGGGATGCCGAGAAGAAAGGTCTATTAACAAAAAATCACGAGCTGATTGAGCCGACATCAGGCAACACAGGTATTGCATTAGCGTATGTTGCCGCGGCCCGTGGCTATAAACTGACCCTGACCATGCCAAATACCATGAGTTTAGAGCGTCGTAAGCTACTCAAAGCCCTAGGCGCAACTCTCGTGCTGACTGAAGGCGCGAAAGGCATGAAAGGTGCGATTGATAAAGCGGAAGAAATTCGCCAATCGGCTCCTGAAAAATACATTTTATTGCAGCAGTTTAATAACCCTGCTAACCCAGAAATCCATGAAAAAACCACAGGTCCAGAAATCTGGAATGATACCGATGGTGAAGTGGATGTGTTTGTTGCCGGTGTAGGTACTGGCGGTACAATTACTGGTGTAAGCCGTTACTTGAAAAAAGTGGCCGGTAAAACCATCACCTCAGTTGCGGTTGAGCCAGCAGATTCTCCTGTTATAGCTCAAACCTTAGCGGGTTTACCAGTGCAACCAGGGCCGCATAAAATTCAAGGTATTGGTGCAGGCTTTATCCCTGGTAACTTAGATTTAGAATTGATTGACCGTGTTGAGGCTGTAACTAACGATGAAGCCATCGACATGGCCCGCCGCTTAATGCAAGAAGAAGGCATTTTAGTGGGTATTTCATCGGGTGCCGCCGTTGTCGCCGCAAACCGCATCGCTGAGTTGCCAGAGTTTGCAGGCAAAACCATTGTGGTGATTTTGCCATCGGCAGCCGAGCGTTACCTATCTTCAGTCTTGTTCCAAGGCCAATTCGGCGACGAAGAAAACGTTCAATAAACGACGTTTTCTCGTCCTTAAAATACCCAGCTTTGGCTGGGTATTTTTATTTATGGCATTCCATTATTTAGATCTCGATTACAGAGCATAAACAAGTTACTGCTCAAGTTTGGATACAGCTCATAGTTCTTCGTATCTCAACTGGCTTTCACGGCTAACTTGGTTATAAAGAACGGACCCGCTCGCCAATTCATTCCTTTTTATGTCTTTTTACCGAACACCAAGTAATATCAGCGCCTTCAATGCAAAGTTTGAAGCTCAAAAAATTGCCTTTGGCCCCATTAGTTTCCAAGTCGCCCACTGCCTACTCAAATTCGATGTGCTAGCCCAAATAGATAACGCGGCCGAGCATGGGATCACTGCAGCCGAGTTAAGCCAATCCACCCCACTGAGTGAATATGCCTTGGGGGTATTGTTGGATATGGGACTCAGTATGAGTTTAGTTTGGCAAAATGAAAATTGCTATGTGCTCGATAAAACGGGGCACTTTTTACTCCATGACGACATGGCCGCCATCAATCTTAACTTTGTGCAGGATGTTTGCTATCAAGGCCTTTTTAACCTTGATACCGCGCTACTCGAAGGCAAGGCCGCAGGACTTAAGGTGTTCGGTGACTGGAATACCATCTACCCCGCCTTAAAAGATCTACCGCCCAAAGCGAAACAGAGCTGGTTTGCCTTCGATCATTACTATTCGGATCATGCCTTTCCACAGCTTCTGCCATTAGTGTTTGCCCATAAGCCAAGCCATTTAGTGGATATAGGCGGCAATACGGGAAAATGGGCACTGAGCTGCTGTAATTATGACGCAAACGTTGAAGTCACGATTATGGATTTCCCGGGGCAACTAGAGGTAGCCACACAAAATGCACTCGCACGAGGTTTTGCAGCACGAGTGCATACCTTTGCCACCGATCTGCTGGACGACTCCCAACCCTTTGTCGAAGGCGCCGATACTTACTGGATGAGTCAATTTCTGGATTGCTTCTCAAAAAGCCAAATCCTGAACATTTTACAACGCACGGCAAAGGCAATGACATCAAGCAGCCAACTCTTTATCGTCGAAACCTTTTGGGATAGACAGCCATCGGCCGCCTCCGCCTATTGCGTAAATGCCACTAGCCTCTATTTCAGCGCCATGGCCAATGGCAATAGCCGCATGTATCACTCTAAGGATTTATTGGCCCTGCTTCACCAAGCGGGACTGTATGTGGATGAAGACACAGACAATCTTGGCCTAGGGCACACGCTACTGCGTTGTAAACTCAAACCTTAAGTTTAATAGCAACATAAAAGTAAACAAAACTTATGCAATGAATAAAATTAATCAAATTTATTTATCATTGATACCCGCAGTACACTAAATACATCAAAACAGCGCTCCAAAAAAGCGATGTTAAGCATTGTCAGTATTGAGAGGTATTCAAAATGACTTCAAAACGCAAACGCTGGACATCCCACGCAGCTAAACTTCCCAGCCCTATGGCTGGGTTGGCACTGGCAATTGCCAGCTTAGGTTGGACATGGGAGAACATGACACCTTCACTTAATGGCGCAGGACAACTCACAGGTGCCATCATAGCCTCTGTGTTACTGTTATTGCTCATGGGTAAATTCATGCTTCATCCTAATATTTTAAAGGACGAGCTAAGTCACCCTGTGATTGGTAGTGTGATCCCCACCTTCGCCATGGGCTTGATGGTGGTGTCTAAATCACTCGGCGATTATTTCCCCCATGCAGGCTTAACTCTGTGGCTAGTCGCCATTGGTATCCATGTGATCTTCCTAAGCGCGTTTATCTATTATCGCGCCATTGATTTTAAACTCGAGCACATGGTTCCGAGCTGGTTCGTACCACCCATTGGCATTATCGTCGCGGCGGTGTCTTTCCCAGTGTCTGATTACCAATGGTTAGCAAACGCCATTTTGGTTTTTGGAATGTTAGCCTACTTAATCATGCTGCCTTTGATGCTCTATCGCCTCATTTTCTGTCAGACGATACCTGATGCCGCTAAACCAACCATTGCCATTCTCGCGGCGCCCGCCAGTTTATCACTCGCGGGCTATCTGACTGTTTGTGAGCAGGCATCAATTCCCTTAGTCGCCTTACTACTGAGCATCGCCATTCTGATGACCAGCATCATCTACTTGGCCTTCTTTCACCTACTAAAACTGCCCTTTAGCCCAGGCTACGCAGCCTTTACCTTCCCTATGGTGATCGGTGCAACCGCCCTCTTTAAAACCGCAGCTTGGTTAACGCAGTTCAATAACATGGGTGAGTTAGCGATATGGATAAAATACTTAGCAGAATTCGAACTGGTAATCGCCACCTTAGTGGTTGCCTATGTCGCCCTACGTTATTTAGGACACTACTTTCCACTGCAATTTAACGTGGTAGAGCACAAATCAGTTCTAAATAGCAAATAAACAGAACAGCTTTTTGTAAAAATAATTAACCATACAAATAAATTGTTCACTCAAAAAACTAAACAATAAACCGAAAGCGAAGTGAATAGATATTCACTTCGCCTTTATATTTAAACAGTCAAAATTAAATAATCAGAAATAGCATTTGATTAGTTTTTACTCTTTACAACATTTCATTCCATAATTTTACTTCTAGCTTACTGACGCGGTGTAAAAATATCACCATACAAAATTAAACCGCATGAAAACCCTTATTGATAACACTCATCAATCATCCAATCTAAAATATATGGAATGACAAACCATATCGTTATTAATTTTTACTTTTTCACATAAAATAGTTTCAAACTATTATTAAAAAAACAAAATATAAAACACAAAAAACAAAATAAATATCAACAAATTAAAAACAAATAAGAATCAAAATAAAATCAATTAACTCAAATAAAAAACAAAAACCTCAAATTAAAACCTTAATCACACACACACACACACACAGCCTCTTCAATTTCTATTTTAAAAATAGATTAAGTAACAAATTTCAAACAAAACCCCAGCGTAACCAATGTTGCACTTGTTATTTTCTTGTGGTTATATCCTGAACTCAATTAAATGAGCGCTTAGTTATTTACATAAGTAACCATTTAAGAAAAATAAAAAATAAACATACAACATGTGTTAAGGGAGAATAAAATGCGCACAAATTCTACATTAGCCAAAGCCGTTCGCTTTGCATTAATAGGTGGAGCAACTACTGCAGCTTTATCAACAACAGCGGTATTTGCTGCTGAAGACGGCGCCAAAGTTGAACGTATTGCTGTAACAGGCTCTCGTATTCAAAGAACTAACTTAGAAACATCAACACCAATAACTATGTTTTCTGCAGCAGACATAGAAAAAACAGGGTTCTCTACTGTTTCTGAGTTTTTAAGAACTAATGCTGCGTCTGGTGGATTTAACGAATCATCAACCTTAAGTCAGGCAGCTGGTGCTTCATCAATTGGTGTAAAAGGATTTGATTCAGATTATACACTTATTCTATTGAACGGCCGTCGCATCGCAAAAAATACCGCAGGCGGTATTTTTACTGACGTAAACCAAGTGCCTATGGCAGCCGTTGAGCGAATCGACATTCTTAATGATGGTGCTTCTGCAATTTATGGTTCTGATGCCGTTGCTGGTGTAATTAACATTATTACTAAGAAAGACTTCGACGGTGTAGCATTGAGTGCTAAATATGGCGCAGCATCTGACCATTGGGATGGGAACGAATTATCCACATCAATTGTTGCTGGTGCAAGTAACGAAAAAACTAGCATTTTATTCTCAGCAGAACATTTTGCACGCGATGTAATACAAGGCTCCGATCGTGAGTTTGGTAGAACTTCATTCATTGAAGGACATGAAGGTGGTGAAGGCCGTTCTCCTTGGGGTATCCCTGGCTTTACCAATATTAACTCAGCACTAGTAGATGGTAAGCGTTTAGATAATGCTGCAAAAGGTCAAGGTGAAGCCCCTTGGTCTAGTTGCCCTCCTGAAAGTATTTCTGGTACTCGTTGTTTATTTGACACATCTTCTTTATACCAACTACAACCTAAGTCAGAACGACAGTCAATTTTCACTAGTATCAATCATGAGATGAATGATGACCTAACGTTTAATGGTCAATTCCGTTACACTCGTGCATATACTAAAACCTCTAATGCTCCGGCTCCAGGTCAAGTCGATGTATCTAACAGTCCATTCCTAGCGGATTTTTTACGAAATGACCGTTATAAAGATGACCAAGCAAAAGCTGAAGAAATTATCCGTTTAGTTGAAGCGGGTGAAGCCAACGTTATTGTCGGCCGTCGTTACCTTGATTTTGGGAATCGTGAAAAAGACAATACAAACGAAACATTCGAAACTGTTGGTGGTTTAAATTATAACATCGACGATAATTGGGGCTTAGACTTTGATATTGGTTTTTCTCGTTTAACCAACCGTCAAATTGGCTCAGCGGGTCAATTATTATCCGCAGGTGTTGCAGATGCATTCAATGATCCTAAGTCAAAACTGAATCCATTCGTTATTAATAACTGTAATTCAGCAGAATTAGCTGATACATGCCGAGATCTACAAGCATCAATTCATCGTACAGGCGAATATACAGTCTCTTTCTCTTCTCTTGTCTTATCAGGACTGCTCCCAGGAATTGAGTTACCTGGTGGTGAAATTGGTTTAGCTACTGGTTTAGATATACGCCAAGAGAAATATACCGACCGCTCAGATCCAGCCTCTGTAAATGGTGAAGTGATCGGCGGTGCAGGTTCAAACGGTGGTGGTAAATTTGATAACCTTGCAGGTTTCATCGAACTTTCATTACCCGTACTTGAGAATCTAGAAGTCAGCCTAGCAGCTCGCCAAGATAAAGCGGATTGGGAACTAGCGGATGCAAGTGATACGACTTATTCAGCCAAAGTATCATATCGCCCTATTGACGACTTATTGCTACGAGCATCATACGGAACAGGCTTTAAAGCACCAAACCTAAGCGATTTATTCCTATCAACATCGTTTGGTGTTACTAAAGCTATTGATACTAAGCTGTGTAATGCTGCTGGCAATGTTCAAAGCCACCCAGATTGTCAGCGCATCGAGTTAAACTCGAAAAGCGGTGGCAATCCAGAGCTAACACCTGAAACATCAAAATCTTACAACTTAGGTGCGGTTTATCAGCTTACAGACAACTTATCACTATCTGTCGATTTCTGGTCACTTCAAATAGACGACGTTGTAGGTAGCCTTGCTATTCAAGAGGTTCTGGATGAAGAAGCAAAAGGAAATTTGACAAACTTAGTCGTACGTAACTCAGAAGGCCGTCTAACGGACTCAGAAAGAAACGGTTATGTTCAAACTAACAGACAAAACCTGACAGAACAAAGTGCAACTGGCTTAAACTATGATCTTCAATATAGCAGTGAGTTCTCATTTGGTACTTTGAAGTCAAGCTTACAAGCAGAACAGTTCCTAAGCTATAAAACACAATCTTCAGCGGTACAACCTTTATGTGATGATATTGCTGATAATTCAATGCGCGACTATCGTATTAACGGCAGCATTTCATTAGAACAAAATGATTTTGTAACCTCACTTAATATGCGTTACCTCCCTGGGTACGAAATGTATGATAAGCGGAATACAGGTAACAAGTCTTGCCAATTAGTTGGTTACTACGACATAGGTGCTGAAGTTAATGCTAATGGTGATTTAGTTAACCCAGGCAGAAGTCAACATGTGGCAGCTTATGTACAGTTTGATTTAACAACGGCTTACTATTTTGCTGATGACAACAAAGTTACCTTAGGTATTCGCAACTTACTGGATAGACAGCCATCATTCAGTGAAGTAGATAAATGGCCTTTCTACGATCAAACCGTCTATGACAATATCGGTCGCTTCGTTTATTTACAATATGATGTGAAATTCTAATCTCGCATTTATTAGTTAGAACCCAATCAAAAAACGGCATCTTCGGATGCCGTTTTTATTTACTTCATCATTTACACATCATAGTAAACCGACATAAAAATGCCCAGCTACCTGCTGGACACTTTCACTTCAGACTAATAATTAAAGACGTTTTAGGAATGTTTAGTCAGCTTAATCTCACTCTGATGCTGAGGTTTTTCAGTATGTGAATGTGGTGCAGAAAAGTGTTCATGATGAGCTTTGTGTGGTTCAGCCAAGGTGACTTTACCCTGCTCTATCCACCAATAACCTAAACCAACAATCACACCGCCACCGACAATATTGCCTAAGGTTACAGGTATTAAATTATTGAATATAAAGTTTGCCACGGTTAAATCGGCAAATTGTGCTTGAGTAACCCCTAAAGACACGAAGAACTCTGGGCTGGCGATTGATTGGATCATCATGCCCATAGGCACCATAAATAAATTAGCGATACTGTGTTCAAAGCCACTACTGACGAACATAGCCACAGGTAAAATTAACAGTAACGATTTCGTCAGCACATCACGGCTGGCAAAGGTCATCCACACACCTAAACACACCAACATGTTACATAAAATGCCTAAACTAAAGGCTTGAATCCAAGTATGGTGCAGTTTGTGCTGTGCCACTTTAAGGGCATTTAATCCCCAGTTACCACCATCGAGATCATACATACCTGCGGCAGTGATCAAGCAAACCATCAACATAGCGCCGACAAAATTGCCGGCATATACGCGGCACCAACATTTGAGTAATTCAGCGCCAGTGACCTGTTTTTGTGCCCAGGCGACGGTACTGAGCACAGAACTGGTGAACAGTTCTCCACCGCAAACAACCACTAAGATTAAACCTAAACTAAAGGCTATTCCGCCAACGAAACGAACTAAACCCCAAGACGCATCGCCTGCGCCAGTGGTTACGGTTAAATAAAAAACAAAGGCTAAAGCGATAAAGGCGCCAGCAAACACGGCTAAGCCAAAGGACTGCCAAGGTGCTTTAACCACTTTGCTTGTCCCGTAAATTTCAGCCTGATTGTAACAACTAAAATGAGCTGAAACCTGTGGCGCTTCATGTGCGCTGTTTGTCACAGTTGGAACTGATGACGATGGATTTGGGCTTTTCATTGCATAACTCCAACTTCAGATAAACAAACTTGAACGCGTAGCATAGGTATCTCCAGCAGCGCCATTGCGCAGATAACACGAATCAAAACCGAGATAATGATTTGCTTAGCTTAAATGATGATTCACTAAAGTCTCGCTTTGTATCATACAACGCGCTTATGCTGTGAAGCAGATATTGCTAAAGCGTGATGCTATTCACACCCAAAATGTGAAAACTTTGAAGCCAAAAACACAAAAGGTTAATTGGTCTTACCACAGCGACCCGATTTTCATCGCAAGAATGTGGCTTAATTAAGATGGTATACGATGCATATTCTGCACGTTTCCATCTCATATTTAGCGAACTAACGCTTAAATTAATGCGCTATAGATTCAAGTTAACCTCAGCAATGACACATTAAATGACCAATAGCTTGATGCGTGTATCTCGGTATTCATTAAATTGAACCCACTATAACCCATACTTTAGCATTTACAGTTTAGTCCAACAGCAAGTAACAAGTTGCCTGAATCATAGCAAACGACTGTATTTAGCCACTCTTTAACCCTTCCTGAATGATTTAAGCATTGCATGCTTTATTTGATGGCGTTATGACATGCCGTCTCCTAAATCGACACTAAGTTAGCAAATAAAAATAAATTAATACAAATAGCTAACATCAAACTTATTTTTAATATCATAACCACTGCGCCTACTGTGACAGCTCCCATTATCGAGCCGTGACTCCCACCAATCAAAATCAGCCTATACGAGGATAGATTTATCCTCGCTAAAGGTGGACAGTAAATGGGAACAATATAGGCAGGCTGATTTAAGAGATAATGGGGTTCAGATGTCACACCAACTTAAAAAGCGTGCCGTATTCCCTATTGTGGTAAAAAAATGCTACCTAGCTAGCAAATTTGGGATTAACAGAGCATAAACCTAGCCGTTTAAGATGCGATAGCGACAGACCTATGTTAATATGCTTATGGACAATTGGTCTTACCAATTATAAAGATTTATCAGTAGCCGATAATCAAAGTAAGCGAATATTTGTCATCTTATCGGGTATCAATAGACAGACTTTTGGAGTGACGAGCGCTTCAAAATCCAGTTCCCATCATAGGGCGTCATCATGAAGGGAGCTTTATTTCAGGAATTAGCTATTGGCTTATACTCAGCATTGCTTAACGCTGATCGCCAATAACCTTTTATCTCAACCAGAAGGTATTAGTACGATGACCGACAAAACTGAACTGTTTGCCAACGCATGGGAAGGCTTTACTCCTGGCGATTGGAAATCTGAAGTCAATGTACGTGACTTTATCCAACAAAACTACGCGCCTTTTGAAGGCGATGAGTCCTTCCTCGCCGGTGCCACCGAAGCGACCACAAAATTGTGGGATAAAGTCATGGAAGGCATCAAACAGGAAAACCGTACCCACGCGCCTGTTGATTTCGACACTAAGATGGTTTCAACCATCACTTCCCACGACGCTGGATACATCAACAAAGAATTAGAAACTATCGTTGGCTTACAAACAGACGCGCCGCTAAAACGCGCTATGTTGCCTAACGGTGGTATTCGTATGGTGGAAAGCTCATGCGCCGCCTATGATCGTGTACTGGATGAAGATGTTAAATACGTTTATTCAGAACTGCGCAAAACCCATAACCAAGGTGTGTTCGATGTTTACACCCCCGAAATTATGGCCTGTCGTAAATCAGGTATTTTAACGGGCTTACCCGATGCCTATGGCCGTGGCCGTATCATTGGTGACTATCGCCGTGTGGCACTTTACGGTATCGATTACCTGATGAAAGATAAGTTTGCCCAATTTAGCTCACTGCAAGCGCAGTTCGAAGCGGGTGAAGAATTATCTAACGTTATCCAATTACGTGAAGAAATTGCCGAGCAACACCGTGCATTAGGCCAAATGAAGAAAATGGCTGCCAAGTATGGCTTCGATATTTCTCGTCCAGCGACCAATGCACAAGAAGCGATCCAATGGACTTACTTCGGCTATTTAGCTGCAGTGAAGAGCCAAAACGGCGCTGCCATGTCATTAGGTCGTACCTCTTCATTCCTCGACATCTATATTGAACGTGATCTGAAAAATGGCACCTTAACTGAGCAACAAGCTCAGGAAATGGTTGACCATTTCGTGATGAAATTGCGTATGGTGCGTTTCCTACGTACCCCTGAATACGACGAATTGTTCTCAGGCGATCCAATTTGGGCGACGGAGTCAATCGGCGGTATGGGCTTAGATGGCCGTACGTTAGTGACGAAATCAAGCTTCCGTTTCTTGAACACCCTTTACACTATGGGTCCAAGTCCAGAGCCAAACATCACAGTATTATGGTCAGATAAACTGCCAATCGGTTTCAAAAAATATTGCGCCAAAGTGTCTATCGACACTAGCTCAATCCAATATGAAAACGATGACTTAATGCGTCCTGATTTCCAATCAGACGACTATGCAATCGCCTGTTGCGTGAGCCCTATGGTTGTGGGTAAACACATGCAGTTCTTCGGTGCTCGCGCTAACTTAGCGAAAACCATGCTGTATGCGATTAACGGCGGCGTAGACGAAAAACTGAAAATCCAAATTGCCCCTAAAGCAGACATGATCACAGACGAAGTGCTCAACTTTGATGATGTGATGAATCGCTTAGACGGTTTAATGGATTGGTTAGCGACTCAATATGTCACTGCACTGAACTCAATCCACTACATGCACGATAAGTACTCTTACGAAGCCGCGCTTATGGCGCTGCACGACAGAGACGTACGTCGCACTATGGCTTGTGGTATTGCGGGTTTATCTATCGCAGCCGACTCACTGTCTGCCATCAAATACGCCACCGTAAAACCGGTTCGTGATGAAAACGGCATAGCAGTTGATTTCGATATCAGCGGTGACTATCCAAAATTTGGTAACAACGACCCACGTGTAGATGATATCGCCTGTGACTTAGTTGAACGTTTTATGGCGAAAATTCGTGACCGTAAAATGTATCGCAATGCGATCCCAACGCAGTCAATTCTGACCATCACCTCAAACGTGGTTTATGGTAAGAAAACCGGTAACACACCCGATGGTCGTCGTTCAGGTGCGCCATTTGCACCGGGTGCAAACCCTATGCATGGCCGTGATGAAAAAGGTGCAATCGCTTCTTTAACCTCAGTGGCAAAACTCCCATTTGCCCACGCTCAAGATGGTATCTCTTATACCTTCTCAATCGTGCCAAATGCGCTGGGTAAAGATGATGATGCTCGCCGTACCAACTTAGCGGCATTGATGGACGGATACTTCGACCACAATGACAAAAAAGAAGGTGGCCAACACTTGAACGTCAACGTGATGAACCGCGAGATGCTCGAAGATGCCGTTAAGCATCCAGACAAGTATCCACAACTGACCATCCGAGTTTCTGGCTATGCAGTGCGCTTTAACTCACTGACACCAGAACAGCAACAAGATGTGATCACGCGTACATTCACAAAAGGTCTGTAAGCTAAATTAGTCAAGGCTGTAGTACACTGTGCTACAGCCTCACTTATTTTAACAGGAGTCACAATGGCAGTTATCGGTCGGATCCACTCGGTGGAATCCTTTGGCACAGTAGATGGTCCCGGCATACGGTTTATCACCTTTATGCAGGGCTGTTTAATGCGCTGCCAATATTGCCACAACCGTGACACTTGGGATCTTGATGGCGGAAAAGAAGTTCTGGTCGATGAGTTAATGAGCCAAATCATCAGCTATCGGCCTTTTCTCGATGCCAGCAATGGTGGTGTTACGGCCAGTGGTGGTGAAGCCATTTTACAGGCCGAATTTGTCGCCGAATTATTCACGGCTTGTCAGCAAGAAGGTATTCATACCTGTTTAGATACCAATGGTTTTGTACGTAAGTACACGCCAGTGATTGATGAGTTACTCGACCATACTGACTTGGTCCTGCTCGACATCAAGCACATGGACGATGAAAAACATATTGAGTTAACCAAAGTCAGCAACCATAGAACATTACAGTTTGCGCAGTATTTGGCAGAGCGTAATCAAGCGACGTGGATACGTTATGTCGTAGTGGGCGGATTTACCGACGATGAAGCATCGGCATTACAACTGGCCGAGTTTATCAAGCCCATGAAAAACATTGAAAAGGTAGAGTTACTACCCTATCACGAATTAGGTAAACATAAGTGGGAAGCCATGGGCGAAAGCTATCAACTCGATGGGATATCCCCCCCGAGTCGAGAAACCATGGAAAAGATCAAAGCGGTATTTGTCCAACAAGGGATTAACGCGATTTATTAATCCACAGTAATAGAAAAGCCAAAACGGATAACCGCGGCAACGGCCTAAAGTTCTTCCCAATAACTGGCATCTAAACGCTCAAAGGCTATTTTTAAAATCAGTGCCATATCGAGGTAACAGGCTTTAGCGCCTAACGTGTGGCAATTGATACCCATGGATGACAACTTCGCACTCAACTGGTTAATCCAGTCGAACAGCGTTAACGGTAATGGATGGCGAGCTCGCCAGCCTAACCACAGCAGCCCCTGTAACGGTAAGCTGATGAAAAATAAACCGAGAGTGACAGCTTGGGGCAGAAATGCCCAACCATGAATATACAGCTGGCTCATGCTCACAAAAATCGCCAGCACTGGCATCACCAGTATGGCGAGCTGAGTCGCTCGGACGACCCGATACTCAGGAAAATAAAAACCCAGTTGTCTAACCATAGGCCAAGTCTTCATATACTGATGACCATCACCTAAGGTTTTGAGGATCTTAATGCTCAATCTTAGACACCAACTACAATGGAATACTGCTCTTACCATAGCACAATCTGGCGAATCGCCCCAAGACTGATATGGTAAAAACACCGCAGTTCCTCATTATTTTGAATCGTTATATTAAACACAATGGCAAAGGGTTTACACATGTCAAATAAACTGGTTTTAGTTCTCAATTGCGGTAGCTCTTCTCTCAAATTTGCCGTCATTGACGCGCAAACAGGTGACGACCAAATTTCTGGCTTAGCCGAATGTTTTGGTTTAGAAGACTCTCGCATTAAATGGAAAATCAACGGCGAAAAACATGAAGCAGCCTTAGGTGCATTTACGGCTCACCGTGAAGCAGTTGAATACATTGTTAATAAAATTCTTGCGGAACAACCTGAATTAGCAGCAAAAATTCAAGCCGTTGGCCATCGTATCGTTCACGGTGGTGAGAAATTCACTCGCTCAGTGATCATCGATGAGAGCGTGATCAAAGGTATCGAAGATTGTGCTTCATTAGCCCCACTGCACAATCCTGCTCACCTTATCGGCATCCGCGCGGCAATGGCCTCTTTCCCTAAATTGCCACAGGTTGCTGTATTTGATACCGCTTTCCACCAAAGCATGCCAGACAGAGCTTATGTTTACGCCCTGCCTTACAAGTTATACCGTGAACACGGTATCCGTCGTTATGGCATGCATGGCACGAGTCATTTATTCGTTAGCCGTGAAGCGGCCAAAATGCTCAACAAGCCAATTGAAGAAACGAATGTAATCTGTGCTCACTTAGGCAACGGTGCATCAGTCACTGCCATCAAAGGTGGCAAAAGTGTCGACACTTCTATGGGCTTAACCCCATTAGAAGGTTTAGTCATGGGCACACGTTGTGGCGATATTGACCCTTCAATCATCTATCACTTAGTTCATCAACTGGGTTACACCTTAGAAGAAGTGAATAACCTGATGAACAAGCAAAGTGGTCTGCTGGGCATTTCCGAGCTGACTAACGATTGCCGCGGCATCGAAGAAGGTTACGCAGACGGTCATAAAGGCGCGACCTTAGCCTTAGAAATCTTCTGCTACCGCTTAGCCAAGTACATCGCCTCTTACACTGTGCCACTGGGCCGTTTAGATGCAGTCGTCTTCACCGGTGGTATTGGTGAAAACTCAGATTTAATCCGTGAAAAAGTGCTCAACATGCTGGAAATATTCAATTTCCATGTCGATAGTGAGCGCAACAAAGCGGCGCGTTTCGGTAAGAAAGGTATCATCACCCAAGATAAAGGCACGATTGCCATGGTGATCCCAACGAACGAAGAATGGGTTATCGCCGAAGATTCCATTAAACTTATCAACAAATAAAAAGACCTAAGCCGTTTGCTCACCCAAACGGCTTTATACCTTACGTAGCCGTACTCACAAGCAAATTTGCAGAAACTCTTCTGCCAAAAACCATCGAAACTAGAGGTTTTTATGTCTCGTAATATTATGTTAATCCCCATAGGTACCGGAGTCGGCCTGACCTCCTTAAGCCTTGGGATGGTGCGCGCACTGGAGCGCCACGGGGTTAAGGTTCAGTTCTTTAAGCCTATTTCTCAGCTTCGTCCAAACGATAATGGCCCAGAACGCTCGACCACTATTCTGAGCAAATCGCCAACAGTAAATCCCTTAGAGCCCTTCGACATGGCCCATGCCGAAGCCTTAATCCGCGCCGACCAAATCGACGTCTTAATGGAGCAAATCATTGCCCGTGCGGCCGATTGCGCTAGCAACACAGAGACCTTAATTGTCGAAGGTCTAGTACCAACGCGTAATCATCCCTTCGCCGATGATGTGAACTATGCCATCGCTAAAGCTATGGATGCCGACGTGATTTTTATTGCCACACCAGGCAGTGATACGGCTACAGGGCTAATGAATCGCCTCGAAATCGCCTATAACTCTTGGGGCGGGAAAAAGAATAAACGCTTAATTGGTGCTGTGATCAACAAGATTGGTGCCCCCGTTGACGACGAAGGTCGCGCGCGCCCTGACTTATCTGAAGTCTTTGATCACCAAGGTGTTCAACGCTCAGATGCGGCCAGCATGTTCCAACTGCCGGGTAAGAGCCCACTGCGCATTTTAGGCAGCGTGCCATACAACCTTGATCTTGTTGCACCTCGTGCGTCGGATTTAGCGAAACATTTAAGTGCACGCATTCTAAATGCTGGTGAAATGCATACCCGCCGCCTGCGTAAAGTAACCTTTTGTGCCCGCAGTATCCCGAACATGGTCACTCATATCAAGACTGACTCCTTGCTTGTAACCTCAGGCGATCGCTCAGATGTGATCGTATCAGCCTGTCTTGCGGCCATGAACGGCGTGAAAATTGGTGCCCTGTTATTAACAGGTAGCTACGAGCCAGAGCCAGAAATCCTTAAGCTGTGTGAACAGGCCTTTGAAACTGGTTTACCTGTGTTCTTGATCGACAGTAACACTTGGCAAACCTCGCTCAACATTCAACGTTTCGACCATGAAGTACCCGTCGATGACGCGGTTCGTATCGATCTGGTGCAGGATTATGTGGCCAGCCACATCGACCAAACGTGGATTGAAAGTGTCACTAAAAACTCGCCCCGTGAGCATCGCCTGTCACCACCGGCTTTCCGTTACAAACTCACGGAATTGGCGCGTGCCGCCCACAAGACTGTGGTGCTGCCAGAAGGTGATGAGCCGCGTACCATTAAAGCGGCGGCCATTTGTGCCGAACGCGGTATCGCTCGCTGTGTACTTTTAGGCAAAAAAGATGAAATCCTGCGTATCGCCGCACAGCAAGATGTGGTGCTTGGCGAAGGCGTGATCATTATCGATCCAGAAGAGGTGCGCGACCGTTACGTAGAACCTATGTTGGAACTGCGTCGCAGCAAAGGCTTAACTGAAGTCGTTGCCCGTGAACAGTTAGAAGACAACATGGTGCTCGGCACTATGATGTTGGCGCAAAACGAAGTCGACGGTATCGTTTCTGGTGCGGTTAACACCACAGCCAATACCATTCGCCCACCACTGCAATTGATCAAAACGGCACCGGGCTCAAGCTTAGTTTCATCCATCTTCTTTATGCTGATGCCAGATCAAGTGCTTGTTTACGGTGACTGTGCGATTAACCCAGATCCCAATGCTGAGCAGTTAGCAGATATCGCCATCCAATCGGCAGAATCAGCAAAAGCCTTCGGTATCGAGCCAAGAGTGGCAATGATCAGCTACTCAACTGGCAACTCTGGTACAGGTTCTGATGTGGATAAAGTGCGTGAAGCAACCCGTATTGCCAAAGAAAAACGCCCAGATCTGATTATTGATGGTCCATTGCAATACGATGCGGCGGTTATGCCAAACGTTGCCCGCTCTAAGGCACCTAATAGCCCTGTCGCTGGTCAAGCTACCGTTTTCGTGTTCCCAGACCTTAATACAGGCAACACGACTTACAAGGCCGTACAGCGAAGCGCCGATCTGATCAGTATTGGTCCTATGCTGCAAGGTATGCGCAAACCTGTGAACGACTTGTCTCGCGGCGCGTTAGTCGATGACATCGTCTACACTATCGCCCTAACGGCAATTCAAGCCGCACAAAACGACGCAGCGAAAGGCTAACAGCATTAAATCTGCATAGCGTTACGCACAAAAAAGCACTGGTTATTACCGGTGCTTTTTTATGCTCAAATTTAGCGTAAACCATACCGTTGATCGTAAGAATCGCTTAATGGATGAGTCGAAATTACAAAAGATGAAGAAAAAACGAGAAATATCGAATTATGCAGTGTGAATAAGCTCGGCAAATTGCGAAAAATATCCACAAGTAGAAGTGGAACATAATGGAAAGCAGAAAAGCGTCACTTTTTGACCAGCAAATAAAGCAAGACAATATCAGTGACTTACAAAGTATCACTGAAGTCTTCAACATAGTTTTCCACAGTTTCTGTGGATAACCTTTTTATATGACTCCTAACTATATGCCACACACATGAGGTTTGAGTCAATGCTTTTCACAATAGACAGCGAATCACGACAAGACTTGTACATTACAGCTAAAATCGCGATACTCGGAACAAATTCCAATAACTAAAACTTATGCGAACTCTATTTTTTTTCACCCTCCTGTTTCTCTTCGGTTGTGGCGATCCCTCAACGCAAGAGCAGCGCCAGTTATCACCGGAAGAAGTGAGCTTAGGCTTTTTTCAAGCGATTTATGTTGATCGTAATGTTGAACAAGCCAAGCAATACGTCGACGATCCCATTAAACAAGTGCTCACCCATTACCACATTGCCGCAGCCGTACAGCGTAATATGCTCGGCCTATCTATGACCAATGTTGAAATGGAAATTGATGATATCGATATCGACTTCTTCCGCAAATTTACCAAAGACGTCATTGTTGTGGTCAAAATGAAAGGTCTTAAAGGTGGTCAACCATGGATTGATGACAGGACCATACGCCTACACAAAATTGGGAGCCAATGGATTATCGTCGAACTTCTGCCTGAAAAGCGCAAAGTTAACGGTTAACCCCCTTTCTTGCCTGCTTTCACCGCGCATACCTTGTCATACAATCATTCTGCTTACTTTCAGCCAAAAAAATAGCAACCCTAAGGTTGCTATTTTTTGTGCTTGTTCTGTTATTTCCGACTCATAAGTACCGTCAGTTTAATCGTTATCGATTCAGCCTGGATCACTTCTTCTTCGCTTTCAGCAGGTAAAGACGTTAGTACATCGTCTTTCACTTGATAATAAGCATTTTCGTATTCATGAACTTCCATAACAACTCCTGCTTGATTGGGTAAGGTCGCAGAGGCTTGCCATTCTATGCTGACATTTTGCCTATGGGGAAAGGGATACATTCCGTGGGCGGGAGTATAACAAAGCAAAAGCCATAATTACAGAAAACTTTCAGTTTTGTATCACCAAGCATGGCATTTAAGGCTGGTTATCATTTGAATAGCTCACAATCAGTACTTCTACATGAAAGACTTTCACTTTCTACGAGGATATTGAGACCATGCTGACGCCATTTCATCATTCGCTTTATACACAAAAGCGATTAACAAAAATCGCTTACATAAAATGAATCTAGGGAATGCCATTAGATGTTCAGGGCAGGCTTTATGGTGAAATTTCCACCCTCAAACACTTAGACCAACATCAAGTCAGTAAAGTGATTGAAACCTATGGGCGATCGCAGCTATCAGAGCGATTAAGCTACTGAAGAATAAGTGCTGTGTAATAAGCGACAGTGTAGAAAGCTAAACACTCAACCTAAGCCGACAAAAAAGGCCAGTTAATACTGGCCAGTTAAGCTAAATCAGGCCTAGGCTTGAGTCGATAGGCGGTAGCGAAGCACCTTAAGTGACTTCTCTTCCGACACATCCATAAAGGCTAGCGGATTGGCTAAGCGCTCTATGTATTCGAGTGCAGGTGCTGCTTCCGCTACCTGTTGACGCAGGAAAGCGGTATCGAGTTCAGGTGCATTTAGACACAGTAATACTTCGCCATTCTCGGCAAGCAACTCAGGTAAACGCCTAATTAAACGCACATAATCCTTAGTCGCAACAAAACTGCCCTTTTGATTGCTCGGTGGATCGGCAACAACAATGTCGTAGGGACCGAGCTTTTTCAGTTTGCCCCAAGATTTAAAAATATCATGGCCTAAAAAACGGGCTCCCGCGCTAAAGCCATTCAGCAAATGGTTCTGCTTACCTATGCCTAATGCGCCTTTGCTCATGTCCATATTCACAACTTCATCGGCGCCCCCTTGTAATGCCGCGACCGAGAAACCACAGGTATAAGCGAACAAATTAAGCACCTTTTTATAACGGGCGTTTGCTCTCACCCACTCGCGGCCATTAGCCATATCGAGGAAGAGTCCGTGGTTTTGTCCGCGCATTAGGTGCACCTGAAACCGTGCGCCATTTTCGCTAACGATATGCGGCTCAGGCACTTCACCTTGCAATAATTGGGTAAACGTCTCCCCCGCACTACGGTATTGGTAGACTAAATTCAATTGGCTATCTGGCCGAATAGCTTGCCAGCGCGCTGCAATCGCCTGTTGGCAGAGAGTTAAATCCGTATCCTCCAAGGGAGTAAAGCTGGTCAGCAATAGTACGGGTGCAAACCAATCTAAACATAGGTGCTCACACCCCACGTAATGCCCACCGCGGCCGTGGAATAACCGCACCGCATCATCACCTAACTCAATTGTCGCTAGCGCTTGTATAAAACTTTGCATCTTCTACTACTTACTCTCAGTTGCACTTGTATTGGCTTCATCGCCATCGGGAATTGAATTTTCCGTGTTACTGGCCAAGAACTTATCTTCAATATCGTCCGATAATAAAATGGCTAACCAATTACCACTCTTACTCGATTCGAGGGCAATTTTAACCACCATAGTCAATGGCACTGACAGCAACATGCCCACAGAACCTAATAACCAGCCCCAGAAAATTAATGATAAAAATACCACTAAGGTCGATAACCCCAGGCCGCGCCCCATAAATTTAGGCTCAATGATATTGCCCATCACCATGTTGGCACCCACGTACAAAAGTGCAGTCCCCCCCGCAGCCGCAGGGCCAAGCTGAATAAAGGCCAACAACACCGCTGGAATGGCGGCAATGATAGAACCAATATTGGGAATGTAATTAAACAGGAAAGCAATCACCGCCCATAACATGGCGTAATCCACGCCGATGAAGGTCAACCCCACACCAACAATGATCCCAGTAGCCAAACTCACTAAGGTCTTGATCACCATGTACTGATTCACAGATTGTAAAAAACGGTCAATCTGCTTTAAGCGCATATCAGGATCGTCCAATGCCAGATGCAATTTCTTTGGCAGCGACTGAGCTTCAAACAGCATAAAGACGATAGTGAGGATGATCAGAAATAAATTCGCCATCACATTGCCGACACCCGATAGCATATTGGTGGTCATAGACAAGGCCATACCTGGGTCAAAATAGGCTAATACCTGATCCTTCGAAATCTGAATATTTAATGCCTGTAATTTATGGATAATCCACGAAAACTGCTCCACCAGCTGATCGCGATATTGGGGCAATTGTTTAGAAAACTCGTTGACAGAACTGCCAACGACTGAGGCTAACCATAGGCCCATCAACACAATAAAACCCATTAAGAGGATCACTGCCAGCCATTTAGGCACACGGAACTTTGTCATCAAACCGATTGCAGGATTACAAATCACCGCAAGAAAACTGGACAGCACAAACGGCACCACAATCGGGCTCGCCGCCTTAATCCCTGCCAAAATAATCACTACAAAGGCCATAACCGCAAAGCCACGATAAGCAGCAGAGGGCGCATTAGGTCGAGTCATTTATTAAAAATCCTTCTTGATCTTAGATAAAATTGTTAGGCTAACCCTTGAAACCACTTAACCTCAGCAACTTTAGCTTAAGATAGCCATTTGTCATTATGAAACCAGAAACCGCGATTATACGCATTAAAAACTTAAGACTTCGTACTTTTATTGGCATTAAAGAAGATGAAATCCAAAATCGCCAAGACGTGATCATTAATGTCGTGATCCATTATTGTGCCGAACGTGCCCGCAACAGTGACAATGTCGAGGATGCGCTCAATTACCGCACAATCACCAAAAAGATCATTGAACTGATTGAGAATAACCGTTTCTCATTACTCGAAAATCTCACCAGCCAAACGCTGGCCATCGCCAGTGAGCATCCTTGGGTTGAATTTGCCAGTGTCGAAATCGACAAGCCCCATGCACTACGCTTTGCCGATTCAGTCTCGATGGAGTTATGTTATCAAAAATAATCTGGCTAAAAATACTCCGACTAAGTGATCGTTGCACACCGCATTTTGGTATATATCCGCAGAGCTTAACCAATTAAGAGAGGTTCCATGAATATACTGATCACCGGCGCAAGCGGCTTTATTGGCCGCCAATTAGTCGAACGACTGGCGCCATATCATCAACTGACGTTATTAACTCGCTCAGTGCAACAAACACAAAAAGTGCTCGGCAATCAGCACCATTACCTCGAGAGTCTCGATGTGCTAAGCGACTTAAATCACATTGATGCCATCGTAAATCTTGCGGGTGAACCCATAGTCGCTAAACGTTGGAGTAAAAATCAGAAGCAACGCATTTGTGATAGTCGCTGGGATATTACGGCAAGATTAACTCAGCTAATACAACAGAGTAGCACTCCTCCTCAGATCATGGTGAGTGGTTCGGCAGTCGGTTATTACGGGCGGCACGATGATAAATTACTCGATGAGTCTAGTGGTGCCCATGTTGAGTTTAGCCATGACATCTGTCGAAAATGGGAGCAAGAAGCGCTAAATGCAACCTCAGAGCACACACGAGTCTGCATTATCCGTATTGGTATCGTGCTAGGTAAAGGTGGTGCCTTAGAGAAAATGTTACCGCCATTTAAACTCGGACTCGGTGGCCCAATTGGCCATGGACGCCAAGGTATGAGCTGGATCCATGTGCAGGATCTCATTTCCCTTATTGATTTTTTACTCACTCAACAACACTGTAAAGGCATATTTAATGCCACAGCACCCAATCCAGTGAGTAACGCTGTGTTTACAAAAGCGCTCGGAAAAGCACTTAATCGCCCAGCGTTAATCACGACCCCACCGCTTGCATTACGCTTAGCGATGGGCGAAATGTCGGAGCTGCTGACGGAAGGGCAATTTGTTTACCCCAAACATGCCCTCGAAGCGGGTTTTCAGTTTCAATTCAGTGATCTCGATAACGCCTTAACAAACGTGTTAGCCAAATAGGCTAGCACGCTAGCGCCTAAACTCAGCTTTAATATGCTGATAAAATCAGTGGCTAATGCAGGTGGCATCTTAGTACTCAAATCCGCTCAACAACCAGGTATATTGTAACGTCAATCTTGCCATTATTTTAGCAACACTAGAAAAACAAGAATGTAACATCATGATTTCTATTATGATTTAGCGACAATACGTCCATTTTCTGCTAAACTCGCCTCCATTCGGTCATAGGAGGCACGCATTAACCGCCTCAGCCTTGACCACAGATAGACTCAGCAACACCTCATAAATAGACAGTTATTTATGCTCAGGAACAGGCTATTTAATCTGCTGTTCTTGGTCTGTAGACCATAAAACGATACACACTCGCGCCTACTCGTCCTTTAAATTTTTTATCGGATTAACACTGATCTGTCCTCGACATCAAGCGCTTAACATCCAGCATTAGCAGGTACTTAATAACAAGATGGGTTACTTCTCATTGGACATTGTGCCCAATGAAACGCCCGCACTTAGACAGTTTGTAAGGAATTTTCATGCACACGACCTATATGATTGGCGAGCTAGAATCATTTTTAATTGCCATTTTCGTGCTGTTTATCGGCCACTCTATCAATCGCCATGTACGTGTCTTCAGGCAATATAATATCCCCGAACCCATAGTGGGTGGCCTAGTTGTCGCCGCGGGAGTTACATTTCTTCACTTTCAAAATATCAGTCTCGACTTCAGCCTATCACTGCAAAATACCTTAATGCTGATGTTTTTTAGCACCATTGGCCTCTCGGCAAACTACAAGCTATTGCTCAGCGGTGGTAAAAAAGTCTTCATCTTTTTAGGTGTGGCCTCAGTGTATATTGTGATTCAAAATGCCGTCGGCGTCAGTTTAGCCAGCCTATTGGGGCTCGATCCCATCATGGGACTTATCGCAGGATCAATTACCCTGTCGGGCGGCCATGGTACTGGCGTCGCTTGGTCACAAACCTTTGCTGAGCGCTACGGTATCAACACCTTAGAGTTTGCTATGGCCGCGGCAACCTTTGGTTTGATCATGGGTGGGATCATCGGTGGCCCCGTCGCACAGCGATTAATCGGTAAACATAATCTCGTTTCTCGCTATGGGGTTGGCCGCAAGCATCACAGTGAACATCCGCATTTAGTCACTTATGA
Source organism: Shewanella sp. M16 (assembly GCF_018224605.1). Lineage (NCBI taxonomy): Bacteria > Pseudomonadati > Pseudomonadota > Gammaproteobacteria > Alteromonadales > Shewanellaceae > Shewanella > Shewanella sp. M16. The sequence goes on along the minus strand of NZ_JAGTUL010000018.1, from coordinate 70,336 downwards.
TCACTTAGAAGAAGACCAAGTCACCGCCAAAACCATATTAGAAACTCTGTTTGTGCTGTTGTTGTGTGTTGCAGGATCAAAATGGCTCACGCTGTGGATCAGCCAATCGGGTATTGCATGGCTAAAGATGCCCGACTTTGTATATGCTCTTTTTCTTGGCGTGCTCATCGCTAATCTCACAGAACTCACCCGCGGTTACAAACCCCATACCGAAAGTATCGATGTGATAGGGACTGTCGCGCTGTCTCTCTTCCTCTCAATGGCCTTAATGACTTTAAAGTTATGGGAAATTTTTGATTTAGCGATCCCGCTACTGGTGATTTTACTGGTACAAACCGCAGTGTTGGCCATTTTTGCCTATTTCGTGACGTTCAAAGTCATGGGCAGTAATTACGATGCTGCGGTGATCACCGGTGGCCACTGCGGCTTTGGTATGGGTGCAACCCCAACAGCGGTAATGAATATGGGCGCGCTAGTATCACGCACAGGGCCATCACCCCAAGCCTTTATGGTAGTACCTATCGTCGGTGCCTTCTTCATCGACATAGTTAACTTAATTGTCTTACAGGGCTATCTGAGCTTTATGAAGTAGTTGTTTATAACTCAATCACTTAAAAAATAGGGCGCCGACTTTGGCGCCCTATTTCATGGTTCAAAATAGTTAAGACTAGAATTCACGCATTAAGCGTTCAGGCCGAGGCAGGTAATAATCATCATAATCAAGGGAGAAAACGACTGAACTTGAACGGCCAACAATCTCATCACGGGGCACGAAGCCAATAACCCGAGAGTCTGCGCTGTTATCACGATTATCACCCAGGGCTAAATAATGCGCATCTGGCACTGTGACAGGTCCAAAATTGGCAAGCCTTGAGGGTACAGGGTTAAGGCGAATACTGTGGACCATACCAAGTAAATTTTCCTGCATTTCTGTCACATCAGCGGGAGCATAAGCACTCAATGCTTGGGATGTGTAGCTGAGCAGTTCACCGTTTAAATACAAGCGATTATCCTGCATCATCACAGTATCGCCTGGCACAGCTATTACCCGCTTAATCAGCTTTTTATCGGCCTTTTTCGAGTCAAATACCACGATATCGCCGCGAACAGGATCTGCCAGTTTGACTAATGCGATATGCGTAAATGGCACCCTAAGATCATAAGCCATCTTATTAACAAGAATGCGATCACCCTCGACGATAGCCGGCAGCATAGAACCCGATGGCACAGTATTCCAATCGGCCACAGCGCTCCTGAACACTAACATTAAACTGATAAACAGAAAAAAGGAGCGATTATCCTTAAGCAGTTTTGTTATTCCTTTGAACATAATATTCCCTCTATGGCATATATAAGCTAGTCGCTGTTCTCAGTTAGATAGACCCATTGCGTTGCACTAAGTTCTGTTGCTACCTGCTTAAGCACAGATCAATTTGTAAGCCGATGTAAAAAGCATATTCAATTCAAGTGCAGCAGAATCAACCCCATAACAAAAAAGCACTGAGCTTATGTCGCATCAGTGCTTTTAATGTTGGCTCAGCTTGTTGTCTTAATAAGCTTTATGTTTTAGCCCATCAACAGAGTTCACAAACCGCCCTAGCTCCCAGCCTTTAATAGCTCAGAGCAAGATTGGCTGAGCAATTGTCGACAACGCCAAACCCCTAGTAAGGCGACGATTAAGGCTCCAGAAACAGGGGCAATACCCCACCAAGGCCAGTGCATGTATACATTAAGTTCAAATACTTGCGTCTTAAGTAGATATAACGCAAATTCGGCCACAATTACGGCTAACACACCCGCAATACCGCCAAGTAAGGCGAACTCTAAACCCGTTGCACTGCGCAATAACCATCCTGAAGCACCAAAGGTACGTAACACCGCCAGTTCACGTTGCCGAGTTGCCATGCCAGCCTCAGTCTGTGCAATCAAGACTAAGGCACTGGCTAATAACACTAAGGCCAGCACTAAAGACAACGACAGCGACACTTGCTCAATTATCTGCCGCAACTGCCCCACCATAGCGCCAACATCTATGATCGATATGGTCGGGAATTGCTGAATAAGCGCAAGGATCACTGCATCCTTAGGCGTACCATCAGCATTCATAGTCTTATCGTTAGTCGCCTGATCATTCAGATAGAAACTCGCCATCGAAGTATAAGCAAAAGGCGCGAGCGCTTCTTGGGTGAAAATCATAAAGAAGTTCGGTTGCAGTGTTTCCCAATGCACGGCACGAATACTGGCAACTTTAACTGTGAGCTCTTGATTATCAATCACGTAAGTCAGCTTATCGCCAAGACCAATACCTAAACGCTCCGCCACGCCAGACTCCACCGACACTTCATCAGCGGCTTGATTAAAATGCCCCTCTAACAATTCGTTGTTAGCAGGCAGTGTATTGCGCCACGTTAGATTTAACTCGCGCGAAATGCCCACTCTCCCCTTTTCACCCGCTTCGGACTGTTCATTCGAAATCAGTGCTTCACCATTAATTTGGGTTAACCGGCCACGGATCACCGGATAAATGTCCGTCGCCACTATCCCCTTAGTAGTCATGAAATCATTCAAGGGCTTTGCATCATCAGGCGCAATATTGACAAGGAAATAATTAGGCGCATTTTCGGGCAACTGTTTTTGCCATTCGTTAAGTAAATCTTGTCTTAGCGCCAAAATCGTCAATAACAGTACCAGTGCAGCGCTAAAGCCAACCAATTGCACCGCATTTTGCCGCGCACGACGCCTTAGCCCCGCCAGCGCTAATTGCAAAGGATTGGTAGTCTTCATACCAACACTGTGTCCTGCTCGTATCATCACAAATCCAAGCAGACTTAATAGCACAGCCAGCAATAGCACAGCCGCGACCACAGTCAGAGTCAAAGTCCAACTTTGGGAATACAAATAGCCCAGTAGCGCCATAGCCCCTAGACTCAGTAGCAAATGCAGCCACATACCAAGCTGTAAGCCTTCTAACTGGCGCTGCAACACCCGCAGTGGCGGAATAGCCAGTAAACGCATCAATGGATAAGCCGAAAACATAAAGGCGCTGATGAGCCCAGTGCTGATACCGAGTAATAATGGCCGTGTGAGTGGCGGTGAATAGGCCGCAATTTCGGGTGGCAATAGATAACTGATCCCAAAATCGAGTAACCCTCCCCCAATTAGACCTAGACCAATTCCCAGTAGCGTTACCAACAATAAATGAGTACCAAACAACAGGCGAATTTGCTTTGCCGAGGCGCCAAAGGTTTTCAGCATGGCAACCACATCGTAATGGCGCTGACAATAACGCTGGGCGGCAATACCTATCGCCGCGCAGGCCAATGCAATGCCCATCAAACTTGCCAGCAGTAAGAAGCGCTCCGCTCGCTTAACCGCTCCCGCAATCGGTGAATCACCGGATTGCACATCGACCCAACGTTGGGTGCTATTCAAAAGCGGTTTAACACTTTGCTCAAAGGCCGTAAGCGAGGCTTCATCGCCAGCAAATTGATACAGATAGGTCACGCGGCTGCCTGGTTGAATAACACCTGTTTTGGCGACATCCTCCATCCGCATCAATACCACCGGCGATGAAGCAAAAGGATTAAAACCTGCGTCGGGTAAGCGGCTGATCTCATTGCTGAGCACAAATTCGCTGTTACCTAGTTCGATGGATTTGGGATAACCCAAAAGTCCGCCTAAGCGAGTCTCAAACCAGATTTCGCCCGCTTGAGGTAACGCCTTGGTTTTACCGCTGGTGAGTTCAATATCGCCCTTAAGCGGGTAACCCGACTCTACGGCGCGTACTGTGACTAACTGAAACTTATCTCCCGAATAGACCATGGAATTAAATTGCATGTTAGTCACATGCTTAAGCCCAAGCGCTTCGGCTTTGGATAAAATCGCCGCATCAATTTTAACCGGCGAATCGATAATACGGTCGGCAGCAATAAACTGTGAAGCTTGACCACTAATTGCCACTTGCAGACGTTCACTCACCCGCGCCAAGCCACTCACAGACAAAACCGCGAGCGTAATAGCGAGGATAATCAATAACAATTGTCCCTGCTGTAACTCGCGTTTAAACAGGCGCCATGCCAGACTTAACTCCATTATTAAGCCTCCTTAACATCGGCTAGCGGTTCTGTTTGAGTGATATCTTCCTGTAAATGGCCGTTATCCATCACCAATTGACGCTCACACCGCTTGGCCAGCAGCAGATCATGGGTAACAAGGACTAAAGTTGTATGGCTTTCTTGATTAAGCTCAAACAACATATCGGCAATCTTATGGCCGTTGACGCTATCTAAATTGCCTGTTGGTTCATCGGCAAACAAAACTGTAGGTTCACAGATAAAAGCGCGGGCAATTGCCACCCTTTGCTGTTCGCCACCCGAAAGCTGTTTGGGTAAATGGGTCAAGCGATGGGATAAACCAACCCGCACCAACATGGCCTGCGCTTTTTCCTTGGCATTGCTCACGCCTGCAAGCTCGGCGGGTAACATGACGTTCTCGAGCGCAGTTAAGGTATCAACTAACATAAAGGATTGAAAAATAAAGCTGACCTTCTGTTTACGCAGTGCAGCTTTTTGCTCTTCATTCAGTGGTGATAATGCCACACCATCGAGCCAAATCTCCCCCGACGTAGGCGTATCAAGCGCCGCAAGCAATCCCAATAAGGTGGATTTGCCTGAACCTGATGGGCCGAGAATAGCCACACTCTCACCTTGCTTGACATCTAAGTTAATGCCCTTGAGGATAGTGAGCGTTCCTTCCTGAGTAATCACTGATTTTTCGAGGTTAACAACATTAATGGCACTGTTTTTTAAGATGACGTTAGACATAGGATCCTTCTTATATAAATCGTTCTGGTATCAATCGCTAAGATTAAAATCAATGGCGAAGACCCTAGGGGCATTCATCCTACTGAGTGTACTCATGGTCACGCCCGCTCACGCGGCAAAGATACTGATCCTCGGCGATAGCTTAGGCGCTAGCTACGGCATGGCAGAACAGTCAGGCTGGGTAGCACTACTGCAAAAAAATCTGCCCGAACATCAGTTTACCAATGGCTCAGTGAGCGGCGAAACCACAGCGGGCGGCCTACGCCGATTACCCGCCTTGCTCGATTCTGTTGCTCCCGATCTTGTGGTCGTTGAGCTAGGAGGTAATGATGGTTTACGTGGATTCCCCCCAACGCAACTCGAAAATAATCTAATCCAAATCATTACCCTAGCCAAAGATAGCGGCGCAAAAGTGCTGCTGACCGAGATCATGGTACCGCCTAACTATGGCCCTCGCTATACCCAAAAGTTCACCCAAGTGTATCAAGACATATCTAAAACCCAGGATATAGTGTTGATCCCCTTCTTTATGCAGGATATCGCGCCCCATCCAGAATTAATGCAAAGGGATGGCATTCATCCCAACGAAAAGGCACAAGCTCAGATTGCGGCTTGGATGCAACCATGGATAGAAAATGCGTTAACCCAATAAAATAGCTGCTATTTTAAGCTAACGAACCGCTTACTTAGCTAAACTCATACTCAACGGATAAAAACGTGTTCTAACGCAAGATTAACCCTATAGATAAACAGTAAAATTCGTGTTAGCAAATGGTTAACTCAAACAAGGAGTCAATATGTCCCTTAGCCATCAGCAAAAAGTGTACATACCCAAGGAAGCCCGTACAAATCAATACATCACAGCCGAAATCAAGGTGACGGATGAGCTACTCAATCAATATCCCGATTATCAAAGCTGTTATCAAACGTTAAGCCGTTTGATATTTAATTTGGCAGAACAACACGATCTCCGTAATGTTCACGTGATCACTAACGATAAACTGCCAGTAGTGCGTTACCATACCGAAGCATATTGCTTCCAAACCACTGAACAAATTCTATTTTTTTATAACCCAGCCTACCACGAAGCCCAAAACTTATTCTCGCAAGAAAACTATCGCGCCCGTAAACTGCGCATTGTGTTTCTCGCCACAGGTGACGATATTCGCAGTAATTCCGCCAGTTTCCATATCAAGGTGCGTGAGTTACTCACTGAATTAATGCCCTTAATGCCAATAAGCGATCTTAAGGTTAAGGTCCGAGACCATCAGCATTTATCCTATGATCTGTTCGCAAAAGCTAAGGGCTATAAAGAAACCTATGGTTATAAACTGCGCGCCATCGGCCCAAGATATAAAGCCAGAAAATGTGAGTTACCAGAAAACGTTAGCTCTCTTACCTATGTGACGGTGAGCTTGCCGCTGAGTCGCAAACTCAAACAGGGTTTATTACCTGACTCAGCCACTGACTTTACGCCTTTATATCAGCATCTTGAAGACTGCTTCCTCAAAGCGGCAGCTAATAGACAACTGACACGCCTTGCTATGATAGCGAACGGCTTAACACCACTTGTGCGTAACAGTAAGTTTGAAAAGCTCGACAGCAAAGCCGAAGTACAAATGATAGGGTTCGATCCTAATGCGACTGAGCAACAAGTTATCCGTCGTTGGGATGCCGATAACTTAGTCGAAGCCGCGCACTTTACCATAGTGGCAGGTACTAAGGACTGTGACGATTCGGGTTTCGGTCGTTTTATGAACAATGTTGAAACGGCTCTGAAGGCCTTCGCAGCCGACATAGGTGTCGATCCGGAGCGTGAAGATCTCATCGTACGTTTCCATCAACATATCAGCTATCAAATCTAACCCACTTCGGTATTAGCCGCGAAAGCTCAGCAAATGAAAACGCCTGCAAATGCAGGCGTTTTTACTTTTATTCACCAATAGACAGAATTACATAGGACGATTTTTTTCTATGAGGCGATTGAAAATAGCGTTCACAGACAAAGAAGCACCGTGGGCAATTTTATCGGCGAGTTTCTTTCTCACCTGATAACGTATCTTGTACACAGTACGCTCTGTGGCGAGTGACATTATCACATCATCGCTGGTCGAAATCGCATCAACTAAACCTAATTCAATGGCTTGCTGACCGTACCAATGCTCGCCAGTGGCGACTTTCACTAAATCCAACTCAGGGCGATACTTACCAACAAACGCTTTAAATAAGACGTGGGTTTCTTCGAGTTCTTCTTGAAACTTCTGTCTTCCCTCATCGGAGTTTTCACCAAATACTGTCAAGGTGCGCTTAAAATTACCGGCCGTATGTTGCTCATAATCAATTTCATGCTTTTTCAGCAGGCGATTAAAGTTAGGCAGTTGAGCGACAACACCAATTGAACCGACAATGGCAAAAGGCGCAGCATAAATTTTATTCGCAACACAGGCCATCATATAACCGCCACTGGCAGCCACTTTATCAACACAGACAGTCAATGTAATATCAGCTTGACGTAAGCGATCTAACTGGCTGGAGGCTAAACCATAACCATGCACCATACCACCGCCACTCTCAACATTAACAACCACTTCATCGCCTTTTTCTGCGATAGCGATAATTGCACTGATTTCTTCACGCAGTGATGCGACCTCAGCGGCATCGATACTGCCCTTAAAATCAATCACGAACACTTTGCCCGTGCAGGCTTCATCTGCGGCCTTGTCTTTTGCCTTTTCGTCAGCTTTTAATTGCTTTTCATAGGCTTTGAATTGTTTCTTTGACAGAAGTTCTTCTTTTAAGCCATGCTTAAGTTCTTCTAACTCTTCAGACAAGTTAGTGATCCTCAGCTCGCCCTTATCTGACTTGTGTTTTACAGTGGAAGCCAACACCACAATAATAACGGCAACGATTGCGACCACTATTGTGATGGCTTTCGCCAAAAACATTCCATACTCGTATAAAAATTCCAAAGTGTTCTCCGTTAGGGCGTTACATCATTCAGTCAATTGCGCGCTATTCTAACAGCCTAAAGGCCCATAAAAAAACCCAGCAAAGGCTGGGTTTTTCCGATTAAGGCAAGATTAGTTAGGACAAGTCGCAATGACCTCACTGTTTGTCACTAAAATCGTCGCATCGCCCTTACCTGCAGTAGCTGCATAGGTTGCCACTTGAGTCTGCATTTCAACCGTGGCAGCCGCGGCCATACCATCCGTTGATTCCTTTTCTTTAGGATCAACAATCGAACTGTGGTGACCTTTAGCGAAGCGCACAACACCATGACCTTTGCTCGTGCTATCGGCACAAGGTAGCCCGATGGCAGCGATCAGCGGCTCAGTGCCCGATAATGGGAAGTTATCGACGCGATTAGGCAGCACTTGATCTGCTAAGTTACCGTTACCATCACCCGCCACTTCAATTAAGTGCACAGGTAAGCCTGTCGCTTTTAACATAGCAGCATGGTTAACAGGATCTGCAGAATCTACCGCTGTTTGAACCGCAAAGGCAAACGTCGGAATAAATTGGGCATATACCCCCTGCACCAGTGCCGCATATTCAGGGCTACCAGGCTCATAACCTGCTGTATTAGCCGCATCGACCTGTGCTTGGAAAGTTGCAGATGCCGTAATATTACTAAACAGTACTGGGCCAAAGGTTGCAGAACCTGCGAATGATCCTGCTAATCCACCTGCTGGCGCAACTAAGGATACAGCATTGATAGCATAAGCATTTTGCAAGGCATCGCCGGTTGCTGGATTCTTCATGCCTGTGCTGGCATAGGTCGCAAAATCGGTGCCCACAATGGCGCCTAAACTCAGACCTTGAGCACTGATTTTAGTCACATCAAATACTTGCGGCTGACCTGCTTGTGCTAAGCCCTGTGCTAAGCCCGTAAGGGCAAGACGCACCCCTAAATGGTCCATCGTCGCTTGGCGGAAGTTATCTCGCACCGACAAGGTGCTAGAAATATTCACAAACACCAACGGGTTACCATTTTTAAAGGCGTCCGGTTTACCGACAACTGCACCGAAGGCAGGATCTGTCGCAGAGACTTCATAAATCCCATCACCGTTAGCATCAAATGAACGCGCACCGTGAAGTGGCATATCAATAGCAACAGTTGCAACCCCCATTGCCGCATACGTGCCGGCATAGGCCAATGACATTTCTTTACCGCCACCTAAACCATGAAGGGCAATTGTTGTTGGCCAACCAGATGTAGGAGGAATAAACTCACGACCTTGCTGTTGATAAAAAGCAGCCAATTTCGTTGCATTGGGCATAGAAATCAGTACAGATACTGTTTCATAACCTTTGATTGCTGGAATAGGATTGAATTTAGTCAGATGTTTGGTTTTATCAACTGCCGTACCATCGTCTAAAACCCATGTTTTACCCGCCATTAACGAGGGATTGGCTAAAGCATCAGCAGGGTTGGCAATACCATTAGCCACCGCTTGCATACCAAAATTATTCTGGCTGAGTGTGCCCGCTTGCAGTGCTAGTAGCACAGAGACAGGGCTATCACCTTGTGCTTTCCAATGACCATTAATTAATGGTTTACCTTCAGCGGATAAACAACCAACTGAAGAACAATCACCGTAAATAGGCAGTTTAATTTTTGCCGTATACACATCAGCCAAGTTTGCGGCAACATAGGCAGCTCCAGCAGCTGGTGTTAAGCCCGCCACTTGAGCCACAGTCAATCCAGTCGGTGTTGGCATCTGGGCAAAGCTTGGTGCATAGGGAGCACCCTTCGCCATCAGCAATTTGGTGGTTTCATAGACGTTAGCAACAGACTGAGTGGTAAATAAGCCAGAGTAACTGATGGTTAAAGGATCGACCTTATGGGCCGCAGCAATCCCTTTCTCATAACTGTTCACTAAGGTTTGCAGCATCAATTGATCTGGCGTTTCTAAAGGTAACGTATTGATATCCAGCTTCAACAAACCATAGGTCGTTGAAGGAGCGATACCTCGACCTTCAGAATCTTGAATAAGATTCGTTGTCGCATAAATATAAGATTGCCCGGCTTTGAGTGGCTTAAGCGGAATTATCACCACTTTTTTGCCCGAAGCGGTTGATATAAAGTCAACGCCAAACTGCAACTCAGCGCCCACTTTACAGGCTGAAACTGACGGTTTAGCCTTACATTCGGGATCAGATGATAATGCGCCGCCTACTGTGGCTTCAAACATTCTGACAGCACCCGGTTGCGCAACCGATGCCGCCATTAAGGTTAGCGGTGTACCGTCATGTTTTTTCGCCAAATCGATATCAATAGAAATCGGTGATGTTGTCGACCACCCATCTAACGCCCCAAGCGCTATTTGTGGATCAACATAATTGCCCGAGCTTTCACCCGGAATTGATAATGTGCCATCTTTGGTGCCACTGAACAGCAAATCATTCGGTAATGGAACTTTTGAATTAGCAGGGTCGAACACCATGTGCGATTCAGGGATGAGCACTTCTGTCTTATCCTTGAGTTCATTAAAACTGTCCTCACCACATCCTGTGAGGCCCAGTGCAGATGCAATCGCAACACCCAAAATGAGTCTTTTCATCTTTTTTCCCCAAATCTTGTTGTAATAGTTTTGTTTTCCCCAAGAAATTAGTCACAATAGCTTTTAGATCTGTGACCAATAGGGCTTATGTTAGCCCCTAACTCATTTCAAGTTAACGTAAAAATATTGAGTTAGCCACAAGTTTGTCACAAAGATTTTAGCTATTGATAACAAAGTTTCATTCATTTGTTTGAAACATGCGTTTATCACTTCGGCGACTCTAGAAGTGGCGGGCATTCTCGCCAAGAGGAAAAAGAGACTCATGTTGGAATATCAAGCAGCAAAAGATTTACTCAAGGGCAAGACGATTTTAGTCACAGGCGCTGGTGCTGGCATAGGCCGTACCGCCGCCATTGAGTTTGCAAAACACGGCGCCACTGTGATTTTACTTGGTAAAACAGTGAAAAAATTGGAAGCAGTTTACGACGTAATAGAGCAAGCTGGTTATCCCAAACCTGCCATAGTGCCATTGGATCTTAAGGGCGCAACGGAACAAAATTATCGCGATATGGCCGATACCATAGCCGAGCAATTCGATCATTTAGACGGCTTATTACATAACGCTAGCTTGCTCGGTGCCTTAGGCCCGTTTGAACACATAGATATTCCATCACTCGAAGACGTGCTAAAAGTGAACGTCACGGCCCAAGTCATGCTAACTAAAGCATTACTACCTGTGATGCGCCAAGCACCCAGTGCATCTATTATCTTTACGTCGAGCAGTGTGGGTCGTCAAGGCCGCGCCTATTGGGGACCTTATGCTTTCTCTAAGTTTGCCACCGAAGGCATGATGCAAGTTCTCGCCCATGAATGCGATGGCACCTCAGTTCGAGTTAACAGCATCAATCCAGGAGCTACCCGCACTGAGATGCGCGCTAAAGCCTACCCTGCAGAGAATCCACTGGATCTCAAAACCGCTGAAGAGATCATGCCGACCTATCTCTATTTGGTGGGTCAAGATTCTAGTGCCGTCAACGGACAGCAGTTTAACGCACAGTAATCGAATCGCTTATTGAGTTTCTGCCGGTATGATTCAGCAATATTAAAGGGCCTATTTATGGCTCTTTATTATTTTAGATATTCTCAAAATGAAACCCGAACTTGTCGATGACATTAAGTACAACAAAGATAGCGCACCGCCAATCTTAGCTTAACTGAATTTTTGCAAAATAAATCATCGTTTTAGCTTTGGCGACTCTGTTTGATTCATCAAGCGAATTTTGCGTATCCAGCGGTGAGTCAGCTAACTCATGGCTGGAGTAATAACTTACCCACAACTCATTTCCGTCAATCACAACGCCCGCATAACTGGTATCGCCCTTCGATGGCAGTGTCAGTAGTTCTTGAACCACGCCAGTATCTGGATGAATTTCAACTAAAGCCGTTCTAACTTGTTCATCATATAAACGCACTACAGCCAACAAACGGGATTGATACATCAACATCACTGGCCCACCAATGCGCTTATCGAGTTCTTGCCATTGCCAATCGGTGAATGGCGCGCGACTGTGGCCGAGTAAACCGACAAATTCTGGGCCCCATACGGGATCGCGCCTCAATAGACAAAAGCCGTTTTCTTGATGAAAAACAATGGCAGTTTCGTTGACATAACCTTGATTATTAAACAGCTTTAGCCAAGTTTCAAACTTCACCCCATCCTCACTCTTATACAAACGGGTATCACCATCGGGCCCAGCGCGATAACCCACGCCATAGAGTGCATTTTGATGCTCAGTTAAGCGCCATAACCAATAGCCTTTATCAGCGACTTTTAACGCATCCGACCACGCTAGCCCATTGGCTGAGCGCCAAAGATGTGATTGTAAACCAGACTTATCGTGTAAAGTCCCGCCGCCGAGTAAGAGTAATTCCCCTTGATACTCAATCAGTTTGCCATCGCGTAAATCCGCCTCATCCGAACGGATCAGCGCCACGCTCTGCCAAGTGTCGCCTAAATCCGCTGAGCGTAGAATTCGTAGCGCACCATCGGGTGACACATGGGCAGTCCCTTCACGAAAAACGCAAAACAGTGCCCCCTGAAACGTGATTAAATCGGTAAACGCATTATGGACAGCGTGCTCCCAAATCCGTTTCACTGAAATTAGCTTCATTCATTCACTCCTCAATCCAACTGAGACTTGTTATAACATAGCTGCAAATAACAGAAAGCAAAAAGGCCGCTTAGCGGCCTTTTTCATTGGGATAAAACAACTTAGCTGCGCTGACGCGATGGCTTAGGTTTTCCAGAACCGGTCACTTTATGCTTACGTACGGCGCGGCGAATTTTAGCACTCTTCACCTGAGCACGGGCTACGCTGTGTTTATCAGCGGCGAGCATAGTACGAGTTTCGGGCTCAAGACCTGCCAGCTTACGCAAGTAGTTAACTTGCTCTACGGGCAATTCAACCCAGCCACCGCGAGGCAGTGATTTTGGCAGTTCGACCATACCATAACGAATACGGATCAAACGGCTCACTTGCACTTCTTGGGATTCCCACAAACGGCGCACTTCACGGTTGCGACCTTCGCGTAAACACACATGCCACCACTGGTTCATGCCTTCGCCGCCCGCTGGTTTGATGCTATCAAACTGCGCAGGGCCGTCTTCTAACATGACGCCAGTACGTAAACGTTGCACTGTCGCCTCAGGGATTTCGCCAAAGGTACGCACTGCGTATTCGCGGTCGACTTCGTTCGATGGATGCATTAAACGGTTAGCCAACTCACCATCTGACGTAAACAACAATAAGCCTGAGGTGTTAATGTCTAAACGACCAACCGCTACCCAGCGTGAATCACGCACTTTAGGCAAGCGATCGAATACCGTTGGACGGCCTTCAGGATCTTTACGACTACAAATTTCGCCTTCAGGTTTATGATATGCCAGCACACGGCAAATCACATCTTCGGCAGACTTTAACGAAATGGCTCTGCCATCGATACGCACTTTAGCATCAGCTTCAATACGATCCCCAAGGCTAGCAATTTCACCATCAATACTAACTCGGCCTGCAGCAATCCATGCCTCCATCTCACGACGGGAGCCATGGCCTGCACGGGCCAAGACTTTCTGCAATTTTTCACTCATTAGTATTTTGCTCTTCTGACTGTTCTGGCGCTGATTTCAAACCTGAAAAAACCGCCTGCAATGACTCAGTATCCGACAACGGCGGTAAATCCGCTAAGGTGTCTAAGCCAAAATATGCTAAAAATTCTAAGGTAGTGGCATATAACGCGGGTCGCCCCGGTACTTCTTTATGGCCAACTACTTTAATCCAATGTCTATCTGACAAACTTTTTATGATATGGCTACTTATAGCCACACCGCGCACCTGTTCAATATCGCCGCGAGTCACTGGTTGACGATAAGCAATCACCGCCAAGGTTTCTAATGTCGCACGCGAATATTTAGGCGCCTTTTCTTGCCACAGGGGCTGCAAAAATGGACTCAAGACTTCTAAGGTCTGGAAGCGATAACCTCCAGCGACTTTCACAAGTTGCACACCTCTGTCTTGATAATCCTGCTGCAGCTCATCCAATGCAGCTTTTATTTTGTCTCTGGAAACCGTGAAATCCACCAATACAGTGTCTTTCAACATTTTCGCCGACAAGGGTTTCCCCAATACAAACAAACTCGCTTCAATAAGCTGTTTTAATTGAGTCGGATTTATCTGCATCAATTAATAGGCCTTAACGTAAATAGTTGAAAACGGCTCTGTTTGGTACAATTCGACCAATAATTCTTTGACTAATTCCATCAAAGCTAAGAAGGTCACGACCACGCCGGCACGGCCTTCTTCTAGGGTAAATAAACGTTCAAATGCAGTAAAACCTTCCGAGTTCAACATGGCTAAAATCTGGCTCATACGCTCACGGGTCGATAACTGTTCACGCTTAACGTGATGATCTTCATAGGCATCGATACGTTTGAGTACATCACCAAAGGCGCGGGCAATTTCAAACAACGAGACTTCTGGCGGGATCATTAACGGCTTAATGTCGGGTGCTGCCACTGCTTTGGCTTGAAATACATCCCGCTCGAGCCGCGGTAAATCATCGAGTTTTTGCGACGCTTCTTTAATCACTTCATAGGCTTTAAGCTGCCGAATAAGCTGTGCCCGTGGATCTTCCTCAACCTCATCTTCGGCCACCATACGCGGCAGCAGCAAACGGGATTTAATCTCGGCAAGCGTTGCCGCCATCACTAAGTAATCGGCGGCAAGTTCAATTCGAGCCTGAGTCAGCAACGTAATATATTCTAAATACTGCGCGGTGATTTGCTGAATGGGTAAATCGACAACGTCTAATTTTTGCTTACGGATCAAATATAAAAGCAAATCCAATGGCCCTTCAAAGGACTCGAGGAATACTTCTAATGCCTCCGGCGGAATAAACAAATCCAGCGGCATTTCGGTCATTGCCTGACCACGAATAACGGCTAAGGGTAAACTTTGTTGCGTGCCCTGCATCCGCTATCTTGCTCCGTTAACACTGCGCTATCCAACCTAGGCTAACGCCAAACGCGCGATTATACCTGTAAATCTACGACGATAAAACTGCCAAATGTTGACTACCACTATCCGAATCACTTACCCGCATCCATTAGCGATAAATCTAATGTGGCAGATTTAGAGGAACGGCGTGATATCACCCGCGCCTTCACGTAAAATCTCGGCGCCATCTTCAGACATATCAATCACAGTCGTTGGCTTTTCGCCTAAATAACCACCGTGGATAATCACATCCACTTGATGCTCGAGCAAATCACGAATTTGTTCAGGATCAGACTCGGCAAATTCTGCATTCGGCATCACTAAACTGGTCGACATCAGCGGCGCATCTAAGGCTTCAAGCAACGCCAGTGCGATCACATTGTCGGGCACACGAATACCTATAGTCTTTTTCTTGTCATTTTGTAAGCGACGCGGTACTTCTTTAGTCGCTTTGAAAATGAACGTATAAGGCCCAGGCGTGCAACTTTTTAGGATGCGATACGCCTGATTATCCACTTTAGCGTAAGTCGCAAGCTCTGATAAATCGCGGCACATCAAGGAAAAGTTATGATCGTTCTCAATTTGACGAATTCTCGCCATCCGCGTCATCGCGTCTTTCTCACCAATCAGGCAGCCTAAGGCATAGCCCGAATCGGTGGGATAAACAATCACACCGCCGCTTTTCAATACGGCAACCGCCTGACTAATAAGCCGCGTTTGCGGATTTACTTCATGTACATAAAAAAACTGACTCATGGTCGTTCCATCCAAGATTCCGATTGCCAGACCCAATCAATACCTTGGGGCTGATACAGATTTTTACCTAATTCTATCCAATTGCTCGGAAAGTGAAAATCACTCCCTATCGATGCAAGCAACTGGTTTTGGACACTCAGCGCCACAAGATTGGCCCTGTCGTCTAATGTTTGCTGGCCAAGCACCACTTCCATGGCATCTCCACCGGCTTCTTTAAATTCACGCACTAAACGCTTAAGCCACTTAGCCGATAACTTATAACCACTGGGATGCGCCAACACGGCTAATCCACCTGCGTTATGGATGATATCAATGGCACTGGCCATATCACCCCAATTATTAGGCACATAACCAGTTTTACCGCGGGCAAGGTAGCGTTTAAAGACGCTCGGCATATCCACAGCATGACCATTTTCAGCCATCCAGCGAGCGTAATGTCCACGGCTCAATGCCGCATCACCCGCCAACGCCTTAGCACCTTCGTAGGCACCTTCAATGCCAGCTTTAGCTAATCTATGACCAATTTCTTGAGCACGTAATTCACGTAATTCACGCTGGTTTTCTAAAAATGCTAATAACGCTGGATTATCAGCATCGAAGTTAAGCGCCACTATGTGGATATCGTAACTGTTCCAGCGAGTAGAGATTTCCACGCCAGAAATCAATTTCAATGGAGTAGCTTGTGCCTGATTAAAGGCACGGGCTTCAGGTAAACCAGCCACTGTGTCGTGATCGGTAATGGCAAATAACTGCACACCCTTTTCAAGGGCTCTTGCCACCAATTCAGACGGCGTTAATTGACCGTCTGATGCGGTCGTGTGGCTGTGTAGATCAGCCAATATGCTTTGAGTATTCATGGCACTATTGTACGCGAACTTGTTAACAAATGCGCTGCTATCTCGTATTTTGTGGCTAAGTAACATCAATTTTATGCATCATTGCAGCGAATAAATCGCAGGAAGTGAAAAATATTCAATTGACATTCAGCTCCAGCTAAGGTTTTCTATACACCAATTACTGAATTAGCGAGACCCTTTTGAATGACACACATTAACGCTTCATTAAACATCATTTGGTGGTGGCACTTCCCAACGTAGCGGGTGGTGTGAAGCTCTGTGCTCATTTGAAAGTGACCAGAATCAACAAGAAGCCCGCAGAAATGCGGGCTTTTTTGTTAGGTGCGAAAAATGTCGGCAGACTCGGGTAAAAAATTAAGAAAGCGAGATAACTCATGATGTTAAAGACATTTTATAAGGTAGCTGGAATATGAACATGCCCAAACAGACATTCGCACGCTCAAGCACACTCAAGGCGGCATTAACCTACCACAGCGATCCACTACGCTTATATCAGCACATCACCCAAGATGCGCCCCATACTATGTTGCTCGAATCGGCCGAAATCGACAGTAAAGATCACTTAAAAAGCATGGTAATGACCCATGCCGCCATGATGATCCGCTGTGACGGTTATCAGCTAACCTTCACCGCACTGACCGGCAATGGCGCGAGCTTACTTGCTCCCATCGCGCTCTTTTTCAGTACTGCTGTCAATGTCGCCAGAGATAACTTGACCTTAGTGATCACACTGCAAAAAGACACTCAGCTGCAGGATGAAGATGCACGCTTAAAATCGACCTCGCCACTCGATGGCCTACGGATGTTTATCCAGCAGATTGGTTCTGGCGCCCATACTGACAGCCAGACCAAGCCCGCCTTTGAGGATCTGTTTTTAGGTGGCGTGCTGGCATACGACTTGATTGATACCGTCGAACCACTGCCTGCCGTACCGAACCGCGATAACGATTGCCCTGACTACTTATTTTACCTCGCTGAAACCTTAATCCTTATCGACCATAAACTGAAACAAGCCGACATCATTACCCATAATTTCAGTCGTGATTCAGCCCAGTATGCCGCCATCACCGCAGCGCTAAGCGAACGAGTTCAGCAGTTAAGCACACAATGTAAAACTCTGGGTAATTCACCTGCCGATATACCGACACTGGTCGCCATCGACGCAACTGAGCAAGTCAATATTTCCGATGAGGTGTTCAAACAAACCATTATCGATTTGAAAGAACACATTATTGCGGGCGATATTTTCCAAGTAGTGCCATCCCGTAGCTTTAGTTTGCCTTGCCCGAATACTTTAGGGGCTTATCGTGCCCTGCGCCTGACTAACCCTAGCCCTTACATGTTTTATTTCAGAGGCCAAGATTTCACGCTTTTTGGTGCCTCACCAGAAAGTGCGCTCAAATTTGATGCCAGCAGTAATCAGGTAGAAGTCTACCCGATTGCAGGCACCCGCAAACGCGGTAAAACCGCCACGGGCGAGATTGATTTTGACTTAGACAGCCGTATTGAACTTGAACTGCGTTTAGATAAAAAAGAACTGTCGGAACACTTAATGCTGGTCGATTTAGCTCGCAACGATATCGCACGCATCAGCCAAAGCGGCAGCCGCAAAGTCGCCGAACTATTAAAAGTTGACCGTTATTCCCACGTGATGCACCTCGTCAGCCGTGTAACGGGTCAACTGCGCCAAGATTTAGATGCCCTGCATGCTTATCAGGCTTGTATGAATATGGGCACATTAGTGGGCGCACCAAAAGTACGTGCATCACAACTGGTACGCCAAGCAGAAAAAGCCCGCCGCGGCAGCTATGGTGGCGCTGTGGGTTACCTTAATGCCCTTGGTGACATGGACACTTGCATCGTTATCCGCTCCGCCTTTGTTAAAAATGGCACCGCCTTTATTCAAGCGGGCGCTGGTGTGGTATTTGATTCGGATCCACAAAGCGAAGCAGATGAAACCCGTCAAAAAGCCCAAGCCGTGATTTCAGCCATCAAGATGGGCGCTGGACTGCTAGTCAATGAATCGTCAGCTCAATCCTCTTCAGTGCAATATAAATAGGAGCCAAATATGAAACTCTATCTACTCGATAACTTTGACTCCTTTACCTATAACCTAGTGGATCAATTTCGCAGTCTAGGTTGTGAAGTGGTGATTTACCGCAACGATGTTGCCGCCGACTATATCGCCGAAAAACTGCTTAACGAACAAGAGCCTGCAGCCCTAGTGTTATCACCCGGTCCTGGTGCGCCCCATGAGGCAGGTTCTATGATGGCGCTTATCGCCAAAGTTGCGGGTAAGGTGCCTATGCTGGGTATCTGCCTTGGGCATCAAGCCATGGTGGAATATTACGGCGGCACAGTAGCGCGCGCACCTTTTGTGGTGCACGGCAAGGCAAGCCCGACTTTCCATGACGGTACTGGCGTATTTGTCGGTTTGCCCTCTCCCCTGCCCGTTGCCCGTTATCACAGTCTCGTCGCCACTCAAGTACCGGATTGCTTGCAAGTGATTGCAACCACAGACGCTATGCCGATGGCGATTTTGCACCCTGAGCACAGAGCCGTTGGCTTTCAGTTCCACCCAGAATCAATTCTGACAACGTTGGGCAGCACACTGCTCATTCAAACTTTGGCCTTTCTTACCCAAGAGATGACATTTCTACCCCAAGAGATGACAACAGGAGTAACCGCATGAGTACAAACAATATTCAGCCTTTACTCGACGTTTTATACCAAGGTAAGAGTTTAAGTCGCGAGCACACCTTTGAGATTTTTAGCGCGTTAATTCGCGGTGAAATGAGTGAAGCCACTATGGCTGGAATGTTAGTCGCGCTCAAGATGCGCGGCGAAACCATTGATGAAATCAGCGGCGCCGCCGATGCGATGCGCGCCGCCGCCAAGACGTTTCCCTACTCGAATGGCGATAACCTTAGCAATGGCATCGTTGACATAGTTGGCACCGGTGGCGATGGCTTTAATACCATTAATATTTCCACCACTGCGGCCTTTGTTGCCGCGGCGGCGGGCGCCAAGGTCGCCAAACACGGCAATCGTAGCGTGTCGAGTAAATCGGGTTCATCGGATCTTTTGGCGCAGTTTGGTATCGACTTAACGATGTCACCAGACACCGCCAGTCGTTGCCTCGACGCATTGAACCTGTGCTTTTTATTTGCGCCCCACTACCACGGCGGAGTAAAGCATGCGGGGCCGGTCAGGCAAGCACTGAAAACGCGCACTTTATTCAATGTGTTAGGGCCACTTATCAATCCCGCCCGCCCCGAATTTATGTTACTTGGCGTGTATAGCCCTGAGTTAGTCTTACCAATAGCAAAAGTATTAAAGGCGCTTGGCACAAAACGCGCTATGGTAGTGCACGGCAGCGGTTTAGATGAAGTCGCGCTGCACGGCAACACCCAAGTGGCCGAATTAAAAGACGGCGACATCATAGAGTATCAACTCACGCCCGCCGATTTAGGTGTGCCTTTAGCACAAATCAGTGACTTAGAAGGCGGCGAACCCGCGCAGAATGCCTTGATCACCGAGGCAATTTTAAAAGGTTACGGCACAGATGCGCATGCCAATGCGGTCGCCATTAATGCCGGTTGTGCTTTATATGTGTGTGGGATTGCTGATTCAGTGAAAACTGGAACCTTACTTGCGCTCAGTACCATACAAAGCGGTAAAGCCTTTGAATTGTTAAGCCAATTAGCTAAAGTCAGCAGTGAAACAAAGGAATAAGTGGCAATGACTCAAGAACTGATAACAAATAGCCAAGATATGAGAACTCAGCCACAGGCAGAAACAAACCCTATGCCAAAAAGTAATGTGTTAACCCGTATAGTCGATACCAAAGCGGCCCATATTGCCGCCCTGAAGCTGCGTTTCCCCGAGGCAAGCTTGTCGCCAAAAATCTCTGACCGCAGTTTATTTGCTGCACTCAAGGCGCCCAAGGCGGGTTACATTTTAGAATGTAAAAAAGCCAGCCCGTCCAAAGGGCTTATCCGCGATGTGTTTGATGTAGAAGCCATTGCCGATACTTACGGAAAATATGCGGCGGGCATTTCGGTATTAACCGATGAGCAGTTTTTCCAAGGGGATATGGACTATATCCCTAAGGTGCGCGCTCGGGTGAACCAACCTATTCTGTGCAAAGATTTTTTTGTCGATGAATACCAAATTAAACTCGCCGCCCACCAAGGCGCCGATGCCATTCTGTTGATGCTATCCGTACTCGATGATGCGCAATATCACCGCCTAGCGAAAGAAGCCGCTAAGTATCAACTCGATGTACTGACCGAAGTCAGTAACGAAGAAGAACTTAAGCGCGCCATCGCATTAGATGCGCCGATTATCGGCATCAACAACCGTAACTTAAGGGATTTAAGTACCGATCTCGCCACCACAGAAGCCTTAGCGTCACACATTGGCAGCGACCGCGTGGTGATCAGCGAATCAGGCATCTACAACAATCAGCAAGTACGCCGCCTGAGTCCACTGGTTGATGGTTTCCTCGTCGGCAGCTCAATTATGGCCGAGGCTGATATTGACTTAGCCTGCCGTAAATTGATCTTCGGTCACAATAAAGTCTGCGGCCTCACCCGCATGGAAGATATTCGCGCCGCAGCAACGGCAGGCGCCGTCTATGCCGGGCTGATTTTTGCTGAAAAATCCCCGCGCGCGTTAACCCTTAACGCCGCTGAACAATTGCTCAGGGAATATCGCGCATCCGCGGCTCCCGCCATTGAATTCGTCGGCGTGTTTGTTAATGCCGCGCCAAGCACCATTACGGATACCGCAGCCAGTTTGCAGTTATCTGCCGTACAGCTGCATGGCACTGAAACTGAACTTGAAATCGCACAACTTGCAGAGCGACTTGAGCAAGCGGGACTCACTACTCAAATTTGGAAAGCCGTCAGCGTCGATGCGCAAACGGGTGAGCTTGGTAACTTACCTCAGGGAGCATCGCGATATCTCTTTGATAGTAAAACGTCAGATCAATTTGGCGGCTCGGGCCAAGCCTTTAATTGGCAAAGCATTGATGTGAAATCCCTCTGCCCACAAAAGGCCTATGCCATGTTGGCGGGCGGACTCAACGCCGACAATGCGGCCAGTGCCAATGCCCAAGGATTTTACGGTTTAGATTTTAATTCTGGCCTAGAAACCGCCGCAGGAATTAAATCGGCGCAACTGATCCAAACGGCTTTTGCCCATTTACGTCTCTAGCCTATTGCGCTAAGCAAGAAGCCCTAGATGCTGTTGGTGCTCGACAAGCGTGATGCTCAACAAACAATATGAACCTATTAATGCCAGTGGCCAAATAGATAACGATGCGGTTAACCCCAAGACGCTGTTAGCACAATCGAAGCCACTGACAAACTGATTGATAAGATAAGGAAAAAGGTATGTCAACGTTAAAGCTTAACCCTTATTTCGGCGAATACGGCGGCATGTATGTGCCACAGATTTTAGTGCCAGCCCTTAAGCAATTAGAAACTGCCTTTGTGGAAGCGCAGGAAGATGAAGACTTTAAAGCCGAGTTTACCGATTTACTGAAGAACTACGCGGGTCGCCCAACAGCACTGACCTTAACCCGCAATTTAAGCCCAAATCCTATGGTGAAAATCTACCTTAAACGGGAAGATTTACTCCACGGCGGCGCCCATAAAACCAACCAAGTGTTAGGCCAAGCACTGCTTGCTAAGCGTATGGGTAAAAAGGAAATTATTGCAGAAACTGGCGCAGGACAACACGGCGTTGCCACCGCCCTTGCCTGCGCGCTATTAGGCTTGAAATGTAAAGTCTATATGGGCGCGAAGGACGTTGCGCGCCAATCACCTAACGTATTTAGAATGCGGTTGATGGGCGCGGAAGTCATTCCTGTCACCTCAGGTTCTGCCACCTTAAAAGATGCCTGTAACGAGGCGATGCGCGACTGGTCTGGCAGCTACGAAAAGGCCCACTATCTTCTGGGCACCGCTGCGGGGCCACATCCGTTCCCAACCATAGTGCGTGAATTCCAACGCATTATTGGCGAAGAAACCAAAAAACAAATGCTGGAGCGTGAAGGTCGCCTGCCCGATGCGGTTATCGCCTGTGTGGGCGGCGGTTCCAACGCTATCGGCATGTTTGCTGACTTTATCGACGAGCCAAGTGTCGAACTGATTGGCGTCGAACCTGCGGGTAAAGGCATAGACACGCCAATGCACGGCGCGCCGCTTAAACACGGTAAGACAGGGATTTTCTTCGGCATGAAAGCGCCTTTGATGCAAGATAGCGAAGGTCAAATCGAAGAATCCTACTCGATTTCAGCCGGATTGGACTTCCCCTCCGTTGGCCCGCAGCACGCGCATCTTAATGCCACTGGCCGCGCCCGTTATGAATCGGCTACCGATGATGAAGCCTTAGAAGCCTTCCAACAATTGGCACGCTGTGAAGGGATTATCCCCGCATTAGAATCGGCGCATGCTATCGCCTATGCCGTCAAAATGGCGCGCGAGTGCACCAAAGAAACCATTTTAGTGGTCAATCTTTCCGGTCGTGGCGACAAAGATATTTTCACCGTTTCTGACATTTTGAATGGTAAAGAGGAATAATAAACATGAGTGACACGTCTACCAACACTGGCCGTTACCAAGCCACCTTTGCCAAACTCAACGCCGAAGGCCGTGGCGCTTTTGTCCCCTTCGTTACCCTTGGCGATCCTAGTCCTGAGTTATCGCTAAAAATTATCGATACCTTAGTGCAAAACGGCGCCGATGCCTTAGAACTGGGCTTTCCATTTTCCGATCCCTTGGCCGATGGCCCAGTGATCCAAGGCGCTAACCTGCGTTCTTTAGCCGCAGGCACGACCCCAACGGCGTGTTTTGAATTACTGGCGCAAGTGCGTGCTAAATATCCAGAAATGCCAATCGGTTTGCTGCTATATGCGAACTTAGTCTTTGCTAACGGCATAGATGCATTCTACGCCAAAGCGCAGCAAGCGGGTGTGGATTCAGTGCTTATCGCCGATGTGCCAGTGGAAGAATCCGCACCCTTTAGCGAAGCCGCTAAAGCCCATGGTATTGCGCCGATTTTTATCGCGCCGCCCAATGCCGACAGTGAAACCCTTGAGCAAGTGAGTAAAAGTGGTGAAGGTTACACCTATCTCTTATCCCGCGCGGGAGTCACAGGCACAGACACGAAAGCTGGCGTGCCGGTAGAGGAAATTTTATCTAAATTAAAAGCCTTTAACGCCCCGCCACCGCTCCTCGGTTTTGGTATTGCCGAGCCTTTACAGGTAAGCGCCGCCATCAAAGCGGGCGCTGCGGGGGCGATTTCTGGCTCTGCCGTAGTAAAAATCATCGAAACCCACCAGCACGATGAAGTTAAGCTACTTGCAACGCTTGGGGAATTTACTCGCGCAATGAAGGCTGCAACCTAAGCGAGTCTTGATTTAAATAATCCAATATAAATCAAGAATTCAATTACAAATAAAATAAGTGAGGTAGACTCGTCGCCTCGCTTATTTTGTTTATATTTACCAAGCTCTATGTTTACTCAGCCTTTATCTCCCTCAAACACAATCTATCAAGGCAATACTGACACTCACCCAGTACTACACTGACAGCGTATTTATTTAGTCACAGTTCCTCGATAGAATGCTCTATCGAAGAAAAACGGACTTTTTATGCAGTATCGGATCTATATTCTCGAATTAACGCCTTGGGGCTGTGGTTTTGAAGGTGAAGTTGCAGGTAAATGCGATAATGGTGCGCCAATTTGGTTTTACTACCAAGGTAGCGATCAGCAGGCCGAAATTCGCTTTCCGGTTAACCAATGGGTCACAGTTGAATTGCTTGGCCGATTAGCAAGTGCAAGTCTTCAAGCTGATATGATGAAACAAACGCCACACCAGCATCTGAAATTCCCGTTGCATAACTGTCACTTTGAAGCTTCAGGACAAATCATCGACATCAGCCAAACACCCGAAGATACAATTTACCTGTTGCAATCAAACCTACCGCTCCCCTTTGATAATGAACTTGGGAAATCCCCTATCTCGCTAGGCCATTGGGTTAATGTAACAGGCGAGCTTTGGGTAACAAATTGGATGAATTGAGTCGATAAAAAAAGGTATAGTGCTAGCCTGTAACAAATCATTCGCCTGATACATATCCATTAGAGGATCCGATGACCATTTCTAAATCTTTACCCGATGACAAACCTCGTACTTTTTTGGGGACACCCAAATTACCGGCAAAGTATGCCACTGTGGTGATGCCATTTTTTCTCTCTATTCTCATGAGTTGTATCGTTTCTGGGATCAGCACTTTCAATGGCGTTGGCGCTTCACCGCAATTTCTCGAACTCTGGCTCGGCGCTTGGCTGATCTCATGGGTTGTCGCCTTTCCGACACTGCTGATGGTGTTACCTTTGGTGCGTAAAATCACAGCTCATTTTGTCGATTTACGCTAGTTTTACGACTTAATCTTCCGATTTAACTATTTTATTTCAAAGCCGTTTTAGGACGGCTT
The DNA here is from genome assembly GCF_018224605.1 of Shewanella sp. M16. Taxonomy (NCBI): domain Bacteria; kingdom Pseudomonadati; phylum Pseudomonadota; class Gammaproteobacteria; order Alteromonadales; family Shewanellaceae; genus Shewanella; species Shewanella sp. M16. The sequence continues at coordinate 45,333 of NZ_JAGTUL010000018.1, read as the reverse complement.
TATCTTGAACTCCTTCTCTTATGCGTACAGCGACTAAAAATCACATCGATAATTGCTCGATCTGTTACCCTGCCAATATTCACTTAAACTAAAACAGTACGACCTACATCATACCAATCATATTAAAAAAAGCGCTCATTGAGCCCCCTGTCCACGCTTTACAATGGATTTACACTGACCGTTTAGCGGCACCTATGTTTATTGTATAAGGATGACATGACTCCAACCTAAATCAATTTTCCTCTGCTCTCGAACCAACTCAAGCATTAATGTAACCCACTGTATTTATATATTTTATAAAAATAGAGCTCGTAAAACCCTAAATGATACATCCTCAAAACGCTGCCTAATTATCACCCCTTTATCACTTACTTATTTGTACCATTAACCGTATCCGCCCCCCTTATTCATCAGTTAAAAGTATTAACCCACAGCCCACCTAAATGAGAATGGTTTGCATTTGAATATTTTCACATGCTAATTTACCTACCGTTGTCGGGACAGAGACAGCAGGAAATGGCCTAAGGACTGAGCTAAAAATAGCGAGTTGAACAACGCAAGATAAATAGCCAAACAGTCTATTTTGATAACCGCATTCACTTTGGTTTGCGTCCTTAGGTAACTGATTACTGGATCGGCAACACGCAGTAGCATGTTGCCAAGGAGGCGTAAGTGAGTACACAGCAAAGGGAAATGGATCGCGAAATCTTTGATCTACTTGGCATAGGCATTGGCCCATTCAATCTTGGCCTCGCCGCCTTATCAGAACCTATTGACGGCTTTAACTGCTTATTTTTAGATGCTAAAACCAGTTTTGACTGGCATCCAGGCATGCTACTCAAATCCTCAAGATTGCAAACACCCTTTATGTCGGATCTGGTGACTATGGCCGATCCCACCAGCCGCTACAGTTACCTTAATTTTGCCAAGCAAACGGGCAGACTTTATCCCTTTTATATTCGTGAGAATTTCTTTTTACCCCGCCACGAATACAACTTGTATTGCCAATGGGTGAGCCAACAACTCAGCAACCTTAAATTTGGTTTTAAGGTCACTCAAGTGGATTACAACGCAGGTGAAAGTATTTATCGAGTTACAGGTTTTGATAGGCGCAGTGGTAAAACCCATACCTATCAATGCCGAAAGCTAGTGCTAGGCACTGGCACTGAACCTTATCTACCAAAGGATTGCCCAATCCAAGATGCACGGGTCATGCATACCGCCAGTTATATGCAGCAAAAAACCTACCTGCAGAGTCAGAGTGCCATCACAATAATTGGTAGTGGCCAGAGTGCGGCGGAAGTGTTTTACGATCTACTGCAAGAGATTGATACTTATGGTTATCAACTCAATTGGATGACACGATCAGCGCGTTTTTATCCCTTGGAATATACCAAGCTTACTTTAGAGATGACCTCGCCAGATTATGTCGATTACTTCCACGAGTTGACCCCTAATCAAAGATGCTCACTGATCGCCAGCCAGAAACAACTCTACAAAGGAATAAATTCTGAGCTGATAAACGACATTTACGATTTGTTATATCAAAAGCGCCTATTGGCCGATTTTCAATGCCGACTGATGACGAATGCGGCGCTGACTCATATCGAGCCCCAAGCCAATATGCTCAAGTTGCATTTCCACCACAATGAAAAAAATCACACCTTTGAGCAAGAAACGGGCGCCGTCATTTTAGGCACAGGTTACCACTATCGTTTACCCGAGTTTATCAGTGGTATTAAACAACAAGTCGAATTCGATGACGCCGGACAACTTAGCGTGCAGCGTGATTACAGCATAGATATTCGAGGGGATATTTTTGTCCAGAATGTCGGTTTGCATACCCATGGAATAAGCTCTCCAGATCTGGGTATGGGCTGTTATCGCAACGGCACCATCTTAAAAGCCGTGCTCGGTTATGCGCCCTACCACATTGAGGAACATATCGCGTTTCAAACCTTCGATCCGGCCAAACTTGCCAGTCATCAGCCCTGCGGCGCCAATGCAATTAACACGCTGGATCTTAATCCAAGACATTTTCCTAAGGCGCCGCACAGAAAAACTCAAGTTGATGCGCCACAAACTATCCCTCCAACCAAGATTCCAAGTTCTGGCGCAAGTTCAACCGTGAGTTCAGGCGCGGGAACCAATATGCCGGTCTTAATGGCGCCGAACCAGGAGGCATAATAATGGCAAGCCAATTTAGCAACCATTGTTTAACGCAACTATCCGCTATTTCGAGCATTAATGGTTTCCAGTTCAGAGCGTTAGACCTTACACAAGACATTCCAACACTACAGTCTTGGTTTAACCAAGATTACGCCAAGTTTTGGGGTATGCAGGGCTTGAACCTTGATGCCATAAAAAATCTGTTAGCAACAACAGAACACAAGTTTGCCTTGATAGGTGAATGGCAGGCCAAAGCGCTATTTATGGTGGAACTCTACGATCCCGTCCACGATGAAGTTGGTCAGCACTATCGTGTTGCGCCGGGTGATTGTGGTATGCATCTGATTATCGCGCCGCCAGATGGCAAACCCGTCAGCGGCTTATCCTTGAAAGTGATGGATGCGATAGCGCAGCTCGTGCTTGAAAAACTAGCCTTTAATCGCCTCGTGGTTGAACCCGATCAACTCAATAGCAAAATTCATCGCTTAAATAGCCTGATAGGCATTCGCTATGAAAAAGCGATTCAATTAAACACTAAAGCTGCTTTCCTCGGATTTTGCACTGCGGCCCAGCGCCTTCAACCATCGAGCACGCCCTCTTTGACGAGCCTAGCCCAAACAACCTCAGCCCAGCCAAACTTAGCAGAACAATACTTAGCAAGCCCAACCCTAGCAAAGCCAAGCTCGCTCGCGGCATCTGCAACCTCTCCCATGACATTATCGACTCTTTAGGTGAATTAGATGAACTTACCCACAAAAGCCTTATTAATAAATCCATTGCCAACGCAAGATCATCATGATCAAGCAGTACATGCTCAACAAAGCCCGGCGCTATCGACAACATCGACTTCTATGCCAGAGCATTTAACCTCCGCCTATTGGCAAGCGGCTAATCGTCATTTAGTGAAGAAAATCCTCTGCGAATTCACCCACGAGAAGCTCATTACGCCGACCCTATACGGGCAAAAAGCGGGGCTCAATCACTATGAACTCAGGCTCAAAGACAGCACTTATTATTTTAGCGCACGACATTATCAGCTAGATCATCTCGCGATTGATGCCGATACCATCCGCGTTTCACTTGCAGGCAAAGAACAAACCCTCGATGCAATGTCGCTGATCATTTCCCTTAAAAATGACTTAGGGATCAGTGAAACCTTACTGCCCACGTATTTAGAGGAAATCACTAGCACCCTTTACAGTAAGGCATACAAGTTAGCGCATCAGGCGATTCCCGCAGCCACACTGGCGCGAGCCGATTATCAAAGCATAGAAGCGGGTATGACAGAAGGTCATCCGGTGTTTATCGCCAATAATGGCCGGATTGGTTTTGATATGCAGGATTACCGTCAATTTGCCCCAGAAAGCGCGATGCCGATGCAGTTAGTCTGGCTTGGAGTTCGCAAAAACAAAACCACGTTTGCCGCCCTCGAAAACTTGAGTCACGACGCATTATTAAAGAAGGAGCTTGGCCAGCAGTTCGATGATTTTCAGCAGCATCTTAAAACCCAGCAGCATGATCCACAGGACTTCTACTTTATGCCTGTGCATCCTTGGCAGTGGCGCGAAAAAATCGCCCGCGTCTTTGCCGGCGACATAGCCCGCGGCGATCTGGTTTATCTTGGTGAAGGCAATGAGCAATACCAAGTGCAGCAATCGATACGCACTTTCTTCAATCTTGCATCACCGCAAAAGTGCTATGTCAAAACCGCGCTTTCTATCCTAAATATGGGCTTTATGCGTGGTCTATCGCCTCTTTACATGAGCTGCACACCGCAAATTAATGCGTGGGTTGCAAACTTGGTTGAAAACGATCCTTACTTTGCCCAACAAGGCTTTGTGATCCTTAAGGAAATTGCCGCCATAGGTTACCACCACCATTATTACGAGCAGGCGCTCACCCAAGATAGCGCCTACAAAAAAATGCTCTCTGCCCTGTGGCGCGAAAGCCCACTGCCACACATTGAGCCTAAACAAAATCTGATGACCATGGCTGCGCTACTGCATACGGATCATGAAGACAAGGCCCTTATTGCAGCCTTGATAGCCGCCTCAGGCTTACCAGCAAAGGATTGGGTCAGTCGCTACTTAAACCTGTATTTATCGCCGCTGTTACATGCCTTTTTCGCCTACGATCTGGTCTTTATGCCGCACGGTGAAAACCTGATCTTAGTGCTCGATGAATATGTGCCAGTCAAGATTTTGATGAAAGACATAGGCGAAGAAGTCGCGGTACTCAATGGCGCGAAGCCGCTACCTGATGATGTAAAACGCCTTGCGGTGAGCCTTGAAGAAGAGATGAAACTTAACTACATCTTACTGGATATTTTTGACTGTATTTTCCGCTATTTAGCACCGCTGCTCGATGAGCAAACCAGTGTCAGTGAAAGCCAATTCTGGGAGTTAGTGGCGGACAATGTACGTGATTACCAAGCCCAGCATCCACATTTGGCCGACAAGTTTGCCCAATACGATCTGTTTAAGGACAGCTTTGTACGTACGTGCCTCAATCGTATCCAATTGAATAATAACCAACAAATGATAGACCTCGCCGACAGGGAGAAAAACCTGCGTTTCGCCGGCGGCATCGACAATCCCTTGGCGGCCTTTAGACAAAGCCATGCCTTTAAGCGCCCTATGCTTAGCAGCGCTGAGCAAAGGAAACGTTAACACACCACAAAGTGGATAACCCCGAAACTTTAGCATGGGCCAATGTTGGCCCAGCTTGTTTAACCCCCAACCTAAACGGAATTAAAGATCAACATTATGAAGACTTTTCCTCTCTCCAGCATCGCACTCGTCTGTCGGCAAGCCCTCGTTAACCCGAAGCTATTGCTGTGCTCAGCCATGTTAGCTACGGTTCCCCATGCCACAGCTGACACTGTCGATGCGGATAGTAAGACTAAAAAGCACCAGAAAGAAATTGAAGTCATCAATGTCATTGGCGCTAAGGACTTACACGACAACCGTTATAAAACCCAAGCGATGAACACGGCAACTGGGCTCGATTTATCCTATCTAGAAACACCGCAGTCGGTCACGTCAATCACCCGCCAAATGATGAATGATCAACAGCTTAATAGCGTGATTGATGCCATGACCAGCGTCGCGGGGATCAATGCCCGCCCAATGGATAACGACAGATACAGTATTAGTGCCCGCGGCATTGCCGTAACCAGCATTTTGTACGATGGCGTACCCACCACCTACGACACCCGCTTCAACTATGGGGATAATCTGATCGACACCGCCATCTACGAGCGAGTAGAAGTGGTACGCGGCGCGACTGGCCTCATGACGGGAGCCGGTAATCCCTCGGCGGCCATTAACCTTATCCGTAAACGCCCGACTCAAGAGTTTATGGGCAACACATCGTTAAGTGTGGGCTCATGGAATAATGTGCGCGGTATGGTCGATGTTTCCAGCGGCTTAAATGACTCGGGTTCTGTGCGCGGTCGCGTGGTGGCCGCCTATCAGGATAAAGATTCATTCCAAGACAGGTACGAGCAGCAGCGCACTACGCTATACGGCATAGTCGAAACCGATATTGGCGATAGCACCTTATTCACCCTTGGTGTCGATTACCAAGATGCTACACCGAGCGGCACTATGTCGGGCGGTTTACCGCTATTTTACAGCGATGGCAGTCGCACTAATTATGATCGTGCCACTTCAACGGCGCCCGATTGGGGCTCGGCGCATACCCAAGGCCTCAACACTTTTGCGAGTCTCGAACACAGATTAGATAACGGTTGGAACCTAAAAGGGACTTACACCTACGGCGATAACTCATTGGAGTTCGATGTACTATGGGCCACGGGATATCCTGATCCAGTAACCAATATCGGCGCCACTGCAGGCTCTATCGCCTATGTCGACGGCAGTCGCACCCAACACAATGTGGATTTGCGCGCCGAAGGACAATACCAACTCTTTGGTCAGGAACATCAATTGATGTTTGGCTGGAATGGCCAACGCCAAGAGTTCGCCAATCCCTACTATTATCCCACTGCGGCAGTACCGCCTTTGGGGGATTTTCGCGATCCGAACTTCCAATATCCAAAACCCCAATGGAAGGAAACTTATACCACGGGTTCATTTGGCGAAACCAAACAGAGTGCAGCCTATGTAGCAACTCAGCTTAATCTCAGCGACGCGTTAGCTGTCCTCGTCGGATTACGCCTCAATGAGTGGGAAACCGACCAAGATAACTTTGGCAGCCGCTATGATTTTAGCATCAACAACGAACTCACTACTTACTTCGGCCTCACCTACGCCCTGACCGATCAATATTCGCTCTATGCCAGTTATACGGATATTTTTGCACCACAAACTAAGCAAAAAATCGATAAAAGCTATCTAGATCCGGTCAAAGGGAAAAACTACGAAGGCGGAATTAAGGCGAGTTTATTCGATGAGGCCTTAGATATGTCGCTGTCGGTGTTTGAGATCAGACAAGACAATGTCGGAGTCAGCACAAGCGATGTGATCCCAGGTACCACTACGCAAGTGTATGAAGGCGTAAACGGTACAAAAACACAGGGATTCGAATTTGAATCTACGGGTAAAATCACTGATGACTGGAATCTTTACTTAGGCTACACCCAGTTCACCACCGAAGATCCTAAGGGCAAACGCATCAATACCACGTCACCACGCCAGCAGTTAAAACTCTTCACTACTTATACCTTTGGTGGTGATTGGCATAAATTGCAAATTGGTGCGGGGGTTAACTGGCAGAGCCGCGTCTACCAAGATGCCGATAAACCTGTAGGCAATGGTATAGACACGATTAAAGTCGAAGTAGAACAAGGCTCTTACGCGCTAGCGAGTCTAATGGCGAGTTACGCCTTCACCGAGCAACTTAAGCTCAGCGCAAACCTGCACAACGCCTTAGATAAAAGCTACTACAGCCAAGTCGGTCAATACAGCCAATTCCAATACGGTACGCCGCGAAGTGCCAGCTTAACCTTAGACTATCGCTTCTAAGTCAGATTTATATTGAGATCGTTCGAAAAACCTTGTGAGCCCAAATCTTGGGCTCGCAAGGTAATCATTTACATGGACTTATCGATAACCGCGGCAATCAATCACAGCCATTAAGGAGTCACTATGGCAAGCCAACGGAGAGACACCAGACTGCAAACATTGTGCGATACAGCGCCAAGCCACAACGCGTTGAATCAAACTATTTTGTCACTCAATCAGCTGTTACATCAACGGGCACCCTTCTATGGCGAGCACCTTCGCGCAACGCAGTCACCTACAGGGCTCAGTTTTGATGAATGGAGTAACGTCGATACTTATCAAAAACTCATTGCACGTTTTGCCATCGCACATCCTAGCGCAGAAACTCAGGTTGAAACCGAGGTTAGTAAAACAGCTGCAACCAGCCGAGCGCCCGCTTTCGCCAGTAAAAGCGCCTTAGTCAGTAAAAGCGCTACGGCCAGTAGAAAAGACACTCGCAAAGCGCTGCATTCACTTTGGGGTCAATGGTATTTTGGCCTTTTAGTTCCGCCTGTGATGGAGTGGATTTTTAACGCAAAAAAAGCCGATTTCGAGCCTATTCACTGGCAGCCACAGTCCGTTTTTATGCAGGTACACGCCAGTGGCCGAGTGGCAAAATTTGAATTTAACATCGCAAAACCCCAGCCAAATACCGCTTTGGCCTTTAAAAAACACCACGACATCGAGCCACTTTCCCAAATAAACACTAAGCCAAGTTTCAAGACAGACACTAAGGTACACTCGCCATTAACCTCATATAAGCCGCCAGTTGATAAAGAACTCGCCCTACAAGGCTTTATCTTAAACTTACTGCAACCGAGTGTTGAGCGCCTACTCACTTTGAGCCCCGTGCCCGCTAAATTATATTGGAGTCACTTAGGCTATCTGATCCACTGGTATCTAGGAGAGTTGGGATTATCTCAGCAACAAAGTCAGCAACTTAAGCAAGCTCTGTTTCGCCGAACGACCTTTTTTGATGGCACCCAAAATCCACTGTATAACAGCATCAATTTGATTGTTGAACCCAAAGAAGACAGCACAAACATCCAATGCATTCGCCGTACTTGCTGCCTAAGGTATCAACTCGCCAACACTGGCCAATGCCACGATTGCCCACTACTAAGTCGCCCTAACGCTAAGACAAACGCCGCCAAACAAGCACAAGTCTAACTTGCCCATTAAACCCATTTAATGGGCAAGATCGCAATCCTAGGCCCATGGTGCTTTTGCCCTTATGTTGCACATGCTACACTCAAGCCCATGTCTCTTTAACATGATTATTTATGAAACAACTGCTTGATTTCCTGCCCCTCGTCATCTTTTTTGCCGTTTATAAATTTTTCGATATTTATATCGCCAGCGGCGCATTGATCGCAGCCACCGCGCTTCAATTGATCGTGACCTATGCGTTATATAAGAAACTTGAAAAGATGCACTTAATCACCTTTGCGATGGTGACAGTGTTTGGCACACTCACTTTAGTGTTTCACGATGATTCTTTTATCAAGTGGAAAGTGACCATCATCTATAGTTTGTTTGCCATCGCCTTAGGTGTCAGTCAATTGCTCAATAAATCGATATTAAAGTCGATGTTAGGCAAAGAAATGCAAGTAGACGACAAAATTTGGGCTCGCGTAACTTGGTATTGGGTGATCTTTTTCGCCGCTTGTGGCCTAGTCAATATTTATGTCGCCTTTAGTTTGCCATTAGAAACTTGGGTCAATTTTAAAGTGTTTGGTTTAACCGCTTTAACCTTAATTAATACTGTCCTGACCGTATTTTATCTTTATAAACACCTTCCCGAAGATCAACGCAAGGAACTCAAATAATGTGGTATATGATTTCAGCTCAAGATTTTGAGAATAGTTTAGAAAAACGTTTAGCCGCACGCCCAGCCCATTTAGCTCGCCTACAAGCCCTCGCCGATGAAGGTCGTTTACTGATCGCTGGCCCACACCCAGCCATCGACAGTGAAAACCCTGGTGATGCAGGCTTTAGTGGTTCACTGGTTGTCGCAGATTTTGAATCCTTAGTGGCAGCAAAACACTGGGCCGATGCCGATCCCTATATCGAAGCGGGCGTTTACAAAAGTGTTGTGGTTAAACCCTTTAAACGAGTCCTGCCTTAATGAAAATAGTGTCCTTTAACATCAATGGTCTGCGGGCACGCTTGCATCAATTGCAAGCCTTAATCGATAGCCACCAGCCCGACATTATCGGCCTGCAAGAAACCAAAGTGCACGATGAGGCGTTTCCATTAGCCGAAGTCGAAGCTATGGGATATCAAGTGCATTACCACGGCGGTAAAGCTCACTATGGTGTTGCCATGCTGTCTAAAGTCGCACCAGAAAAACTGCAAAAGGGTTTTCCAAGCGATGATGAAGATGCCCAGCGCCGCATGATTATCGGCACATTTACCCAAGCGAATGGTCGTCCATTGACTGTGTTCAACGGCTATTTCCCCCAGGGCGAAAGCATAGACCACCCAACAAAATATCCTGCTAAACGTAAGTTTTATCAGGATTTAATGCACTACTTGCAGACAAATCACAGCAACGATGAAGATATCGCCATCATAGGTGACATCAATATTTCGCCGACCGATTTAGACATAGGTATAGGTGAAGTCAATCGTAAGCGTTGGCTAAAAACCGGCAAATGTAGCTTCCAACCGGAAGAACGTGAGTGGTTGAAAACCTTGCAAGACTGGGGTTTAGTCGACACTTTCCGTCAATTACACCCAGAGCGCATCGAACGTTATTCTTGGTTCGATTACCGCAGCAAAGGGTTCGATGACAACCGCGGCCTGCGAATTGATGTGGTTTTAGCAACGCCTTCACTGGCAGCACGTTTAGTCGAATCCGATGTCGATTACGATCTGCGCGGCATAGATAAACCCTCAGATCACGCGCCCATCTGGAGCACGTTCAAAGAGGCTTAATCAGCTAACGTTCGATCATCTTAGTAGACATAAAACATCGGCTTAGGTCGATGTTTTTTTATGGGCGAAACATATTTTATCTTTATCGTTCGATGAATAGTCAATGAGTCAGGTGTGATACTGAACGTAATTCACTTTTGGACAGATATGTCTTGAAGACGAGTGTTTGGGGACCAATAATTTTAGTTGTGAGGAGTTTAGCGTTTGCTGATGTCCACTCACACATGCTTGCCATGGTATTTGCTCGTCGACTCGCAGCCAGTCCATCCGTGGATGCTCGACCGCCCCATCTGATGTGAAAGGATTCACAAATGCCGCGATGGCATGGACGCCAAAGAGCGGCCATGGGGCGGAAGGTCGTCTCGCAAATCACCAAGGCTCACCTGTTTAGCATTGGCGAAACCTGTTTGTTTTTAAAGAAATAGGTAGCATGCTTTGGGACAAAAGCGTATTAGGTCATCAGCTATAACAAGTGAATTTCGCATAGAAATTTCTATGGTGTAACGCCTTGCTCAGCTGCATTTTTGGAGTAGAAGCTTTTGTGTTATCAAACAAAAAAGAAGGAACGGAAAAATTTCAGATACAGCAATTTGTTATGTTCGCATTCTGATAATACTATCAACATATTGATGGACCATTATTCAACTTTCACATAGAAGCAATTACATTTACAACTGAAAAGACCAATTTGAGGATCTTTAGGTGTAACTCCCTTACGTTTAGCTTGTGAGTTAGCAACTTCTACAGCGTGCTTAATCTCATTAATTTCTTTGCTAGATAGCCTTCTCGTATGCCCATGTACAGGACATCGTTCTCGTTCTCCATCACCCGATATTCGCTCTCCTGACATATTGATGCCCTCTTTCTAATTTCTACCGCTTTAAACATAACGCCGCCAGCAACTGCCGGAGTGAGTTGGAAGCTTTTTTACGTCTTTTTGCAAAAAAGAAGACAGTTTACGGAGGTCAGATTGACTGGCCTTGTTAAACATTTTAGAACTTGAGCGAATAACCACTGGAAACCCACTCATTGAAATTTTCCGCCAACAATACCATAGACTCTTTCGTTAAATCGCCGAAAGGTACCCTATAAACTGGCCAGTCTTCTGAACTTATATTATGTGTGGTATCGAAGACAATTGACTCTCCCCCACCATCTGAACCAATAGCAACCAACCCAGGCAAGTATTGCTCGTAGCAATAGGCTTCTGTTAATTCGGATATCTCTTTAGCGCTCCAGAGCACAACTGAGTCATCTGGTTCTTGCACGCCAATCGGAGTTTCTGCCCCATTAGTTTCAAGCAAAAACTTCTTATACTCACTCGGAAGATCTGTTCCTAACCATTTCTCAAGAGCCTGAATTTCTTCAGCACTTGCTGGATTTTCCGGATATTCGAATTTATCTCGATATTTGCTCATAATGCTTAACGCCCATTTAAGGGGCTGATAATCGTTTGCTAAAATTGTGTAGCGAAGCGAAGTCGAGCAAACTGTTAGCAGTCCCGCTTTAAATGCTTGTATGGGTTAACGTTTGGCTAAGGTGCAGACTTTAGCCCATCCCTGAGAGCGGAGCGAACGATTTGAACCGCGAGTTAGGCTATCACAGTTACTCAAGGTCTACACAAACCTGCTTGTGCCATGCAGAAAGATTCGACCATTCTTCCTTAGTGCTGCCGTTGTGAGACCAATAAATTATCTCACCCGTCTTTGCTATGCAGAAATAGTCGCCATTATCCTCGATGAATGGCAAAAGGTCTCTTGGAAGACCAATGACATTCCAGGCTGTTTCAGCAATGTCAAAGATATCAAGATGACCAGAGCCAGGTAAAATTACCGCAGGCTCAAAGGTAGCGTTTGCAACATCGCTGCCAGACTTCAAAAATGATCGGTAGTCGTCATGAAAACTGATGCCCAGTTTGCTTTCAGCGCTGGTTATTTCGGTATCTGTCGGGTTTCGAAATGGATCGTTATTCATAATTATTGTTGCCTAACGTTAAGCGGCGTCCCAAGCCAATTTTAATTGACCGAGGCGAACAAGTGATACTCTGGTGAGCGTTTATCATCAACGAACAATTTAAAATTGCTTGATATCCCTCTTAGATATTGCCAATAAAGGTTAACATAATCATTCACATAGAAACAATTAATTTCCTAAAATTCTATTTTTGCAAAACACAGATTTCCACCGCCAACCATTTCAACCACAGTGAAATACCCTCCGCAAAAAGGACATTTTCAGACATAACTTTCTCCCCTGAAATCTATGACCGTCAATTTAGATAATGTCACGCTGATAGAACGGAATGGGGCAATATAACTAAATAGTTCTTTGGGTACTTCCAAATTAAAATGGCGGAAATCTAAGATTTCCGCCATTTTCGGATGATACGTTACTACTTAACATGAGACTCAGTATCGGGCGTTATTGCTCAACACCCCATGCCGACGACTCACATTAAAGGTGACACATTAACTCGTGCGGTACTGCTTTAAAATGCCATCTAACTCGACCGAGGCATGGTGCAGATCGTTGGCTAAGGTCACACTGCGCTGGGCCGTTTGTTTGATGGTTTCCGACTGATGGCGGATTTCATTCAATTGTCCAGCAATGTCGCGAGCGGCGACACTCTGCTCTTCCGCCGAGGCGGCAATTTGGCTGCTCATATCAAATACCGCATTCACCGATTGCGCCATACCTTGAACATCGTCACCGACGGCGATAATCGCGCTGCGGCCTTCATCTGCCTGATCGACTATTTCCATGGTAATGCTAGATAAACGACTCGTGCCAGACTGTAAGCCTTCAATCATGGCCTGAATTTCTACCGTGGCCTGTTGAGTTCGACCCGCTAAGGTACGCACTTCATCGGCTACCACAGCAAAGCCACGACCTTGCTCACCGGCACGGGCCGCTTCAATGGCCGCATTTAAGGCTAACAAATTGGTTTGCTGGGAAATACTGTTAATGGTTGTGACTACAGCATCAATACTCGCCGCATCCTTAGACAATTGTTCCACCGATGAAAACGCCGCGCCAATCTTAGTTGAGAGTAAACCAATACTTTCCACTGTGTGGCTAATACGCCCACGACTGGCCAACATTTGGGTTGAGTTTTCCTTGGTTTGCAACGAAGTATTACTCGCATTAACAGAGACTTCTTCAATCGCTGAGGTCATCTGCGCCATCGCCACGGCAACGGAATCGAGGAATTGATGTTGGAACCCAATTAGTTTATCACTGGTGGCCGCCTGTTGATTAAATTCATCGGATGCCAATGATAAGGTCTGTGCATTTTTGCCAATGGCTGACACCATTTCACTCATATTGTCGGCGCAGCGATCGATTTCCCGGGCAATCAAACTGAAATCGTCAGTACCAAAGAAGTTTAATCTAAAGCTCAAATCACCATCGGCTAAGCGTTTGATGGCTAAGTACATGTCCCATAATCCACCACCGAGTGAAGTTGAAATCCAGTAACTCAGTTGGAATAAAGGCAACAAACCCACTAACGCTAACCAGAACATAAAGTTAGCATCGCTACGCGCATCGGCTTCCCACTCATGGACATTCTGCGTCAGTTGTAAGGCTTGGCCTGACACAACACTGGCGCTGGCCGTCACTTTATCCCCTTGACGCTGCGCATCACTTTGCCTTGAAGTTACAGTTAACCCGTATTGGCTGGCAAATTGAGATAAGGCGTCAGCTTGTAGCTTTTGCGCCGTTGCAACTTGCGCTAAGGTATCGACGCTAGCTTGAACCCGAGCGATAGAGGCCTGCTCAAGGTTACGATGCGCATGTTGATAGTTGACAAGCGCCACGGCGGCCGTGATCAGCGCCACCATAGAACACACTACCCAAAACTTTCCGTTGAGACTGAACTTGATCAATATGGCATCAATGGTACGAAACTGGATTTGTTTCATCTTGATAATTCCTAAGAACAAAATGCTATTTGGCACTAAATCAGCAGTATAGCTCAGATTGTCACGACAACTATGTCAGTCATAAGATCTGAGCAGGTATTATGCTAATCAGCGCTAGCAACTTGGTTACGTGTGGCGGCAGACCACTTTTGTGTCAGAGTAACCAACTGCCCCGTTAACAAGCTCATGCTAAAACCTAATAAGCCACCAATGATCAACGACGGCACGACATTGGCCACATCACCCGCCATAGCAAAGGTAGTGCAACAGCCAATAAAGGCGCCAGGAATAAAGCTAAGCTTTTGATAACTTGCCTGTAAACACATGGCCGAAGTGGCTATGCCGGTAAAAATATACCCAAATACGGGCGAAATAAAAAAGCTGCTACCCGAGATAATGAGCCAAGCCCAAAATACACCGGACAGGTTTGTGCACCACGCCATCATCACGCCCTGAAAGCCAGCCTTAGGTTGAGCAAAAAAAGTGCTACAACCTAAAAAGCCGATCCAAGTGACCAGATGAAAGGCATCTGCGACGCCACACCAAATAGCCGCCAATAGGCCGGCAGAAATAGCGACTTGCCAACGATTTTCCATGGATGACCCCTTTAGTAATTCTATTCACGGAAGTTTAATACCCTTGGGCGCTCTAAAATGTGTATTTTGAGGTAGCTTGGGTAAACATATTGGTTAAATTACCTCTATTTTGGTAACAAAAACCTGATCTATTGCTAATTTTCGGCATTAATGCCCGTAAAATCGCTAACAAGCAATTTTTTTGTGGTAAAAAAACGAAAAAAGCGCTTATTAGGCGCTTTTTTGTTCAAACGGCTTTCAGTTAACCCTCTTGCCGACACTTACACTCGCAATAGTTTATTCACGGGAAGATCGCGGATCCTCTGCCCCGTCGCCGCAAAAATCGCATTGGTTAAACTCGGGGCAACGGGCGGCACACCCGGCTCACCCACGCCCGCTGGCGCAGCATCAGACTCAATAATGATGATCTCCATATCGGGAGTTTGGGGAAGTCGCAGCAAAGGATAATCGTGGAAATTCGATTGCTGCACCTTGCCCTCTTTGTAAGTGATTTCCCCCATCAAGGCTAAACTCAAGCCAAATACAATCGCACCTTCTGTCTGGGCTTTTACCCTATCAGGGTTAACTATCGTGCCCGCATCTATGGCTGCGATGGCATTAAGCACTTTAAGCTGTTTATCCTCACTCACTTCCACCAACATAGCCACAGCGACGTAACTCACAAAACTGCGGTGTACAGCAAAACCCCAGCCCTGATTTTCACCCGCCTTGGGCGCCTTAGCTTGGGCTTTTTCGACCGCGTCGATTACCCCAAAATAGCGACTGACGTCCACGGGATGACGATCAAGATCTTCGCCATAGTTGCCATATTTAAACTGTTGGTCGGTAAAGGTCTCACGCCTTGCTTCACCTAACAGGCTACGCCACATTGCAGGGCAAGAAACCTGAGAACGATGAGCCATTTCATCGACAAAACTGCCGACACTAAAACCGTGCTGAATGTTACACACAGAGCGCATCCAACCAATACGGCTATGCGCCTGCGCTTTTACCGCTTCGTATCTTAAATTTGGCAAAGCAAAGGGCACATCCACAAAGCCTAAATCCAACTCACCGCCAGAGGGATATTCCACCCCTTCAGCAAAGGTTGAACTGATCGATGGGAATCCCGTACGGGCTAAAAGCGCGGTCGGTTTGTTGCTGGCATCAAACAGCGCCTGATAGGACTGGGCGCTGATAGCATGGTAATAACCGTTTTGAATTTCATCTTCGCGGCTCCAACTCACCTTAATTGGACACTTGAATTGCTTCGATAACAGCGCGGCTTCAACACTAAAATCAGGTTTAGATTTACGCCCAAAACCACCACCCAATAGGGTGACATTCACTTTAATCGCATCTTCTTCCATACCCAACGCAGCGGCCACATTTTGCTGTGTACTTTGCGGCGTTTGGGTCGATGCCCAGATTTCACAGCCCTTTCCAGTCACATGGGCAGTTGCAACGGGCGGCTCAATAGAGGAATGGATTAAATAAGGCACGGTATAAACCGCCTTTAACGTATTCGCTTCGGGCCAGTTTTTGATCTCATCACCAACTTGGCGCACAACATTACCGCTTTGCTGTACCCGCTCGACCAACTCTTTCAAATAGAGACTTGAATCATGCTGACTGTTGTCGGCCTGAGTCCAAGTGACTTTTAAAGCTTTGCGCCCTTCAAGGGCACTCCAAGTGTTTGTGGCGATGACAGCAACGCCGCCCAAAGCCTGAAAAGCGGGTGCGCCCTTAGCGGCTGGCAAACGATACACATCCACTACCCCGGACACTTTACGCGCTGCGGTATCGTCCAAGCTTGCCACATCGCTCCCGAGCACCGGTGGGCGTATTATGCTGGCGTAAAGCATGCCGTCGCGTTTGATATCGTAACCATAAATCGCGCTGCCGCTTAACATGGCATCCATATCAACGATTTGGCGTGATGCGCCAATCTGCTTGAAATCTTTAACCTCTTTAAAGGTTAATGACTCAACGGCAGGTACGGGTTGCTCTGATGCGGCTAACGCTAACTCGCCGAACTTGGCCGAGCGGCCCGATTTTGCATGCAACACTTTATGGTCGGCGGTATGCACCTCGCTCACGGGGACTTTCCAGCGCGCAGCGGCGGCTTGCTCTAGCATGGTTCTTGCCATCGCCCCCATCTGGCGCATACGGTCGTAATTTTCGCGAATACTGCGGCTACCGTCAGTGTTTTGGCTGGCATAACGTTTATCAGCTAAACCTTGAATAGGGACAATTTTATCCCAATCCGCTTCTAACTCTTCGGCTAAGACTTGCAGAATGCCGGTTCTGATCCCTTGTCCCATCTCGGAGCGATGGCAAGTGAGGTACACTTTGTCGTCTTCACCAATGGCAATAAACAGATTCAACCGCGCTTCTTTATCCTGCGCCAGCGCCATGGGGCTCCATGTTAGTCCGCTCGCCCCTAATGCTAATCCGCCACCCACTGCGCCAAACAGTTTTAGCACGTCGCGGCGGCTGATATTTTCTACGGCAGTAAAAGTACTCATATTAGCCCTCCTGTTTGGCATAGTTTTGCAGTGCGGCTTTGATCCGAGGATAGGTGCCGCAGCGGCAGATATTCCCCGACATGGCCGAGTTGATTTGTTCTGCAGAAGGTTTCGGATGCTGCGCCACTAACGCCGCAGCCGACATCAGTTGTCCCGCTTGGCAATAGCCGCACTGGGGCACGTTATGTTCGGCCCAAGCATTTTTAAGCTTTTGATTATCCAGCCCTTCAATTGTTGTCAGACGTTTTCCCTGTGCCTGCCCCAAACTGGTTAAACAGGCGCGCACAGGTTGGCCGTCTAAATGCACAGTGCAAGCACCGCATAGCCCTGCACCACAACCATATTTAGTGCCCGTGAGCCCTAAAATATCCCGTAACGCCCACAGGATTGGCATCTTAGGATCGGCATCTAAGGTAAATGATTTACCGTTGATGGAAAGTGTTTGGGTGGAAGCGGCGGTACTGGCTTCCTTGATAACTGCAGTGGTTGATAATACTTCTGCCATAACTCACTCCTTAAGTGCCAACCACGACGCAAGATCGGCTTGGGTATCAATATCAATTGCGGCGCGGGGTAGTGTTATAGCAACTAACGCTCCCTGCTGTGCTTGTTGTTTTAGAATCGATTTCGCCCCGCGATCACCACTCAAGTGAGTGAACTGCGGTAATGTAGAGGCATTAAAAATAGCTGGTACGCCTAAATCATCCAAATAATGGGCGGCAACGTCTTTACCGGTTTCATGCCATGTCCAAATCAGTTGTCGATAATCGTCTGCACTCAAGGCCACTTGGTCTGCCAATGTCAGCAGCATGGCATCAAAGCCCTGCTCTTTGGCATAGCTTGCCGCCAAACTCACTGAGGATGCCAAGCCTGTTTGCCACTGTGGATTAACTAAAATATCAAAGGGTTGGCGGGAATGAAGATCGACTAATAATGGCTGCAATATGTACTGATGAGCACCGAGTATGATTAACAAAGGCGTATGCTGGAGCGAATGAGTGTCTTTGCGATCCAAACCTAAATCTTGGCAACTAAGCTGCTGTAAACGCTCAACATGAGTGTTAATGATGGTTTGTTCGCGAATTTTCGTAGCGCTATGTGATGGTAGAAGTTGCGCTAACTTTACCCCGTCAAAGCGCTTACTCTCGCCGGCCGCAAGTACCACAATCAGCAGCCGCTTGGATGAAAGTGGCGTTTGCTCTGTCAACGTTAGCGCTGCCGACTTTGGCGCTGTAGACATTAGTACAGAAGACTTTTGTACTGGCGGCAATGTCATTAACGCATTATCTCATCGAGATGTTTTAAGGTTGCGCCATGGAGCACGCCGTGGCACTGGGCCAAAATACTTAACGCCACGGCACTCGGTAACTCGCCGCCAAGGGCAAGCCCTGCGGGAGCAGAAAATACCCCAGAAAAAGATTCAGTACTGAGCCCTGCCATTCCAAGCACTTTATCCCGTCGATGGGCAGGACCAAGCAAGGCAATATAGGCTAGCGGATGCGCTTGAATAACCTTCAATGCCGCAGCATCTAAGCCCAAGTTATGGTTCATCACTACGGCACAATCCAATTGGGCGATATGATTCGCGGTTAATTCCCCAGCGGCAAGTTTCACTACATGGGCATGGGGGAAATCCGCCGCTCTGGCATAGGCGGTACGACCATCAAAAACCGTCACTTGCCAGCCTAAGGTATGAGCCATGGCGGCAATAGGCTTAGCGTCGATACCACCGCCAAAAATCCCAAGGTGGAATCTTGGTCTCAGCGGAATGATCAGCGATTCTCCCGCCTCTTGGGTGAAGATGCCCGTGCGGACAAAATCGCTGGCGGGGAACGGTGTCAACGCTTCGGGGTAGAAAGCGGCTTGATATTGGCGCGCATCCGTCCCCGCTTTGACTAATGGCAATTGATAAAAACCCGACCGACCGTGGCGAAAAGCCTGCACTAGCTCCACCAAACCAAGATCATGATTCTCTTTTAAGAGTGGGATCAACATGATATCCACTATGCCGCCACAGCCGAGTCGATAACTGGCATCGGACTCATCGCTTGCATCATAGGTCACGCACGTGACTTGCTTTGTCTGCATGGCCTTTTGGGCATGGCGGCGGAGATCGGCTTCTAAGCAGCCGCCACTTAACATACCCACGCCTTGACCGAACTCATGAAACAACATCATGGCGCCGGGTTTACGATAAGCCGAACCTTGAATTTGGGTGATCACCGCAAGCACCCAAGCGTCATCCGCTAGTGGTAGCCAATGCTCTAGTAAATCTTCGATTTGGTGATCCATCCGCAAGGACTCCATTGGGTTAGGGAGATTTAAAAAATTTAATGCGCTTATCGCTATTGAAACGATCAACCGTTAATAACGCAGCTATCGACGTCTATTTGTCATCAAAACTTGACGCAAGTTTTATCAGCAAATAAAACCGCTTCGTCAAACGCTCGCATTAAACATATGGACAACCAAGTTAGCAAAGGCGTGTGCGTATTGAAAGGAGTAATAGATTTCAAAAAGTGTTGAAGCATAAAATATGTTCAGGGGAAGTTAAAGAGGAAGAATTGACGTCCATGTCTGAGTGGCGTTTGTTCGCAAATCAACCACATTTCATCTAAAACTGGTATTCGCCCGCCTTAGTGCGCAGTATCTGGGATTGGTTGTCTAGACTAATGGATGTCGATTCAATCTGTTCGATAATCTGTGATACTTCACGGGAATTATCGCGGATCACCATCATGCTCGAAGCGATTTCTTTAGAAACCAAGGATTGTTCTTCGGTTGAAGCGGCAACCTGAGTATTGATCCCATGAATCGCTTCCGTACTATGGCGAATATCCTCAAATACTGCCACGATACGTTGCAGTTCTACCCCCGCCTTTTGCATTAGCGTCGCCGCTTGAGTCACAGATGTACCCACTTGATTGGTACGGCTTTGAAGGCTTGCAACAATATCATCGATTTCCTTGGTGGAATCTTGAGTGCGCTGGGCTAATGAGCGAACCTCATCAGCTACCACTGCGAAGCCTCGTCCTTGCTCACCGGCCCGTGCGGCTTCGATCGCGGCATTCAGTGCCAGCAAATTCGTCTGCTCCGCAATCGCCTTAATCACACTCAACACATTGCTGACTTGGGTACTTTCGTTCACTAGATGCGACATAGAGTCTTGAGTATTCCTAAACTCAGTTTCTAATACCGACATGGCTTTCAACGCTTCCGATACTGTCTGTTTACCTACAGTGACATGCGTTTCATTTTCGGCGGCGCGGCTTTCAGCATTCGAGGTGCTCTCACTCACATGCACTAAGGTCGTGGTCATTTCTTCCATCGCACTGGCGCTGGCGTCCAGTTCTCTCGCCACCCGATTTGAGCTTTCACGCGAAATTTGAATTGATGCTTTAGTTTGCTTAGCTAAATCAGCCACCTCTTTTGCAATGCCATCAGTCGTCGATAATGAACTGGCAAGGGAGGATATAAACAAGTTGATTTGATTAACAATTTCGCCAATTTCCCCCTGAGTCGTAACAGAGATCCGCCGCGCAAGATTTTTAGAGCGCTGAATATCGAGCAATTCAACACAGGTCTGCACTAAGGGAGTCACAATCCTGCTCTTAACGATAATAAATCCGCCAACGGCGGCTAAAATCACGATAAATAACACCAGTTGAGACCAGTTTAATGCTGCATGCAGGGAGTCGAGTCGGTTATTCACATCACCATCGGTACGTTTATCCAATGCTGTAAAAAACTCATCAATCGGCTGCATGATCTTAGCTTTTTCTCTGTGGTATTGGTCGCTATGTAATAACTCCCTCGCCATGGTTAAGTTAGGCTCACCTTTGATCGTGTAGGTTTGGGTGTTGGGGTCCATAAAAATACCTTTAACGGCATTCATGGCTTTCACTTCGAGGGCGACTAACGCATCTGAGTTTTGCTGAGCTTGTTCAAGGTAACGGAATTCTTCATCAGAAAAACCGAGGGACTTCATTTGCGTGTTTATCGCAATGCTAGCACCGTCGGGTTTTGGCTTATCGCCATAGCTCAGCACCAAATCCCAGTAAATCTGGTGATATTTTTCAGGTCTAGACTTCTCACCATTACGGATAGCCAAAATATCCATATACATTTTTTCGTATTTTTCATCACCCGTAACAGCGTAAGTTCGAGCGAGACGCGTTAGGTCATCGGAACTTTGTCTTAACTCATCGGCAACTTGATAGGACTGATATCGAACGCTAGCCGCATCATTAAAGAGATCGATTTTAGACTTAACATTGAAGCTCAATACCGCAGAAATCACGGCACTCGCGACTATGGTCGAAAAGACCACGCTCATCATTGTTTTTGTTTTCATACTTACCCCAGTAGACGGAAGAACTGCTTTAAGTCTAGAAGGAAAAACAGAAAACATAAAAAAGGTTGGTTTATTAGTTGAAATAATCATTTGATTTGCGAGTGATTATCGCTCACAAATCAAGCAATGCTGAATGGCGTCTCAATTACAGTAAAAGTTGGTCCGCGACAAAGGGGTTATGCTCGCGCTCTTCACCAAAAGTCGACATAGGACCATGCCCAGGAATGAATTCAACCTCGGCACCTAAGGGCCACAGTTTTTCGGTGATCGAGTGAATTAAATCCTGATGATTTGATTGGGGGAAATCGGTGCGGCCGATAGAACTTCGAAACAAAATATCCCCCACCCACGCCAACTTAGATTGGGCAGAGAAAAGTGCAATGTGTCCCGGCGTATGCCCAGGGCAATGCAGCACAGATAAACTTTGCTCGCCCACTTTAACAATATCGCCATCCTGCAGATATTGATCCGGTTCAAAGGCATCGCAATGGGGAAAACCAAAATTTTGGCTTTGCTTAGGTAAGTTATCAATCCAGAATTTATCGGCAATATGCGGGCCAATAATCGGCACATTGGCGGCTTTCGCTAAGGCTTTTGCACCACCGACATGATCGATATGCCCATGGGTAAGGAGGATTTTTTCGAGGACGAGTCCAAGTTTCGCCACTTCGTTTTGGATCCTATCAATATTCCCACCGGGATCCACGACTGCCGCACGCTTGGTTTTTTCACACCAGATCAAGCTGCAATTTTGCTGAAAAGGTGTCACTGGAATAATCTGATACTTCATAGCTTCAATCTCGTGTTATCCATAAGCGATAGATTACGCTAAGAAACTCATCATGGCTCAAATTTATATCCAAAAAATTGATCTTCACCAAAAGCTAATCAAATAATCCTAGCTTACGACATAAACTATTTTGTCTATACCCAAGTTAGCTGAAGATACGCGTTTCAGGTAGCCTAGGTTACTGCATCTTCAGCTTATTTGGGTATACAATCTGCCAATCACAATAACATGATCCTCTGCCATTAAGGTTGTTTGATGAAACCCGATATTATTCTCGCCGGAGTGCTGGCGAAGAAACACACTTTTACCTTGCCCCTCAACTATCAAAATCCAATTGCAGAGCAAATCCAAGTGTTTGCCAGAGAACTCTGTAGCCCAGAAAACAGAGATAAAAAACTACCTTATATCGTATTTTTTCAAGGCGGCCCTGGATTTGCGGCCATGCGTCCCGCCAGCAACAGCGGCTGGATCCGCCGCGCATTAAAAGAATATCGAGTGTTATTACTCGATCAACGTGGTACAGGCTTATCAACACCGATTAATTACCAAAGCCTGCAACATTTAGATCCCGCAGCTCAAGCGGATTACCTAAGCCATTTCAGGGCTGACAATATCATTCGTGATGCCGAAACGATTCGTGCCCAGCTTTGTCCCGCCGATAAGTGGGCGATTCTCGGCCAAAGTTTCGGGGGATTTTGCGTGTTACATTATTTAAGCGCCGCCCCTCAAGGCGTCAGTGAAGCCTATATCACAGGTGGCATACCATCATTAACCCGTAGCAGCGACGACGTCTATCTTGCGACATATCAACGCGTACTGGCGAAGAATAAACAATTTTTCCAACGCTTCCACGATGCTCAACATCTCGTCACTCGCTTAGCAAAACATTTGCTTGAAAATGAAGTGTATTTGGCAACGGGTGAACGCCTCACGGTTGAAATGCTGCAACTGCTGGGTATTAATATTGGAATGGAGCAAGGGCCTGAATCGGTTTATTATTTGCTTGAACAAGCCTTGATCAACACGGCTTCAGGGACAGTCGTTAACCCGTTATTTTTAAATCATTTCGGTCAAATGCTCGATTACAACACTAACCCGATTTTTGCCCTGTTGCATGAAGCCATCTACTGTCAACACTCGGCTTCACAATGGTCGGCACACAGGGTTAGACAGCAATTCCCCGCCTTTAACTATCAACAAGGTAAACCGTTTTTATTCACAGGTGAGATGATATACCCATGGATGTTTGACCAATTTAGTCACTTAGTGCCGCTTAAAGCCGCGGCAGAAATCCTTGCCCATAAATCAGATTGGCCAACACTTTACAATCTAGAGCAACTGGCACAAAACCGAGTCCCTGTTGCAGCAGCCATTTACAGTGAAGATATGTTTGTAGAGATGCAATACAGTTTAGAAACCACAAAACAAGTTGGCAGGCTAAAGTATTGGTTAACATCAGAATATGAGCACAACGGCATCCGCATGGATGGAGAACGCATACTGGATAAGCTCATCAGCTTAAACCGAGGCGACACCCTAAGATAAATATGAGCTTTAAGGGCTAATTAAGTTAATGCTGAGATTATATGCCTGCTCCTCATCAATTGAGTGATTTTGGCAAGCTTTAACGACCCATTTCCGTATGAGTAAACCGTTTTGGTTTACTCTTTTTTTGCCCAAATTCAGTGCTATGAAAGCGTTATAGCTTAAGGTCGAATATCCCCTACAACAGAATCACAACGCACTCGTGACGATTAAACCTCTGTAGCCATTTTGCGTGTTCGACTCCTTGCGCCAGCACTAGCCACTGACGTCTTCACACTGCTTTTAGCTGTACTTGTAGTGCCTGCCCGTTTTGCCGAACTCGAGGCTTTGCGGTAAGGCGACTTACGATAACCAGATTTATTACTTGCCGTTTTACGATAACCTTGGCCTTGTAAACCATTAAGCGCGGTTGGCAGTTGTGCGCCTGCATTCTGGATAAGCGTGGATAAGGTGCCGAGCAGTGGTTGCATAAAGGCTTGATAAGAGGTTTCTTTATGGCAAATGCCATTCAGACTCGCTTCCCAAAGCGCTGTCATATCCGGCGTAGTCGCACTCGCGGGCAAGCTGTTAATCAATCCTTTCCCCACGTCTGTCGAGACAATAGATTTACCTAAGCGTTGTAAAAAACCGCGTTTGAACAGCAATTCGATAATACCTGCACGGGTAGCCTCTGTACCTAATCCATCGGTTTCTTTAAGAATTTTACGGATCTCAGGATCGGTCACATAACGGCTAATACCCGTCATAGCACCGAGTAAAGTGGCATCGGTAAAGGCCTTTGGTGGTTGAGTATTTTTCTCCAACAATTCGCCTCGAGTACAATGCAAAGCCTGTCCCAATTTCAAAGGCGGTAATTGGCCGATAAACTCGTCATTCTCCTCATCGTCCTTACCTGCGCTTTCTTCCGTCGACTTGTTGCCACTCGCCTTACTGCCATTAGGCTCTTGGCGGGCAAAGAGTTGCTTCCAGCCCAGGGATTTATCCTGACGCGCCTTGGTATTAAATAAGCCCCCCTCGATTGTCACTTGCACTGTGGTTTCACTGTAACAATAAGCCGGATAAAACTGGGCTAAGTACTGGCGAGCAACATGAAGATATAACTGCCTCTCACGCTGACTCAAGCTAGATAAGTTAGCCGTCTTCGCTGTGGGGACGATTGCGTGATGGGCGTCCACTTTTTTATCATCCCATGCTTTAGATTTAAGACGGGGCTCGGGTGCATCAGCACCTTGTAGTAACTCAGCAGCACCGTCACTTATCGCCTTAAGTACCGAAGGCGCAAGGTTATGTTGCTCAACGGGTAAATAACGACTGTCGGAGCGTGGGTAAGTAATGAGTTTATGGCGTTCATACAAACTCTGGCAGGTATCGAGCACATCCTTAGCACTCATACCAAACCGTTTGGCCGCATCAATCTGTAACGCGGATAAGCTGTAGGGCAATGGTGGATTCTGTTTCTTGTCCTTAGCCACTAATTGAGTGACTAAGGCTGGTTTATCACTGATGCGACTCACCACATTTTGCGCTAGCCCTCTCGCTAACACTCGTCCTTCTTCATCCATATAAGGCTGACAAGCTTCGCTAGGTTGCCACTTGGCGCTGAAGGTTTCTTGCTTCTCGGTCGCCAAATGCGCCAGTACTTCATAAAAAGGCTTAGATTGAAAGTGGGCAATCTCTTCATCACGGCGCACCACTAGCCCAAGCAATGGCGTTTGTACTCGGCCGACGGATAACACGCCTTGATAACCGACCTTTTTACCTTGGATGGTGTACGCACGCGTCATATTCATGCCATAGAGCCAATCGGCACGACTGCGAGCTAAGGCCGATGTGGATAAAGGAATAAACTCGCGATTGCTGCGTAGCTGCGTTAGAGCCCGTTTTACAGCTTGGGGGTTTAAGTCACTGATCAGTAAACGCTGGGTTTGATGTAGCTTGTCCCCCGTCACGCCAAGATAGGCAATCACTTCATCCACGAGTAACTGCCCTTCGCGGTCGGGATCGCCCGCGTTAACCAGCGTGTTGGCTTGTTTGACTAATCGTTTTAGCACTGTGAGTTGGCTGCGGGTCGCAGCCTTAGGTTTTAGTTGCCACTTGTCTGGCACTATTGGCAAATGCTCGAATTTCCAAGACTTAAATTCGGGATTATAGGCATCAGGTTCTGCTTGCTCGAGCAAGTGACCAACGCACCAAGACACACAATCGCCATTGGCGGCTTCGATAAATCCATCGCCTTTTTTATGGGGTTTAGGCAATACATCGGCAATGGCCCGCCCTAGGCTAGGTTTTTCTGCGATATAGAGAATCATACAAACACCAAGCACTGGATATAATTACAGTATAATTTAGCCCAAACGCCAGTTGAGTGCAAATTTCTGTAGTAAACCGAGCTTAAATGTAAAAGCTTAAGTGTAAATTCAATTGCGAATGATTCTCAACAAGGCATAAGATACAGTAAATAACTAAGGAGTGACTATGAGACAGTTTGCAATAAATGCGCGACAGGCTATGACAATAACTCCAGCATTAATATTAAGATTCAATCAGTTATTGATATTCCATAGCTTAATGTTACTCGCAATAAGCATGCTCACCAGTACCTGGCTGGGACAAATGAAAATCATCGATATGCCGTTAGCATGGGGATTCATTCTCGTCATTCCTATTGCTGTGAGTGTATCTCTATTACTCAGCCACCAAATCACGCGCCATAGCTTAAGCAGCTTATTCGGCGTGTGGATGCTACTTTGGGTAATGGGATAACTGACATTCATAATAAATCACTACCGTATTTCGAGTTAACTCGCCCCTCCGCTCTATTTATCCATGCTAAAACTCAATTTCAAAACACATTGGTTTCAAATATTTAACACTTTAACTATGAAGCTCCCTAAAAAATAGTTATGTTGAGTATCTTGGATATTTACAAAAATGTCTTAATCAAAAGTGAATGTCCTAACTCAACATCTGTTGAATAACCGTAAACCTAAAAACTCTGCTAAAACAACACAATAAAGGAATCGGAGTCTATGAATGAGATTGTCAACGCGATCAATAGTGTAATTTGGAGCCCTGCACTTATTTTTCTTTGCCTAGGTGTCGGGCTCTATTTCTCCCTTCGCACTCGATTTTTACAGCTGCGCCATCTGCCAGAAATGATCCGCCTGATGTTTGATGGCAAGAGTACTGATGCGGGAGTGTCGTCTTTTCAAGCACTTGCGATGACATTAGCGGGTCGAGTCGGTACAGGTAACATTGCAGGGGTCGCCACAGCAATCACCTTTGGTGGTCCTGGCGCTTTATTTTGGATGTGGATGGTTGCCTTTCTCGGTGCCAGCTCCGCCTTCGTTGAATCTACCTTAGGTCAAGTCTATAAAGAAAAAATCAATGGTGAGTATCGCGGTGGACCTGCTTTTTATATTGAAAAAGGCTTAGGCATGAAATGGTATGCATGGGTATTTGCAATTGCGACCATATTTGCTTGCGGGATCCTGCTGCCGGGCGTACAAGCTAACTCGATTGGTTCAAGTTTAAAAACCGCTTTCAACATAGATCCTAATGTGACTGCAGCCATACTGGCTATGCTTCTTGGCTTTATCATTTTTGGCGGTGTAAAACGTATCGCTCACTTTGCCAGTGCCGTCGTCCCCTTTATGGCACTGGGTTACATCATAGTGGCTTGTGTCATCATAGCGCTAAATATTGGCCAGCTACCGGGTATTTTATGGTTAATTATCAAAAGTGCCTTTGGCTTTGATGCGGGTTTTGGTGCCATTTTAGGCTTAGCCATCATGTGGGGGGTAAAGCGGGGTATTTACTCCAACGAAGCGGGTCAAGGTACAGCGCCACATGCCTCATCTGCAGCGGCGGTAAGCCATCCAGCCAAACAAGGGTTAGTTCAAGCTTTTTCTGTGTATATCGACACCTTATTCGTTTGCTCTGCAACTGGTTTCATGCTGCTTATTACAGGACTGTATAATGTTCAGGGCCCTGACGGTGCGGCGCTCTATACCGGCATTGCCGGAGTCGCTGCAGGACCAGGCTACGTACAAACGGCAATGGAAAGTATGATGCCAGGATTTGGCAATATCTTTGTGGCTATCGCACTGTTCTTCTTCGCCTTTACGACCATAGTGGCTTATTACTACATTGCCGAGACCAACATTGCCTATATTAACCGTAAAGTAAATCATCCTTGGTTCATGGTCGTTCTCAAAATAGTGATCATTGGCTCAACCGTATACGGCACAGTTAAAACGGCTGATATGGCTTGGGGAATGGGTGACATTGGTGTTGGACTCATGGCATGGCTCAATATTATTGCCATTATTCTATTGAGGAAAACCGCATTCACTTGCCTTAAAGATTATGAATCACAGCAGGCACTTGGCATAGAGCCACTTTTCGATCCGGTAAAATTGGGTATTAAAAATGCGGATTACTGGGTTGAACGTAAGCACGCTGAAGAAAATGTAATGACTGAAACAGCGCAACGCATAAATACGTAGACGTTATCACGATGATCCGTTAAGCAAATATAAGCCATTAAAAAGCCAGTGATTTCTCACTGGCTTTTTTGTATCGTTTAGAACAAAAAGGACACAAACTTTACGATACTGAATTACCCACAATCCTTATGGGTGACAGACGTTATGCAGCTCTAAGTTAGTGCCGATATCTTTATTTCGATCGGCTTTGGCATCGTCATTACGCAGTTGCGTCAAGTGATCTAAATAAGCTTGGTCAACGTCGTTCGTGATGTAGTGACCATCAAATACAGACGTTTCGAAACGTTTAATCGCAGGATTTTCCATTCTTACCGCTTCAATTAAATCGGGTAAGTCTTGGAAAATAATGCCATCAGCACCAATTAACTTGGCGATTTCATCGGCATCACGACCGTGGGCAATAAGCTCATTCGACGTTGGCATGTCAATACCGTACACGTTCGGGAAACGAATTTCCGGTGCGGCAGAGGCAAAGTACACTTTCTTAGCACCTGCTTCACGGGCCATTTCGATGATTTGCTCAGAGGTCGTACCGCGAACGATAGAGTCGTCCACCAACAGGACATTTTTGCCTTTGAACTCAGTGTTAATGGCATTCAACTTACGACGCACTGACTTCTTACGCTCCTGTTGACCAGGCATGATGAAGGTACGGCCAATATAACGGTTTTTCACAAAACCTTGGCGGTACGGTAAATCCATGCAACGGGCAATTTCCAGCGCGATATCGCAAGAGGTTTCAGGAATAGGAATAACCACGTCGATATCGTGATCGTACCATTCCTTCTTAATCTTCTCGCCAAGCTTAGCGCCCATGTTGACGCGACTTGCATATACAGACACTTTGTCGATCGTCGAATCTGGACGGGCAAAATAGACGAATTCGAAGATACAAGGTGCATAGCTAGGCTCGGCTGCACATTGACGGGTATACAGCTGGCCGTCAATTGAAACATAAATCGCTTCACCCGGTGCCACATCACGCATCACTTCAAAGCCAACGGCATCAAGTGCCACACTTTCAGAAGCCACCATGTATTCAGTGCCAGTGGCGGTTTCGTGCTTACCTAATACTAAAGGACGAATACCAAATGGGTCACGGAACGCAACTAAGCCTTGACCAATAATCATGGCAACAACCGCGTAGGCGCCACGAGCTTGTTGGTGTACGTTAGCGACCGCATCGAACACTTCTTCCGACGTCAGGGTCAAACTCGTGGTTTTTTGCAGTTCGTCGGCCAACAGGTTTAACAAGACTTCAGAATCCGAAGTGGTGTTCACATGACGACGTTTTTTGATCAGCCCTTCGGCTAATTCGACTGTGTTGGTTAAGTTACCGTTATGGGCTAATGAGATCCCAAATGGCGAGTTAACATAGAAAGGCTGCGCTTCAGATGCGCTTGAACTGCCCGCAGTTGGATAACGCACATGGCCAATACCAGCATTACCTTGTAGGCGTTGCATATGTTTGACTTCAAAAACGTCTTTAACCAAACCATTGGCTTTACGTAGTCTGAAAGCACCACGATCAATGGTCACAATACCTGCCGCATCCTGACCTCTGTGCTGCAACACTGTCAGTGCATCATAAATGGTCTGATTAACCGATGATTGGCCAACTATTCCGACGATACCACACATGGGTAAGCTTCCTCATTGTAAGATGTTCTATCACTTAGGATTATTTTATTTTCTTTCTTATAGTTTGGGTACAAAGCTGGAGGTATTTTCCAAATAGTCAAAAAACCATTGAATAACAACGCCAAATTCGGGTACTAGCACAGAATCTTTCCACCATTGGGAGTTGGGAGAGCCTGTAAAAGCATCCATGAAAAACAACAAGGCGCTCACAATAAGCGCGCCTCGAATAGCACCGAAGCACAAGCCCAAAAGCCTGTCAGTGCCAGATAATCCGGTTTTGACAACAAGTTGTCCGAGAATATAGTTAACTAAGGCACCGAGTACCAAAGTGGTAATAAAGAGGATGGCAATAGAAACGCCATTACGCAGCATCTCATCGTTCATTTGTGTTAAGTGAACGGCAAGATCTTGGTAAAATTGGCTGGCAACAAAGAAAGCCGCAAACCATACCACTAAGGACATGGCTTCTTTGGCAAATCCACGGATCAGACTGATGAGAGTCGATAATCCGATGACGAATATGATAGCGTAATCAATCCAAACCATTGAGATGGCTTTCCGACATGGGCTTTAAGACGGCGCGATTCTACCAGAGACTGAAACGATTCTCACCCCTAGTGAGGTAAATAAATCATTTTCAGTCTCGAGTGTTGTATCACCATTAAGATTCTAAGGGATTAAAAGGAACAATCCAGCCCTTGAGACGTGTAAGGTTTTCCACCTCAAATTGTACTTTCTTCAGCTTTGCCTCAGACACATCGGGTCCGACAAACACTTTAGTTAATACGCCATCTTTAGGGTTTTCAGGAATAGTGTACGCTTTAAAACCACTCTTACGCAGCTGTGCAACCAAAGCTTTAACATTCGTTGCGTTGTTAAAACTGCCAAGCTGCAAGGTAAAGCCACTTTTCAAGCTGTCACGGCTGACCACTTTAACGGCATCCTCTTTGGCTGCACTGGCTTTGGGCGTTTCTGCTTTAGGCTTTTCAGCCTTAGCCACAGTAGTCGCTTTAGCGTCCGCTTTTTTAGCCGGCTCAGTTTTTACAGTGGCTTTAGGCGGCTCTTTTTTAGCTTCAGGTTTCGTTTCAGGCTTAGGCTCTGCTTTTTTAACATCAGGCTTAACGTCTTTCTTAACATCTTGCTTTGCGACTTCGATTACTGGCGCGGCGACAGACTTTTCATTGTCAGCATTAACTGGCATTTCGGCTAGGGCGACCTCAGTCCCATTCAGCGCAGCAGCATCCTCGGCCGACAAGACTTCAAACATATCATCGTCGGCTTTTTGCTGCTCAATCACGGTCGGGCGCAAAGGAATTTCGGAAAACTGCTCTTCTTGGCGATCTTTTTTGCCATCCAAAATATCCGGCAAAAAAATTACCCCAAGCGCAACCAGCACCACAGTGCCGACTAAACGATTATGAAACTGGCTAGACAAAACTGACTTCCTGCATAAATTGAGACTTAAAACCTGCCACAGTGTAAAAGGAGCCAAACACAATTACCACATCATCTGGGTTAATTTGCGCTTTTAATGCAGACCAAGCCTCAGATATGTCCTCAAACTCAAATGCAGCAGCCTCAGTGGCTAATGTTTTGCGTAGCATGGCCGAACTCGCGCCACGCTCACCGTGCAGACTGACCAAATACCAAGTGTCGATCAGTGGATTGATCACAGGCAACACACCTGCAATATCTTTATCCTTCAGCATGCCGCAAAGGGCGAACACGCGCTTACCCACAACGATTGGCGCTAACTGTTGTACCAAAAACCGCGCCGCATGGGGATTATGGGCAACATCGAGTAACACTAACGGCTGCTCACTCACCCGCTCTAATCGACCCGTTAACCGAGCAGTGCTAATACCCTCAGCAATAATTGAAGGCGTGATATCCGGCCAGCCCTGTTCAATCACTGCCAATACAGTCGCCGCATTAGGTAATGGCAAAGTTGGTAACGCTAAATCGTGCAGTTTGAGCACTTGACCTTGAAAATCCCACAGATTGCCATGGACTTGATAACTGAATTCGTTACCGACGCGATACAAGATGGCGCCAACCTCATTGGCGACATCATTGACAGTGTGTGGCAAGTTGGGTTCACCTACAATGGCAGGTTTACCACGGCGGAAAATGCCCGCCTTCTCACGGCCCACAAGCTCACGGGTATTACCGAGATAACTTTCATGGTCTAAATCGACCGACGTCAGTACGCTAATGTCGGCATCGATAATATTGGTAGCATCTAACCGTCCACCTAAACCGACTTCTAAGATAACCACATCAAGCTTAGCGGTTTTAAAGAGTATCAAGCCTGCGAGCGTAGCGTACTCAAAAAAGGTCAGAGAAATATCGCCGCGCGCGGCTTCAATTTGCTCAAATGCCGTAACAAAACCACTATCACTGACATCGCTACCATTGATACGCACTCGCTCGTTGTACTTCAGCATGTGTGGCGAACTGTATACGCCCACAGTCAAACCCGATAGGCGCAGAATATTTTCGAGCATGGCGCAGGTGGTGCCTTTGCCGTTCGTCCCCGCCACTGTCACTATCTTGGTTGTACCTAAATCCAAAAGACCCAGGGTTTGCGCGACCTTAGAGACACGGGTTAACCCCATATCGATTTCGGTTGGATGTATAGATAGCAAATAATCCAACCACTGTTCCAATGCTGCATTTGACGCTGGTACTGTAAGCATGTCCGTATATCCTCGTATTCGATTATCTCTCAAATAAGATCTTTTCAATCCAATATGAATAATGGCCCAAGAGCGAGCTTAGGTAATTGATATTGTTCTGGATAAGTCACATCAACTAAATAGAGTCCATGGGGTTTAGCCGTTGCTGCGGCTTGGTTTCTGTCTTTTAACGCGAGCAAATCGCCCATCCAAGTCAGTGGCTGATTACCTAGACCGATTTCTAACAATGAACCGACAATATTACGCACCATGTGATGCAAGAAAGCATTCGCGGCGATATCAACAATCACATACATACCTTGGCGCGTGACATTAACGCAATGCACATTACGAAACGGTGTTTTCGACTGACACTGGACAGCGCGAAAGCTAGTAAAATCCTGCTCACCCAAGAGTGCCTGTGCCGCTTGGTGCATTTTGTCAGCATCGATATTGCCGTGATAATGGCTTACACCATGGCGTAAAATCCCAGGGCGAAAAGTGTGATTATAAATCACATAGCGGTAGCGTCTGGCGGTCGCCGAAAAGCGCGCATGGAAGCTGTCGTCGACTTCTTTGACCCAACGTACGGCAATATTGTCGGGCAAATTAGCATTCACCCCTAAGGTCCATGCGCCTTCATTACGAATGGCATTGGTTTCAAAATGAACCACTTGGCCAGTGGCATGCACGCCCGCATCGGTACGGCCAGCGCAGAAGACGCCGATAGGCTCATTAGCCACTATCGATAACGCCCGTTCTAATTGCCCTTGTACTGAATCGACTTCGGCCTGACGTTGCCAGCCAAAATAACCATTACCGTCATA
Organism: Shewanella sp. M16; assembly: GCF_018224605.1. Classification (NCBI taxonomy): domain Bacteria; kingdom Pseudomonadati; phylum Pseudomonadota; class Gammaproteobacteria; order Alteromonadales; family Shewanellaceae; genus Shewanella; species Shewanella sp. M16. Next base: position 11,849 of record NZ_JAGTUL010000018.1, on the reverse strand, counting down.
TTCAATACCTAATGCAATCCGCATCCACTTATCCTCACAATTGATTTAGCGGCGCATTTTATCACAGCAGCCCATAAAAAAAACGGCGCTGAAGGCGCCGTTAGATTGAAACACTCTCAACCGGGATTAACTAATCTCTTTGAGCAAACGTCCAGCTTCATCCTGCTGGCGCTCGTTACCGTCAATTTGCACTTCTTTGAGCAGGGCTTTCGCGCTGTCGCTGTCGTCAATTTCGATATAAGCACGCGCTAAATCCAGCTTAGCGTTGACTGAGTTTTCTTCATCATCAACATCGATCATCGCGGCATCACCGATTAAGGCACCGACATCACTCATCTCAACGTCAACTTCCGAATACAAATCGGTATCTGCGCCCTCTTCATCGGCATCATTCAGCAACTTGTCGATGTCGATAAAACCGTTTTCATTTTGAAAACTGGTTAAATCATGGTCAGGAACAAACTTTTTCTGCGCTTTTCGCGACTCCTGGGCATCGAGTGCAGCCAAGGCTTCATCGACGGTAAGATTATGATCATCGACGAGTGAGAAACTGTCTTCCGACGTCAACACATCTTCATCGTCATAATCTGTATTGGCTGTAAAAGCGGCGAGCACGTTATCGTCACTTAAGTCTAGCCCTTGCTCAAGGTCCAAATCATCCGCGTCTTCTTTGATATCAAGTTTAAAATCTTCACTAAAATCAATATCGTTACGCGTAGCATTAATGGGCTTCTCTTGAGAAGCATAATCGAGCGCTGTGGCATCTTTGTTAGGCTCAACATCATTAGCCGTTACATCTGCTTGCGTTGCCGCAGGCTTAGCCTTAGGCGCAAAATCTAGCTCTGAGTCCCAATCGAGCACATGGGGATCTTTGCTCTTATTGGCTTTTAAATCATTAAAGAAAGAAGATTCTTTTTCTTTAACACTGGCCGCGGCTGCAGCAGCAGCCAAAGTGACTGCGGCCGTCGCTAATACATCAGTGTCGTTATCGTCACTCAGTTCCTCGACTAATGTAAAAGTATCATCGGTGCCGTCGATAGAGTGAGCCGCACCTATGCCTTTAAGTAAATTATCTTCGTCAACTGAATTGTCTTCTGAATCGAGCTGCGCCGTTTCCATATCAAAGTCGAATTCATCTTCATCGGCATCCAATTGCTCCGGCACATCAAACTCAGCTAAGAGTGCATCTAAATCATCATCACCTGACGCTTCACCTTTTATGTCTTCCGGTAACGAAGCTTCTAATTCTGCGGCGATTTCTGCACTGATATCATCATCTTCTGCATCGACTTTGAGTTCAGGCTCAGCATTAAAACTCGCCAGTAGTGAATCAATATCATCGGATTCTTCTACGCCTAATTCATTAAGCTCATCGTCTAACTCAGCGGCAATTTCAGCACGAATATCGGGCTCAACTTCAGGTTCAACCGCTGGCGTCGGTTTATCAAAATCCGCTAACAGAGCATCAATATCATCGGTATCTTCCACACCCAGCTCATCAAGCTCAGCATCTAACTCTGCGGCAATTTCAGCGCCGAGGTCGGGTTCAACTTCAAGTTCTGCTGGTTTATCGAAATCGGCTAACAGGGCATCAATGTCGTCGGTATCTTCTACGCCCAGTTCATTAAGCTCAGCGTCTAGCTCTGCGGCAATTTCAGCGCCGAGATCAGGTTCAACTTCAGGTTCTGCTGGTTTATCGAAATCGGCTAACAGGGCATCGATGTCATCGGTGTCTTCTACGCCCAGTTCATTAAGCTCCGCATCTAGTTCAGCAGCAATTTCAGCGCCAAGATCAGGCTCGACTTCAGGTTCAGCGGCTGGCGTTGGTTTATCGAAATCAGCTAATAAGGCATCGATATCATCAACGTCTTCTCCGCTAAGTTCATCATCTAGCTCATCACCGAGTTCAGCCGCGATGGCAGCACTGAGATCTTCATCATCAGACGCAACAACGTCTGGTGCAGGCGCTTGTGCAATCTCAGTATCTTCTGCAGGAACACTAAACTCGGCAAGTAATGCATCAAGATCATCGTCATCCGCGATGGCTTCATCGGCAGGTTTAGTGTCTGCGACTTCAACATCATTCAGCTTAGAAGTAACATCATTACTGTCATCTTCTTGAGCTAAATCGCTCGCAAAGTTACGCTCTAATTCACTTAAATCCTCTTCGGCTTCGGTGCTGTCTTCAGAAGTGCTGTCGTCAGAACCTAGGCCCGCTAATAGTGCATCAAGATCGGCTTCCTCAAGAATATTGCCAGATTTAGGTTTCTCCTCAACAATATCCTCTTCCTGATCGCCCATGGCTTCTGCCCACAGATCATCAAGAGATTGCCCTTCATCCTCTGCTTCAGGTTCGGCAGAGATCCCCGGATCGACAAACATTTCAGAAGCCATATCCATCTGATCGTGGGAGTCAGTCAAATCTTGCTCAGGTTGTAAATCGACACTGCCCATATCAAGAAGACTATCGATGGAATCCGCATGGTCAGAATCTAAATGTACCGCCATATCATCTAAGTCGTCATCATCCATGTCCATGATGGCAGTACCCGCAATCCCAGCGGCACCGGCGGCCATAACCGCTTCTTGTGTCTGCATTTCACGACGTTCTTTATTGCGTTTACGGCGCAGGAACCAGAACACAGCAAGCAGTAAGAACAAGGCAGGGATCACAGCCGCGGCAATCAATAACACAGGACTGTTAAGGATATTGCGCCACAAGTCATCGGGCTCAATAGGTGCCTCTGCCTCTACTTCAGCTTCAACAGCTGTCGTCTCTGGTACTTGCGCAGCTTCAACTTCGGCTTTCAAGGCTTGGTTTTGTAGTTTGCTGGCTTGAAGTGTTTCTTCCAGCACAGCAATCCGTTGATTTAATTCTTCAACTTTAACTTTTAGCGCTTCAACATCTGAAGTGCGCACTGAGAGTTGATCTTGCGTGCGGGCTAATTCATCGGTTAATGACAGATTTTTGCTTTCTGCCGCTTCTAACCGTGCTGTCACATCTGAACTCAGCATCTTGGGCTTTTCTGGAACAGGTGTTTCAGCAACCGCTTTAGGTGGTGTCACTTTCGTTTCAACAATCACCGCAGGAGCCGTGACTGGCGCTTTTGCTGTCGTCACCTTAGCTGGCGGTTTAGATGTTGCTTTCGCCGGAGCCCGAGATTGTCTATCACTTTGCTCTGCTCTGGCTATCGCCATACGATTGGGGATCGACAGCATGACTTCTTTAGACGGAATGAGCAGGATCATACCGCGTTCTAAGCTGTTATAACTGGCAGAGTTAAACGCATGAGGGTTAGCATCGTATAAGGCGGCCATCACCTGATAGACGCTAACACTGGCATCAGGACGGACTTTTTGCGCTATGCTCCAAAAAGTGTCTTTCGATGTTGTTGGACCATATTGATGGTTAACTTGACGGATCTGTCCGTCTGGCCCCATGATTTTTAAGGGTTTTAATCTTGGTGTATCTGCAGCAACGGCGGGATCAATAAAATAAGCGGTAGAAGAAACAGCTAAAACAGTGGCCATTAGACCCACAAGATACGAAGTGCGAAATTTCATCAATCCTTCCCTTTGAAGCGCTATAAAGTTATCTCACTGATAACAGGCTTTAGGCAATTGTATTTATTGAGATTACTATAAACCAGAAATCCCCGCCCTGCTACTGTTCACAATTGTAAAACAAAAAAAGCCTGCTGACAGCAGGCTTTTCAATGGGCATCAAATGCAATCTAATGCTTAGTAATAATCTCTCACTAAGATCTCGGCAATTTGCACACTGTTCAAGGCTGCGCCTTTACGAATATTGTCTGACACGACCCACAAGTTAATCCCGTGAGAATGAGAAATATCCTTACGAATGCGCCCCACATAAACCGGATCGGTTCCTGCGGCATCGGTCACTGCTGTTGGATAATCATCATCGGATTCAAACAATACCACTCCTTCGGCATTACGCAGTAAAGCTTTAACGTCTTCGGCATCGACAGGCTGACGAGTTTCGATATTAATGGCTTCTGAGTGACCATAAAACACAGGTACACGTACGGCAGTCGCATTCACTAAAATCTCATCGTCACCGAAAATCTTCTGGGTTTCCCAGACCATTTTCATTTCTTCTTTGGTATAGCCGTTATCCATAAATTTATCGATTTGTGGCAATACGTTAAAAGCAATTTGTTTTGGATAGACTTCAGCGTCAGCAGGTAAACCTTGCAGTAATTTAGTGCACTGATGCGCTAATGCTTCAATGGCTTTTTTACCTGTGCCCGATACTGACTGGTACGTTGCCACATTAATGCGGCTGATACCATAGGCATCATAAATTGGCTTAAGTGCCACCAGCATTTGAATGGTTGAGCAATTTGGGTTAGCAATGATATTGCGATTGCGGAAATCAGCGATAGCATGCGGATTCACTTCAGGTACAACCAAAGGAATATCGATGTCGTATCTAAAGTGAGAGGTGTTATCAATCACAACACAGCCTGCTTCAGCGGCAATCGGTGCCCATTTGGCGGAAACATCACCACCTGCAGAGAAGAAACCAATTTGAGCTTGGGTCCAATCGAAGGTTTCTACGTCGAGAATGGTAATTTGTTTGCCATGAAAGCTGACCGTTTCACCGGCGCTGCGGCTACTGGCTAAAGGGTACAAATTGGCAACCGGGAAATTACGCTCTTCGAGGATCTCTATCATAGTTTGACCCACTGCGCCCGATGCACCTAAAACGACAACATTAAATTCCTGTGACATAGCTACTGACCGACTCCTGAAAAACCTAAATTGGACAACCAATCTACCTCAGATTGACCGTCATAAGCCAGCGCCAATGCACTAAATTCGCGTCTATGTTGGTGATTTTTTCTCATAGTGTCGAAGCCATTCTCATTTAAGAATGTATTTCTGAACATCTTGTCATCATCGCGCAAATCATAGACAAAACGCGCGAGCTGTAATAACGCTTTTTCATTCGGCGCGGTCGCAAGTTCGACCGCCTTAATGTTAAAGCTTGGCAAGAGATCCAGCAGACTTTTATCGGCAGCAATATTAAGTAACTGACACAGCTTTTGATAGAGCATAAAAGTGCCGCGCGCCTTACCTTCTAAGCTGTAACCTGCAATATGCGGGGTGGCAAATTCAGCCAGTGGCACCAGTTCAGGCATCGGTGTTGGCTCGCCTTCCCACACATCAAGTACAAGTTTGAGATCATCACGCTGGCGTTTAACTCTGACAAGTGCTTTGTTATCTATCACATCACCGCGGCAGCAATTAACTAACCATGTATTGGGTTTGAGCGCCTTTAAGCGCACCTCATCGAACAAATGTTTGGTTTTATGCTCGCCCGTGCGCGTGATGGGAACATGCAAACTGATGATATCGGCCTGCGCCATGATAGTTTCTAAGCTCACAAAACTGCGCGGATCGCCCTGTTTCTCTTTGATGGGATCGTTAAGCAACACGTTAATACCGTAGGCTTGCAAGCATTTAGCTGTTGCAGTACCGGTATTGCCCGCGCCCACTATGCCGACGACCTTACCCTTAAGCGGCGAATCAAACCGCTGTGCTAACTCCAGCATAGCGATAAAAGCAAACTCCCCAACCGCAGTCGCATTGCAACCTGGTGCATTAGAGAAGGGGATATTACGCTCGGCAAGGTAGGCTAAATCCACATGATCTGTGCCTATAGTGGCACTGCCGACAAACTTCAGTTGATGATTGCCCGAGAGCAACTCGGCATTCACTTTGGTGACTGAGCGCACTAATAACACATCGGCACCGCGCACTTGCGCTGCGGTTAACGTGCGGCCATTAACAGGAATAATTTCCCCGAGATCGCCAAATAGCGGTTCAACATAGGGCATATTTTCATCGACTAAAATCTTCATGGGCACCTGATCTAAAAAAAGTGGGAATGGAAGGCATCAAGATGCTCGGTATTCTAACAAGACTAATGGGATAAATCCTTGTCGATGCAACAGGTTTACAAAAAACGCCCATAAAAAAGGGAAGCCTAAGCTTCCCTTCTATCGTGTTTGATAAACAAACTTATTTGAATTTGCGCATCACTAACGTGGCGTTTGTACCGCCAAAACCAAAGCTGTTACTCATGACTGTAGTCAGCTCAGCATCACGATACTCACGCACGATAGGCATATCTTTCGCCGCTTCGTCCAGATTTTCGATATTGATGCTTGGGGCAATAAAGCTGTTTTCCATCATGATTAAGCTGTAAATCGCTTCATGTACGCCTGCGGCGCCTAATGCATGACCTGTCATAGACTTAGTCGATGCAATCGGTGGGCACTTGTCTTTGAAAACTTCACGTAGCGCTTCTAATTCACGCACGTCGCCCACTGGCGTTGAAGTGCCGTGAGTATTGATGTAATCGATTGGGGTATCGACATCAATCATCGCCATTTGCATACAACGCACAGCGCCTTCACCCGATGGCGCCACCATGTCATAACCGTCTGAAGACGCGCCATAACCAATCACTTCAGCGTAAATTTTTGCGCCGCGAGCCAGAGCATGCTCTAACTCTTCAACCACTAAAATACCGCCGCCACCAGAAATCACAAAACCATCACGGTCTGCATCATAGGTACGAGAGGCTTTTTCGGGTGTGGCATTGTACTTGGTTGACAGTGCGCCCATAGCGTCGAAGCCCATGGTCAGTGTCCAATCCACTTCTTCAGCACCACCGGCAAACACCATGTCTTGCTTACCCATTTGGATAAGTTCAACGGCATGACCAATACAGTGGGCGCTAGTTGCACAGGCTGAACTGATAGAATAATTCATGCCTTTAATTTTAAATGGCGTTGCTAAACAAGCGCTGGCCGTGCTCGACATGATGCGAGGCACAATATACGGACCTACGCGTTTAACGCCTTTTTCACGCAATGTATCGGCAGATTGTACTTGGTTAGACGATGATGCGCCGCCTGTACCCACAATCAGCCCTACGCGCGGATCTGAATACTGTTCTTCAGTTAAATTGGCATCGGCAACCGCTTCTTGCATAGCAATGTAGGCATAAGCTGCCGCATCACCCATAAAACGCAATGCCTTACGATCGATATGCTCAGCAGGGTTTAACTTGATGTCACCCCATACATGGCTACGTAATTGCATCTCTTCAAACTGAGCTGAATGCGTAATACCACTGCGGCCCGCTTTCAGTGACTCGGTCACTTCTTGCTTGTTATTACCGATACTTGAAACAACACCCATTCCGGTGATCACGACTCTTTTCATTTTATTGCTATCCATTGTGTACATGTCAGTACCTACTTTTCGCTGAGCCAATAGTATCTGTTTTGACTCAATTAAGTGGTCAGCTTTCCATAAAGGCGAGTAAAATAATGCCAATTATGAGACCGAGAGTAAATTTCTTTGACTGCAGAGCCCAATAAACCTTGCCAAATTAAGCGCGATTACCCGCAATTAATCAACCTTTATCCCGCAACAGCTCACACTGATGCACACTATCTCAGCAAGTTGAGCATTTATCAGCAGCGGGTATTTGAGGCTCATTCACAGCAAAAACTCTTAGTATTAGGGCAAATAGGTTTAGGCAACGGGCTTGAACTCTTATCTTGGTGGCGCACTCAGACGAACCCTAACCAACGATTACTCCTTAACGTATTCGAACCCAATCCGATTAATGCTTACGAACTTAAATTACTTTGGGATCAATCCGCCAGTTTAACCAAAGTGCCTGAACTTGAGCCACTTGCCCAACGCTTACTTCATACAGAGCCGACGGCTATTATAGGTTGCCAGAGATTAATTTTTGATGACGGTCGTACCACAATCGACCTGCACTTTGGTGATATTCAATCCCAGCTCAGTTCACTTATCCATTCTCCGCTTCACCCCGTTCAGCACTGGCTGGTATTGCCCCATCTACAAAATGGGTTAAATCAGCAGATCCATTGGCAGATGGCAAAACTCAGTGACGATGGCGCCACTGTTGCAGCTATTGGATTAAACGAATCAAACGAAACACCTGTGAGCCGTTTCCAAGCCTGTGGCTTTGAGGTGAGGGATTTTACCTACGCTGAAATACAGACAAACCATCAGCCTGATGCCATTTTGTTACACGAGCGCCACGTCTTACGCCAGCAAGATGCTAAAGCCTATGCCTTTAATCCTATGGCTGCAATCTTACCCTCGGACGCGCCCAGCTCGATTGCCATCATAGGCGGCGGGTTAGCCTCGGCGCATTTGGCACTGTCTTTGGCGGAACGCGGCAAAAGTACGCAGCTCTTTTGTAAAGATGCCAAGCTTGGCCAAGGCGCCTCGGGCAATCGCCAAGGGGCGATTTATCCGCTGCTGACACCGGAAAATGATGAATTAAGCCGCTTCTTCCAGCAGGCATTTTTATTTAGTCGACGTAGAGTACAGGCGCTGACATCTGTCCCCGCCCCAAATCAAACCCCGATTTCCCATGATTTTTGCGGGGTATTGCAAACTGCCCACGATGAACGCAGCCAATTACGACTCGATAAAATTATTCAAAGCCAGAACTGGCCAAGTGAAATAGCCTATCGAGTCGATGCGAAACTGGCCAATTCTCTTGCGAACATTAATATTGACAAATCAGGCTTTTTCTATCCGCTGGCTGGCTGGGTTTGTCCGTACGAATATGCCGAAGCCGCAATACAAAAAGCGCAGCAGCTTACCGAGGTCAAACTCCATTTGGAGACTGAGATCCTTGAAATTGAGCATCAAAGTGAAGGTTGGTATTTAATCACCGCTAAGCATCGCTTTGGCCCCTTTGCACAACTTGTGCTCGCCAATGGCGCAGCGCTCACGCAATTTGATGCCAGCAACAAATTACAAATTAGCCCTTTTCGCGGCCAAGTCAGCCATGTGCCCGCTCAGTTTCAATTGAGTCAACTCGCGACTGTGCTGTGCGCCAACGGTTATTTAACCCCGAGTCACCAAGGACTCCACTGTCTTGGCGCGAGTTACGTTAAAGAACCTAAGCATTTAGATTTTTGCCCGCAGGAGCAGCAAGAAAATCTCGCCAAAATGCATGAAAGTTATCCTGACCAAGGCTGGCTTGATGATATCGACATGAGTGGCAACAATGCTCGCGTTGGCGTGCGTATGGTCACGCGGGATCATTTCCCTATGATGGGCTGCGCGCCCGATGTGCCTAAAATTATTAAAGATTATGCGCAACATCAACTCACTAAAGAGAGTCGCCACTACTGGCAAACCACGCCAGCGCCGGTGCATCAAGGGCTGTATATTCTTGGTGGGTTAGGCTCACGGGGGTTAAGTTCTGGGCCACTGGCCGCCGAATGTCTCGCGGCGCAGCTTTGCGGCGAACCAATACCACTCGATAAAGCGACTCTGTGTAAACTCAACCCCAATCGCATGTGGCTGCGAAAATTGCTCAAGGGCAAAGCGCTCTAGACAATCAATCGCTAGAAAAATAACGTTTTTTAGCGCTATAAAAAAGGGATTAAGCCATGGCTTAATCCCTTTTTAAAAATATTATTTTTAAACCAATTAAGCTGCTGTGATGGCTATCGCGTTATCAATGCTGCTAGGTTCAAGGCTGCTAGACCCGACACTACTGGATTCAACATGTCGAGGTTTTCGCGGCGCTCTGGGCCCTTTCACCCGAGTACGATTGTTGTTATCACGACTCTGACGGATGAGCGCATCGCCGCTTAAGTTCGAAGGTAGACCAGATGCTAGGCTCGATGTCAGGCTTGCAGCCTCACGGTGGGATTTAGCCAATCTGTCGTATAGCAACACATTGACCGAAGCCGCAAGATTCATACACCCGACCGTAGGCACATACACTACGGCATCGGCTTTATCGATAATCTCTTGGCCAATGGTGCCATCTTCAGGACCAAACACATAAAAGGCTTTCGCGGGATGAACAAAATCCGGCAGCGGCGTCGCGCCCACCACCAAATCGACACAGATAAGCTGAGTGTCCGCCGGAATCGCAGCTAACAATGAAGTGACGCCCGTGAGCGGAATGCGCTCGCCAGCATCTTTAGTATCGACATGGTATTGCACTGCACCTGAACGCGCGGCTAACTCGTAGCGCCTGCCAGTGTAAAATACGCCATCGACGCCATAGCAACCCGATGCGCGCATAATGCCACCGACGTTAACGGGCGTTTTAGGATTCACTAAACCGATAAATACCGCGCTAGCATCGAGCGTTTGCTCACAGGCTAATTCAGCACTCGGCATTTCTACACTCGTTACTTCGGTATTAGTCACGTGCTCGTTGTCAGTCATCGGCTGGGAGCTAGGCAACATCCAATTCGCCTATAATCTTTGCCTGCAGCTGTGCCCATGCCTGTTCAACCAAGGCATAATCGGCATCGTTTAATTCTTGGCGCGCGAGTGCTAGACAGTCGGTCATTTTTAGCATTAAAGCATCAAGATCCGTTTCACCCTGCGCTTCCAATTGGGACAACACTACGGCCACATGGCCCTGTAAGTAGCCACAAGCAAACAAAGCATCGTCATCACCATGGCTAACAACGCTGGCGATCCACTGTTCTAATGCGTCTTCGTAATGCTCTAACATGGGTCTAACTCTCCATTAATACTGGATTGGCCGACACATCTGCTGCGACCAATAAATCTGGATTGGCCACCTGATACATGACGTAATCATGGTAGCCCGTCGTCACTTTATAATAGCCGCCAAGCTCGCTATCTAATTTAGGGTCGCCACTATCCACAATTAGTGGTCGTCCATCAAGTGCTTTTAGCTTAGTTTTTGTGGCAAGGATAATAATATTGTCTTTTCCGATGCGCCGAATGAGCTCGGGCGACAATTGTTGATTACCGCGCCCTAAGATATGGCCTTGACCGCCAATCAGAGTGATCACCAACTTAGTCGGCTTATCTTGGGTCAGTTCGAGTAATTTGTTCGCGGTTAAGTCACTGCCGACTAAACTTTTATTTTGAATAAGATCAACACCGAGCAGGGTATTATCGAGGCCTAACTCTTCCATCACAAAGGCAACCGTACTGCCAGAGCCCATGATGTACAGTTCATCTTCCATTTGATTGATCACATCGGCGGCGATATCGGCCAGCACGAGTTCATCGACTTCCTTGCCGCCCATCTTCACCGCTTGCACATAACGCGGCTCGGCGGGCACTAAGAGCTCACCAAAGCGTTTAGCGCGCACTGTGCCTTGGCGAAAAGCCACTTCATCAATATCCATTACATCGGCGGACATCAAACTGACAAGTTCGCCATCGAGTAACATCTTGACCACCATGCCAGACGCATGGGGCGTAATGCCGTAAACGCCGGAATGAATTTTCACCCCAGCAGGCACACCGAGCACAGGGAGTTTGTCGTCGATAGTGGCTTGTTCAAATACGGAGTAAACATCGCGGGCCGTGCCATCGCCACCGGCAAAAAGGAGTAAATCCAGCGGTTCATCCAGCAGCGCACGCACAACGGCCTGCGTATCCAGTGCCTGAGTTTTATCCGGAGTTTGATACACCACTCGCGTGGTAAAACCGAGTATTTTAGCGGCGTCTTCACCCATGATGCCTGAAGCAGTAATGACTTCAATGTCATCACTATAATCACGAATAACCTCGAGGGCCTGCATCATACGCAAGGCGGCTTTGGGTTCAGCGCCTAAGGCAAGCGCCTCTTCGGCAACGCCATCGCTGCCCTTAAGGCCAACACTGCCACCTAAGCCAGCCAATGGATTGATCACTAACCCTAAACGAAACCGAATCACCTTTTACCTCACTTAACGCAATCTTGGTATTTTATCTTTATATTTTAGTATCTTAATAGATGCTTTTAATCGTGATTGATATTGCTA
>NZ_JAGTUL010000180.1:0-206 GCF_018224605.1 Shewanella sp. M16 | reverse complement strand
CTGATAGTATTTAATTGCATGAGTCTGTCATGTGATTAATTACAAAACGTTTAATGCGAAAGCATTGAACATGAGTTCTCAAACACTTTATTAAGTGTCTTGAATATTCAATAGTAAATTATTCTTTATTGAATAGTTTACGTCTAAGGCGCGTCCACTTCTTTGGTCAGAAGTGAGACAAGTAAAACCAAGCTGGTCGCAATGCG
>NZ_JAGTUL010000179.1:0-208 GCF_018224605.1 Shewanella sp. M16 | reverse complement strand
ATAGTTTACGTCTAAGGCGCGTCCACTTCTTTGGTCAGAAGTGAGACAAGTAAAACCAAGCTGGTCGCAATGCGACTCAGGTGAGTGAAACTCATTTGGGTTGTATGGTTAAGCGACTAAGCGTATACGGTGGATGCCTTGGCAGTCAGAGGCGATGAAGGACGTAGTAACTTGCGAAAAGCGTTGGCGAGCTAGTAACAAGCATTTG
>NZ_JAGTUL010000017.1:0-122451 GCF_018224605.1 Shewanella sp. M16 | reverse complement strand
TAACATTCGCCGACGGCACTCCTGCAACGGGCTACAGCTATAACAACGGCGTGATTACCTGGACTGCGGTCGTGGCCGAAGGCAAGACCATTACTGTCACCGCGACTCAAACCGACAGCGATGGCAACACCTCTGCACAAGGCTCTGACAGCGCCAAGCTCGACACCACTGCCCCGATTGCACCGACCGTGTTAATCGTCGATGACGGCACTCCTGGCGATGGCCTGCTCACCCAAGCAGAAATCAACAGCAACGGTGCTGGAGTGCAACTGCAAGTCAACGTTAACCACGCAGAACTAACCCAAGGTGGCATCATTAACCTGACTATAGTTAATGGCGGCACAACAACCAATGTCGAGTTGAAACTTGATGCCAATGGCGCGCTTATGCTTGCAAACGGCAATCCAGCTACAGGCTACAGCTACAATAACGGCGTAATCAGCTGGACCGAATCTGCACCTGCAGGCGGCCAGAGCATCACAGTCACCGCGACGCAAACAGATAAAGCAGGCAACACCTCCGTACAAAGCTCTGATACCGCAATAGTTTATACCCCTGGTAACTGTAACATTGTTGTTAATGAAAGTACTTTACGTGACGGTATACCTAACATTGTAAGTGGAGCGATTAATTTCACTGCAGGTACGCAAGCACTAACAGCATTTAACTTTAATTCCTCATCGATAAATGCCGTAACGAACCTTGCTGGAAACAATATAACTTGGGCGATTGCGACTAATGGAGCGTTGATTGGTTCGATCAATGGTGTTCAAGCTATCATATTAACCTTAAGCGACATCTCGGCGATCGCCCCAGGAACATCTGGCAGTATTACAGTCAATGTGAAGTTGCTAGATAATCTATTGCAAATTAATGGCTTAAATGGTGAAAACCTAAGTACTTTAATTAACGGTATCGTTATTGAAGGAACCACTGCTAACGGAAGTGTAGTAACTGGCAATGTTAGCGTTGAAATCGTAGATGATGTAGGTACAGCCAAAAACGACACTGGCAGTGTCGATGTTATCGTGGATAGTTTTATCGTATCTGGCGTTGTGGCAAATTGGACATCATGGACAAATGGCACAAGCGTAACCAGGTTCGATGGTACAAATAGTCCTAATGGTGGTGGCACGGATAATGACAGTGGTTTAGATCAGATCAGATGGGGGAATCCAACTAATACCTATCAATCTGGCTATGGTTTTATCGATAATGACAGTGCATTAAATGGTCAGTTCTCATTAAACCAAGATATCATTTTAGGTACTTTTACCCACTATAATTTCCCAGTCTCTTCAGGAGGAGCAATTACCAAAGCAAGCATGGATGTCACTTTCTCGGTTACTGATGCCTATGGGGTAGTCACACCAGTGACCCTTAAAGTCAACTTTGAACACAATGAAACGCCTAACACCAACGATCCTGAAGCATCAAAGGATATTATTAAAGTCAGCAATACGAATGTAACCTTTGAATATCAGGGGGCAATTTATACTCTGCAGGTAATTGGTTTTAGGGATCCAATTACTAATCAAGTTGTGACTGAAATTAGAACGTCTGAAAATGATGCAAGTAGCTATGAACTAGTTGTGCGTGTAGTAGCTGGTAATGGTTATGAATTACCCTCAACTACTGGCAATGTGTTAGCTAATGACGTAATCAGTGCTGATGATATCACGGTAATTGGTGCCGCAGCGGGCAACCAAACAGGTTCAGGTACCTCTGGCAACTTAGGAACCATTATTTCAGGGCAATATGGCACGTTAATCATCTTCGCCAATGGTAGTTACACTTATACAGTAACAGCCAACGCCTCTGCGATTCCGGCTAATGCAACGGAAACCTTTACGTACACCATGCAAGATGCTGATGGTGATAAATCCAGTGCATTACTGACTCTAAATGTAAATACCGTTAATGCAAATACGCTTAAAGCGGCTCAAGATCAAGATAGTGGTCCTGAAGATACTACTGTAATCGGTAATGTGCTGGATAATGATGGCAATAAAAATACGTCAGTCACTCATTTCACTGTTGCTAACAATGCCGCTCAGCATGCCGCTGGTAGTAAAATCACCTTAGCAGAGGGCGAACTGACTCTCAATGCAGATGGTAGCTATACCTTCAAACCTGCCGCTGATTGGAATGGTCAAGTCCCAGTGGTTACCTACACCACGAATACGGGAGCAACAAACACGCTGACCATCAAGGTAACGCCTGTTGATGATCCAACGATAACTGAGGCAGATAGCAAAACCATTTCTGAGGATGCCTTAGCTAATGGTAACGTGTTGGAAAATGATACGGATGTGGATAGCACATTATCCATTACCAGCTTCCAGGTGAATGGCACAACCTATAATGCCGGTAATGTTTGGTATCAATTACCTGAAGGCAAGCTGCAATTGAAGGCAAATGGTGAATACAGCTTTGATCCAAAAGATCACTGGAGCGGTTCATTGCCTGAAATCACCTACACCACTAATACAGGTGCCACAAGTACATTGAATATCACTGTTAAAGCAGTAGCAGATGTACCTAACCTGACAATTAATGGGTACACCTCTGTTGCTGCTATCAACTTTGAAGATGCCAAATTCTCTGGCAGTTGGGATGGTGTTAAGGCAAATGACATTAAGGGCCTAAATACTATCGGCACTTGGCATACCAGCAATAAAGGTGGCCAAGTTGAGATTGGTTATGAAAGTGTCTACGTCTCTGGTGGCTCCAATAGCAATAAAGTCATGGAAATTGAGTTCAATGGTGGCGATAAAACCTTATATACCGATATTCAAGCGGATGCTGGTCGATTCTACGAACTCGGATTTGATATTGCGGCCCGCTCAGGTAGCGTAAATACCTCTGGACTGACGATTAAGCTTATTCCGCTAGATGCTCAAGGCAACCCATTAAATGCTCAAGCCATAACGCTATACGATTTCGATCCAACGAATGCTAATTGGTTAAGAGATCAAAAGATCACCTTACCTATTGATCACTCAGGTAAATATCGTTTGCAGTTTGAAGGAGATAATGGGGACTCATACGGTGCATTGTTGGATAACTTAGCATTTAAAGTGGTAGACAATATGGGCTATCGCGGTGAGTTTATTAAACTCAGCAATATTTCGTCGTCGCTCAAAGATACAGATACTTCAGAAACACTGAATCTTAAGCTGCAAGGCTTACCTGAAGGCGCTGTCCTGAAAGATGCTGCGGGCAACGAAGCTACCGTAGGTGTTGATGGCACTGTGGATATCAGCAACTGGGATAAATCCAGCCTACAGATTAAAGTCACTAGCCATGGCAACTTCACCATCACTGTGGTGGCTACGGCGACTGAAACCAGTAATCAGGACACAGCGCAGAGCACTGCGGACTTCCAAGTCACCGTTCTGCACCCCAACAATATTGTCGGTGGTCAGAGTGTTGATTCATTCATCATGACCGATTGGATCAATAATACAGCTCAATTTGCCGTTAATTTAGGAGGATACGGTACTGTCGCTTCATCATCCAAGACTCAGTACATTGCTAAAGATACTGAGCTGCTGATTAATGCTGGCAATAGTAATGATTACATCGACCTTGGTGTTTCTACTGCTAACAATATTGTGAACACAGGCAGTTCTTTGCCAAACCTAAATAACCCTGTAGTCACTCAGGCAGAGATCCTTAGTAGCAAATTTATGGCTCAGGATGATATCACCACCGATGCAGGTACATTGATGGCTGATGTGCTGCAGCCACTGCAACCAAAAACTGACACTGTTAACCTTGGTAGCGGTGATGATACAGTCTATGGTGATCAAGGTAGTCAACTTGTCTACGGTGGTAGCGGTGATGACTTACTGATTGGCGGCGAAGGTATTGATGGCTTACGCGGCGGTGACGGCAACGACACTCTGATTGGTGGCCTTGGTAATGACGTTCTACGTGGTGATAGCGGTGCTGATACCTTCGTCTGGCGCTATGCAGAAACAGGTATAGACCATATTACAGACTTTAATGTGAATGAGGACAAATTGGATCTGAGTGACTTGCTCCAAGGTGTAAATAGTAACGACCTAAATGACTATTTAAGCTTTAGCTTTGATGGCGGCTCAACTTCGATAACCATTGATACAGATGGTAACGGAACAAATACGGCAACCCAGTTGATTATTCTTGATGGCGTGGATTTATCTAAAGAGTATGGTGTGACCAGCGATGTTGGTATTATTAATGGCTTACTCGGTACCAATGGTAATGGTCCGTTAATTGTTGATACTCAGCCAATTGTTGTAGACCCTGAGCTCAAGCATGAACCATTGAAAACTACAGAACTATTCTAGAAATAAAATTGTGAACAATTTAGTTTTAATAACTAATTGGATGGCCTATAGAAATATAGGCCATCATGACCGATACTTGCCATAACCATATAAAAATCCAAAGGATAAGTAATTAGGTGTCTGCTGCAGCTTCTGAAAAAATTGATCAATGGACCATTTCAGCCTCACAAAGAGTGTTAGTGGATCCTTTGCTGGATTGTTTAGTGTTACTCACTGAGCATTTTGGCAATCCGTGCTCGAGCGATTCGCTTGCGGCAGGTTTACCCTTGTCAGGTACCGTGTTATCACCCGACTTATTGCCTCAGGCAGCTTCAAGAGCGGGGCTAGCGGCTAAGCTGTCTCGAAAAGGCTTAAACGAAGTATCACCTATATTGCTCCCCTGTATTTTATTATTAAAAGACAAAAAAGCCTGTATATTGCGAGAACTTGATGTTGCATCAGATAAAGCAATTATTCAATTACCCGAGACGGGCGGTGAAGAGACACTGACAATTGAGTCGCTCGAAGCCTTATATGTGGGATATTTATTCTTAGTCAAACAAGAATACCGTGGCGACATGGGCTTCGATGTTTATCTACACGATAATAAAACCCACTGGTTAGTCCAAACCCTCAAAGATTCAGCACCCATTTATCGTGATGCATTAATCGCTTCTGTATTGGTGAATTTATTCGCCTTAGTTTCACCGTTATTTATTATGAATGTGTATGACAAAGTCGTCCCAAACCTCGCTTTTGAATCCCTTTGGGTTTTAGCGATTGGTGCGGCGATTGCTTATATGTTCGATCTTATCATGCGGCAACTTAGAAGTTACCTCATCGATGTTGCAGGAAAAAAAGTAGATATTATTGTGTCTTCGCGACTTTTTGCTAAAGCGATAGGTATTCCCCTAGAAAAACGTTCTCCTAGTATCGGCGGCATGGCGAAGCAGTTAGGTGAATTCGATAATATTCGTGAAATTTTAACTTCGGCAACGATCACAACTTTAGTCGATCTCCCCTTCGCGATATTTTTCTTAATTATTATTTTTATTGTCGCTGGTGATCTCGCTATAGTTCCTGTCATTGGCGGCATAATCATTATTGGCTTCACGCTTTATATTCAACCTAAACTCAAAGCGGCAATCGAAGAAGGCAATAAATTTTCAAGCTTAAAACATGGGCATTTAATCGAGAGCTTATCAGCGCTAGAGTCAATTAAAGCTAATGGTGCTGAAGGAATTGTGCAAAAAAGCTGGCAACAGATGATAGGCCACAGTGCAAACTGGCAATTAAGGTCAAAAAAGCTCTCCAACTCAGTATCGAACGTAGCGAACTTTACGGTGCAATTTACCGTTGTCTGCGTGGTGATTTTGGGCGTTTATCGTGTGGCTGATAATGCGATATCTATGGGCGGAATTATTGCTGCGGTTATGCTATCGAGCCGCGCCATTTCACCTATGGCACAACTTGCAGGCCTGATGACGAGAGCAAACCACACAGCTAGTGCACTACGCCAACTGAATGAAATCATGACTCAAGAAGATGAGTTTGAAAATAAAGGGCATTTAGTTAGCAAACAAAGACTCATAGGCAAGATCAATGCTGATCATGTCGGTTTTAGTTATCCAGGTTCTGAAAAGCCTGTATTGCATCCGATGTCGCTGACGATTAATCCTGGCGAACGCATTGCCATTATCGGTCGAAATGGTTCAGGTAAAAGTACGCTAGCTAAGCTACTGGTCGGGCTATTTCAACCCACGGCAGGAAGCTTGCGCTACGACGGTTTAGACTCAGCACAGATTCATCCGAGTGATTTACGTCGTAATTTTGGATACCTACCCCAAGATGTCACCCTATTCCATGGTTCTATTCGCGACAATATTTTATTTGGTACACGTCAAGTCACTGAACATCAACTCATCCGCGCGGTACAACTTTCTGGTGTGAGTCAATTCACCAACTTAGAAGCAGAAGGCCTAGACCAACAGGTCGGCGAAGGCGGCATGTCACTCAGTCGCGGACAAAGACAAACTGTCGCTCTTGCTCGCGCCACACTGAATGATCCCCCAGTGTTACTGATGGATGAGCCTACGGCGAGTTTAGATGCTCGCGCTGAACAACAATTTATTCGTTCAATGCAAAATGTCAGCAAAGATAGAACGTTAATTCTTATTACCCACAAGATGCATTTATTGCAACTCGTCGACCGCATTATTGTACTTGAACGCGGCCATGTGGTTGCCGATGGACCTAAAGCAGAAGTGCTAGAAAAACTCAATTTTGGCCTAGTGAACGGAGAGGCTAAAAGATGAGTAAACATTTAACAACAAACGACTTAGACATG
The DNA here is from genome assembly GCF_018224605.1 of Shewanella sp. M16. Taxonomy (NCBI): domain Bacteria; kingdom Pseudomonadati; phylum Pseudomonadota; class Gammaproteobacteria; order Alteromonadales; family Shewanellaceae; genus Shewanella; species Shewanella sp. M16. Next base: position 115,788 of record NZ_JAGTUL010000017.1, on the reverse strand, counting down.
GTTGATGATGTCTATGGCGCCATGATGACAGACGCTCCCAGCGGACACAGATTAATCATATGGGCACTTGCTGCTATGGTAGTGTGTTTTTTACTGTGGGCGGGGTTTGCTCAATTAGATAAGGTTACTACTGGAACGGGAAAAGTGATTCCTTCATCACAAGTTCAAGTGATCCAAAGTCTAGATGGCGGCATAATGCAAGAACTCTACGTTCAAGAAGGTGAGATAGTCACAAAAGGGCAGCCTTTAGTGCGTATTGATGATACCCGCTTTCGCTCCGACTTTGCTCAACAAGAGCAAGAGGTTTATGGCTTAAAAACCAATGCTATCCGCATGCGCGCCGAACTCGACAGCATTCTAATATCAGACATGACCTCTGATTGGCGTGAGCAAGTGCTTATCACTAAAGAAGCATTGATATTCCCTGAGGCTATCATTGCTGCAGAACCCGCCTTAGTGAAAAGACAACAGGAGGAATACAACGGGCGCTTAGATAACTTAAGTAACCAACTTGAGATCCTCGTACGTCAAATTCAACAAAGACAGCAAGAAATTGATGATCTCGCCTCTAAAACAACGACATTAACGACGAGCATGCAACTAATATCCCGCGAGCTTGAACTCACTCGACCTTTAGCCAAAAAAGGTATTGTTCCTGAAGTTGAGTTACTCAAACTCGAACGCACGGTAAACGACTTGCAAGGTGAATTGAATTCAATGCGTTTACTCCGCCCTAAAGTAAAAGCGGCATTAGATGAGGCTATCTTAAAACGCCGTGAAGCCGTATTTGTTTACGCTGCAGAGCTGCGCGCGCAGCTCAATGAAACTCAAACCCGCCTCTCTCGCATGAATGAAGCACAAGTTGGCGCGCAAGATAAAGTCAGTAAGGCGATTATCACCTCCCCTGTTAATGGCACCATTAAAACCACGCATATCAATACACTGGGTGGTGTAGTGCAACCTGGGATCGATATTATTGAGATAGTACCATCGGAAGATCAACTGCTGATAGAAACTAAAATCTTGCCTAAAGATATCGCTTTCTTACATCCAGGATTACCCGCCGTAGTTAAAATTACCGCCTATGATTTTACCCGCTATGGCGGCCTTAAAGGAACTGTCGAACATATTAGTGCCGACACTTCTCAAGATGAAGAAGGCAATAGTTTTTATCTCATCAGAGTTAGGACAGCAGAATCTAGTTTAACCAAAAACGATGGCACACAGATGCCAATTATTCCGGGGATGTTAACTTCAGTTGACGTTATCACGGGGCAAAGATCCATACTTGAGTACATTTTAAATCCAATTTTAAGGGCTAAGGACACAGCGCTCAGAGAGCACTAAGCCTTTTTTTATTAACCGGGAGGTTGGTCATGAAGACTTCAGCAATACGACAATTTCAATGTTCAAAGATAGCCATAGTGCTGTCATTAATCCTGTTACCTTTATCGGCTCAAAGTCAGACGTTAGAACAAGCCGTTGCACATACGCTAGATACAAACCCAGATTTACGAGTGGCATTCAACCGCTTTAAAGCGCGAGAAGAACAAGTTAATCAAGCGATAGCAGGCTATATGCCAACTATTGATGTCAATGGTGGCTACGGTTATGAACAAACCGACAGCGTATCGACACGTAGACGACCCAATATCGGCGAAGTCGATAGCAAAGGGGTGGCTGAATTAAATCCCGGAGAGTTTGGTGTTAGCATAAAACAAATGCTTTTCGATGGTTTCTACACCAGCAGTGAAGTTGATCGTTATAGTTTTGAAGCTAGCGCAGACCAGTGGGCACTGCTTGCTGCAGCTGAAGATATGGCACTCGATGTCAGTAAAGTCTATCTCAACTATTTACGCACCGATGAAGTGTTAAAATTAGCCGAGAAAAACCTTAACAGCCATAAAGAAATTTATGACCAGATTAAACAACGTACTGACTCAGGTTTAGGCTCAATCGCAGACCTATCACAAATCTCGGGACGTTTGGCGCGTGCTAATGCTAACGTTATTTCTGCTCGCAACAATTTACTTGATGCAAAAGCACAGTACGTCAAAATTGTAGCGTCGGCTCCGGCAGACTTAATATTACCAGTGCCAGATGCAGACATGCTGCCAAAGGATCTTAGCTCTGGCATTATTGTTGCGCAAGAGAATCACCCCATACTCAAATCTGCAGCAAACGATATTAGTGCCGCTGAAAATGAACGCTCTTCAGTACAATCCAATTACTATCCTCAGGTTTCTTTAGAACTGAATGGTAACTGGAATAACGATATTAGCGGCGAAGATGGAATATCGGGTGCTGGTGCTTTCCGCAGTGATGTGGGTGGTCATAGTAACGATCTCGTCGCCATGGTGAGGGTGAGATACAACTTATTTGCGGGTGGTAAAGATCTTGCCCGTGAAAAAGAAACTGCTTACAAGTTAGGTGAAGCAAAAGAAATCCGCCAACGTGCCCAACGTGAAGTTGTTGAAGGGGTAAACCTAGCTTGGAACGCATTTGAAATGCTAGCGCCGCAAAAACAATATATTCGCGATCATGTCGTGGCCGCAAAGGATACTCAAACAGCCTATGCACAACAGTTCAACTTAGGCCAACGCAGTCTACTCGACTTATTAGATACCGAAAATGAGCTCTTCGAGGCGCGTAAAGACTACTTACAAGCTGAATATGATGAAGTTATTGCTAAGTATCGCGTGCTCAATTCTACAGGGCGATTATTAGACTCACTTAAAGTCACTAGACCTGATGCGTGGCGCGGAGAGCGCAATTATGAAGGAGGAGCTAACAAATGAAAACTCTCACATTTTTTCTAAGTGTCACTCTTTTAGCTGGTTGTTCGATGCGCGATACGGTTAATATTGACGAAATGGTCACAACTCAAACCTATGATCTATCTGATAAAGATAGCGATGGTGTCATTGAAGCCCGTGAACGCTGCAACGACACAGCCCAAGGGGCAGGTATTGATAACTATGGCTGTGGCAAAATAAAAGCGATTAACGAGCGAAAGGAAATAAATATTTTATTCCCGAATGACTCTGCTTATATTGCGCCTGAGTACTATCCTCAAATTGAAGAGGTGGCTATTTTTCTACGTCAGTATCCAACGACCAAAGTGACTATCGAAGGTCACACGAGTCGCACAGGAACCGATGAACGAAATACAGTATTATCTCAAGAACGTGCAAATGCTGTCACCGCAGTACTGGCTGAACGCTTTAGTATTGATAGAAGTCGATTAACTGCTATTGGATATGGGTCTAGCCGCCCAATTGTTTTAGAACAGACGCCGGAAGCAGAAATTCGTAACCGTCGTGTTGTTGCAGAAGTCACTGGTGATGATACGGCAGCAGACATGAAATGGACAATTTACTCGGTCGATGACAACTCAAAATAAAGGACTAACACATTAGGTTATGAACGGCAGACTTGATTATAAAGATTCATTATTGCGAGTCTGCCGCTTTAGCCTAATAGCGTCAGCCCTAGGCATATGTTGCCTATATGCGGCCCCCACACAAAACCTTGATGAAGTGAAGATAACTTCAACCCTAGAAAAACATTACGGCGAACGTGCTGGAATGCGAGCAAGGGCTTGGTTCAAAGTGTTATCGGAAGCGAGTACGCTAGATGAAAAAGAAAAGTTATTGAAGGTGAATAACTTTTTTAATTTATTCCGTTTTGTGGATGACAGTAAATTATGGGGAGACTCGAATTATTGGGCAACGCCGATGGAGTTTATTGGTGTGAATGGCGGTGATTGTGAAGACTTTTCGATCGCAAAATACTTCACCCTACTCCAACTTGGTGTTCAAGAGGACAAGATGCGGATCACTATGGTTAAAGCCACTACGGTTAATCAATACCATATGGTATTGGCTTACTATGAAACACCATCATCAATTCCTTTAGTGCTCGATAATCTTGACCATGAAATAAAACCCGCCACAAAAAGAAAAGATCTACTGCCTGTTTATAGCTTTAACGGTAAACAGTTATGGCTCAATAAAGAGCAAGGTCGAGGCGTACTGGCAGGGTCCTCAAAACGATTAGAAAAATGGAACGATCTTAACCATAGATTAGGTGTTGACCGTCTTAGGCAACCAAAATTAAAACTGGAGTAGCACCAAAAATGACACTGTTTAGACAGATTTATTCGCTGCTTTTTAGCCTGTTCTTGCTTGTAGTTGCAAGCCTTGGCTATGTGCAATTCACTGAGACTCAAAGCTTTTTAACAAAGCAAATGGAGTCCGATCTAAACAATGCCAGCACTTCACTCGGTCTAATGCTTACCCCAGCACTCGAAGCTGGCGATACCGCAGCGGCAGAAACCTTAGTGAATGTTATTTTTGAAGGTGGTTACTATCAAAATGTAAAATTGACTTGGATGGTCGATGGTAAGCAACAAGAGTGGAATAATCCTTTAAAAATTGAAGATGTCCCTCAATGGTTTATAAATCTAGATCTGTTTAAAACCATCAAAAAACAAAGCACTATCACCTCAGGTTGGCTGCAGCTAGCACAGCTTGAAATCACTGCTCATCCTGGTTTTGGTTATCATGAACTATGGCGAATCATGTCCAATACCATCATCGCCTTTTCACTACTTTTTCTCGTTGCTATTTTTACAGCAAGAGTAGGCTTAACATGGATATTGAAACCTCTCCACACCCTGTCTGAACACGCGAAAAGTATCGCAGCACGCCAATTTGGTCCAGACATGGCACTACCCAAAACAACCGAATTAAAAGACTTAGTGACTGCATTTAACAGCATGTCAGCTCAATTGAAACAAGTGTTCCATTCTCTTGACGAAGAGGTTGGCGCGTTACGTAAGAAGAATCTTGTCGATCCGGCGTCAGGCCTGCCTAACCGCCAATATGTAGTAAGCCGTTTAAATGGTTGGTTAAGTGAACCTAGCAGCGGCGCTTTATTCCTCGCCAAGCTCGACTGGCTCGAAGAAGTGCACAGTAAATATGGCTATCAAGTTCGAGATGAAACCATACGGATCCTCGCAGAAAAGTTTCAACAACAATTAAACGAAATAACGCCTTCGGTCATAGGGCGTATTGCAGCCTATGAATTTGCATTTTTAGTGACCGATGTTGAACACGATCAGATCAGCAAATATTTACAAACACTTATCCGTACCATCAATCAAGAAATGTCAAAAGCAGGCTGTAAGCCCAACGAAGACTTTGCTATCGGTATTGCGGAACGTATTGGGCAAATGAATGTGTCGGATATTTTGGCCCAAGCCGACAATGCCCTTCAAAAAGCGTTACAAGAAAATAAAACCTTCCACTGGTTTGAAACCACAGAGCAGCAATTATTCACCCGCGAGCAATGGCGCGATAACCTCAGCCATGCTATCAGCAATAAGAAGTTTAAGTTTAGATGGCAACCCATCCAATTTTGCGATGGTGATGGCATAGCGCAACGGGAATTGTATTGCCAATTAGAGCTTGGTGATCAACTCGCCCATGCAGGGCAATTTATGCCGTATATCGAGTTATTATCACTTGGTGCCTTACTCGATAAATGCTTAATTGAAACTGTCTACGAGCAAAAACTGCTCGAGCGGAGCTATGAACCGCTCGCAATTAACTTAACCCACCAAAGTATTAACGATCCTCAGTTCCATGAGTGGCTAAATCAATTTTTGCGAAATGCCACATTTATTGAGCGCATCTGCTTCGAAATCCCTGAGGCTGGTGTTTATAGTGATCTTAAGTCATGCCAGCACTTATGTAACATCATTCGCGATAACGGTGCTAAGTTTGGTATTGACCACTTTGGTCGTCAGTTTGGCTCTATGTCTTATCTACAGGAATTAAGACCTAGCTATGTGAAGCTGGATCAATCCTTCGCCTACTATGATGAGACACACCACAATAGCGAATTGTGCCGCGCCCTAATCAACGTAGCAAAAGGATTGGACATTCAAGTCATAGTGACGGGTATTCAAGAAAAGGCTCAGCTAGAACGTTTTAACGAGCTTAGAACAGATGCCTATCAAGGCTTTATCGCCCCGCCAGTGAATCTTGATTAAGCCGTATTCTTAAGAAGTCATTTTGCAAACAAAAAAGCTTCGTAAGGAGCTTTTTGTTTTTCTACGGTTGAGTGACTATGCCAATACAGTTCTGCAAGTCTGCCAGGTGTAATTAAGAACTGTAGCCAACTTCTATACTCATTGAGGATGCGCTATCAAGCGACAACAAACATGATAATGTCAGTGAGTAAGTTCCATTTCGCCAATGCAAAAAAGCCTCAGTGTATTCATTAATGAATGCTGAGGCTTTTCTACTTATTTGGTCGGTGATAGAGGATTCGAACCTCTGACCCTCTGGTCCCAAACCAGATGCGCTACCGGACTGCGCTAATCACCGTAAATTTTGCACTATTGTTTACATACGCTTTAGAAGGTTAACCCTCTCGTCCACTTTCATCCAAAACATCAGGATGCGCTATCGGACTGCGCTAATCACCGTAAAATATTAACTATTACCTAACTTACATTAAGCTCGCTAGTCATGCGAAGAATTTGGTCGGTGATAGAGGATTCGAACCTCTGACCCTCTGGTCCCAAACCAGATGCGCTACCGGACTGCGCTAATCACCGAGAATGAAAATCTTTATATCAAAGTAAATGAATGGGGTGACTGATGGGGCTCGAACCCACGACAACCGGAATCACAATCCGGGACTCTACCAACTGAGCTACAATCACCACTGATTTTCACTTACTTTGCTAACCTTAAAGCTCACAACTCTGTTCGGAAGTGGTGCGCCCAAAAGGATTCGAACCTTCGGCCTCACCCTCCGGAGGGGTGCGCTCTATCCAGCTGAGCTATGGGCGCTCGCCTTGGTTAGCGCCGCATATACTAGGGTCAAATCCCCTTTGAGTCTATAGCTGTTTTGCACTTTTTTTACTGACTGCTCAAGTTTTATCACATTAGCTGACTTTTAAAGCGGAATGCAGCCAAAATATGACTTGGATGTTACAGTATTTCATGCTAATTATAGACTTTGGTAAAAGCAAACATATATTTAACTAGTGAGTATCATGTTTAAGGATGAAGATGAAACTGGCCAGCCGCGTGTGAGTGAAACTGAACGCTTACGCAAAAAAATTATTCGCTTAAAACAATTAGCGCATAAATATAAGCATGCTGAGATCATTCAAAACGCATTACTCGAAATATCCAATATTGCGACCCATGCTTCTTCACTCGAAGAATTCTATGTCGGCGTACATAGCCATCTAAAACAGCTGATTCCCGCTGATAATTTTTTTATTTCAACCCTAGATACTCACACAGGTGAACTTGCCATCCCCTTTTTCGCTGATGAGAAAGATGCCCATCCAGCGGAGCTTTATCCTGAACAATCACTATCTACATTATTACAGCAAGGATTAACAGGCTACGTACTCAGAACTGGGAAAGCGTTGTTGTGTAACAATGACACAGTCAATGAACTGATTGCCGCTGGAGAAATTGTTAATTTAGGTTCTCCCTGTCATCTGTGGCTGGGCGTGCCCATCAAACAAGATGACATAGTAACGGGTGTGTTAGTGGTGCAAACCTATGACACAAACATCAGTTATGGTGAAATCGAACTCGAGTTAATGACGTTCATTTGTCACCATATTGCTGGGGTAATGGAACGGCTAAAACATCAAGAACAATTAGAACAAGCTATCCAGCAAAGGACAAAAGAACTCAGCCAAGCCTACGATAAGTTAAAACTAGAAGTCTATGAACGGCGTAGAGCTGAACGCTTACAAAAATCACTGTTCGAAATCGCCGAGCTAGCAAGTTCCAGTGCAGACAACCCAGACTTTTATGCCCAATTGCATAATGTTATTCGACACCTCATTCCCGCCAACAATTGCTATATCGCGCTTTTGGATGACACAGAAACCCACCTCACGTTTCCTTTTTATGTATCGCAATTAGCCAATAAGCACCCAGGCACTCGGCCGCTACAAGACGGCTTAACCGAATATGTGCTCAAACATAAGCGCCCACTATTGCTAGATCAAAGCAGTATCAATGCATTAATTGCCTCTGGTGAGCTGTATTCCCAAGCACCAGCGTTAAATCATACTCAAACCATGCATCAGTGGATCGGTATTCCGCTTTTTATCCATGATCAGGTTCGTGGTGCGTTAACGATTTACAGTTTTAGCATGACACAGAATTACCAAGTTAAAGACTTAGAATTACTGACATTTGTATCACAACATATAGGCTCAGCTATCGAGAAAAAGCTGTCCGCAGAGTCCTTACAACGCAGTTATGAAGAGCTAGAAGAAAAGGTTATTGATCGTACCAAAGCATTAGCCGAACTGAATAAAAGTCTTGAGAAAGAAATTCAACAACGCCGTAGTATGGAAGCCAAGCTAGTTCACGATGCCAAACATGATGCACTTACAGGCCTGCCTAATCGCGCTATGTTTATGGAGCGTTTATCTCAAGCGATCAAGCATGTTCGTCGCCATAGCTTAGAACAGTTTGCCCTACTGTTTATCGACCTCGACCGCTTCAAACAGATTAACGACACTATGGGACACCTAGAGGGTGATAAATTCTTAATTGAGACGGCAAGCCGCCTCAAGTCCTGCATTCGTGATAACGACACCTTAGCGCGACTCGGTGGCGATGAGTTTGTGATACTGCTCGATAGCATTAACAACATCAACGACGCGAAAGATATATCAGAAAGAGTGATCCAAAAAATATCCCAGCCCTATCGACTTGGCACAATGGAATTTAGTTCTGGAGCCAGTATCGGTATCACCATCAGTGGCAAGCACAGAATTGATACCAGTGAATCTATGTTACGTAATGCAGATACTGCCATGTATCAGGCGAAAGCCAATGGTAAAGGCTGCTATGTTATTTTTGATGATAACGCCCAACATCAGGCCATGCAGGATGTCGAGTTAGAAACTGAATTTAGACATGCATTACACCATGCTGAAATCCAGCTTAGTTACTTACCAGTAGTCAATTTTAAAACAGGTCAAGTGCATGCATTAGAAAGCCGCCTGTTCTGGCAACATCCGCAACGTGGGCTCTTACAGCAGGAACAACTTAGCACGCTTGCTGAACAGTCACACCTTACCGTTGAGCTCGATAAATATACGATCAGCATCATAGATAGCAGCTATCCCCAACTCCTCAAGCAATATGATGAATCTGTTGAATTACATGTCATGCTTTCGAGCCAACATCTCAAGCATAAGCATGTACTGCGCAGTTTGAAAAACACTCTCAAGCAAACCCAGTTAAACCTGAGCCATTTGTGGTTATTCTTCAATGAAAAAGCCCTAGTGCAGGAAACTGAAAATCATATCAATGGCTTTGAATTGTTGCAGAAACTCGGGGTAAAACTCGGCATCAGCCAATACGGTAGCGGCTATAGTGCCTTAAATAGCTTATTGTTTCTGCCGATAAAAGGCTTAAAACTCGATGCCAACCTCACCAAACAAATACAAGGCGAGCAACAGCTTAAGTTAATGTCTGCCTATCAAAAAACGGCATCAACCTTAGAACTGCAAACCTTTGTCGATGGCATTGATAACCCTGAACAAAAACGTATCTTCAGTGAACTGGGTTATCAACTGGGTCAGGGGGCTGCTTTAGCCGACACTTTTACCTTATGTGAAACCCAATCACAGAGCTGTGCTCAGCTCGAATATGCCTAGTAAAAAATAAGTAGCTGATTTAAAAGAATAGTAAGCGAAACCGCTCGCTATTTTTTAAACATATCTCTTAAGCTAGAAATATTTGCCCGCCCCGTTTGCATCCGTTCCTGTTCCGTTTGTTGTGGCTTACGATTTTCCCACACCACATCATCTTGAGGTAACTCAAGTAAGAAACGGCTTGGTTCACAACGCATGGTTTCACCAAATTGGCGCCTTTCGCGGCAGAGGGTGAACCAAAGCTCTCGTTGAGCTCGAGTGATACCCACATATGCCAACCGACGCTCCTCATCGACGTTATCTTCGTCTATGCTGGTTTGATGGGGCAAAATACGCTCTTCTACTCCAACCATAAACACGAAGGGAAACTCTAAGCCCTTAGAAGCATGCAAGGTCATCAACTGCACCTGATCGCCGCCTTCATCCTCACTATTGCGCTCCATCATGTCCCTGAGCGTCAATCGAGTCACCACCTCTGGTAGAGTCATAGCTTCATCTAACTCATCACCCGCGAGCATCTCAGTCACCCAACGGTAAAGCTCTGAGATATTCTTCATCCGCATTTCAGCGGCCTTGGCACTGGTGCTGGTTTCGTATAAATAATCTTCATAATTGATCTTACGGATCAAATGCTTCACCGCCTCGACGGGTTCACCACGTTCGGCATGATCCCCAGTCTCCACGATAAAACGACCAAACTGATACAAAGATGACATAGCCGCAGGCGGTAAATGATGATTCAGTTCAGGCTCAAAAATCGCCGCAAACATAGAAATATGCTTCTCGTTGGCAAAATTACCTAAACGTTCTAAGGTTGATGGACCTATGCCACGTTTAGGCAAATTAACGATGCGCAGGAAAGCATTATCGTCATCGGGATTCACCACGAGCTTTAGATAGCCCATGATGTCTTTAATTTCAGCACGAGCAAAAAATGACGTACCACCACTCAATTTATAAGGAATACGGTTCGTCATCAGTGCGCGTTCGAGTAACCGTGATTGATGGTTGCCCCGATACAGAATCGCATAGTCGCCAAACTGAGTACGGCCGACAAACTTGTGCCGCACAATTTCGGCAACAACACGTTCAGCCTCTTGCTCCTCATTGGCGGCAAACAGCACCCGCAACGGCTCACCATAGGCAAGCTCGCTAAACAGGGCTTTATCGTAAACATGGGGATTATTAGCGATAAGAATGTTAGCAGCCCGTAGGATCCGCTGGCTAGAACGGTAGTTCTGCTCCAGTTTAATCAGCTTAAGCTGCGGAAAATCTTTACCCAATAACACGAGGTTTTGTGGCTTAGCACCGCGCCATGAATAGATAGACTGATCGTCGTCCCCCACCACAGTAAAGCGTGCCCGATCACCCACTAACAGCTTTACCATTTCATATTGGCTGGTATTCGTATCTTGATATTCGTCCACCAGCAAATATTGGATCTTGGTTTGCCAGCGCGTCCGCACTTCTTCATGGTGGCGCAACAATAGGGTTGGCATCAGGATTAAATCGTCAAAATCTAAAGCGTTATAGGCTTTCATATGTTGAGCATAACGCTGATACAACATAGCAAATAAGTGCTGTTGCTCATCTTTAGCGATTTTGCGTGCATGCTCGGGAATAATTAAGCCACCCTTCCAGTTTGAAATCGTACTGGCAAGCGCTTTGAGTAAATCTTTATCTTCATCCAACTCGTCTTGGGTTAACTCTTTGAGCAGTGCCAAGGTATCTTGATCATCAAACAGCGAAAAACCCGGTTTTAAACCTAAGACCTTATGCTCGCGTTTAATGATCTCAAGCCCTAAAGTATGGAAGGTTGAAATCCACAGACCTCTGGCTTCCTTGCGGCCCATCGACTGAGCGACCCGCTCTTTCATCTCGCGGGCAGCCTTATTGGTAAAGGTCACCGCCGCGATATTACGCGCCTTATAGCCACATTTTTCGACCAAGTAAGCGATTTTATTGATAATTACGCGCGTTTTACCACTACCCGCACCCGCCAAGACTAGGCAAGGGCCTGAAACATAATGAACAGCATCGTTTTGGGCGGGATTGAGTTTCATCTTTGCGCAATATCCAAACAAGTCGACAGAAAGGGATGGGATCATAGCAGAATCGACAGTTTTAAGGCTAACAAATCCCCGCTTAGGTTGAGCAGAACTCAACTCTGTAGATAAGCTTCTCCGTGATATAAACCCCAACAACAGCCAACTAAAGTGTTCACGCGTCTGCTTTACTTTTGAAAGCTAACGTACTGAGTTACAATCGAGCTATTCAGTAAAGAGGCGGACAAGATTATGATCAATCCAAAGAAAATCGAAGAAATGGCGAAACAATTGAGCGAAAGTTTGCCCAGCGGTCTAAAGCAATTTGCCGGTGAATTTGAAGAGCGCAGTAAGCAAGTACTGCAAAATCAATTGCTCAAGTTGGATATGGTTTCCCGTGAAGAATTTGATGTGCAGCAACATGTACTACTGAAAACCCGCGAAAAATTAGAAGCCCTACAAGCTCAAGTCAATGAGTTAGAAAAAAAGCTCAACGCGGCGGGCTAACTTATCATGCATGTTTGAAAGAGCACAGTTAGCGATAGCGCAGCTGTGCTTTTTGTTTTTAACACTTCAAGCATTGAGTCACTTGGGGAAATAATGCAACAACTCGCCAGCTATATCCTTGCTATTGAAAGCTATCCAAGCCCTGTCTACGTGGTAAGCCAATCAAACGAGCAGCAAACCTATCACGATGATAATGTGGAGATTTGTGAGTCCATAACGCTTTATCACTTCGATAACGGGGTTGTGATTAGCAAGCTAAGCGAGCAAGATAAACAAGCTTATGAGTCAGACATGGTTTGTGAAGATTATTGGCTCAGCTATCGGGTTGTAACAGCTCATATTGCGATTTCGCCGCAGCAAAAATCCTTTAGCAATCTATGTCAGCAAAGCTTTTGGCTTAAGATGCAGCAAGGGCTGGCAGTAAAGCCACCGCTGCAACCAGAGCATAAACAGACTTAATGCTTTAGCGTCGAACAATCAAGGAATGAAGCTACAATGGATGTCACAATCAGCACACACTATCAGGACTATCTTCTTTGGGGATTATTGTTGCTTGGTGGCCTGCCGCTACTCACTTATCCCGGTGTGCTTCTCGCCAGTTTGATGGGACTGGCCAGTCAATCAAGCATTAAACCCGCTTTTATCTATCGATTGATGAATCAGTGTTTTCTATGGGGAAGCCTAATTTATCCCGCCGTGTATATCCCCTGTTATCGCATTACTAGCGATAGTGCTGCGACTTCTTCATCTTTAGTCATTGCTGCGTTGCCACTGCTGTATCTAATCTTACTGTATGGCTGCTTTAGCTTTATGGATGCTCCAACTAAAGAGACAAATAGTTAAAGCTTTTGTTGGCGAGCATACTTTTGCTTAAGGCCTTTATGGTTAGCCTTAACTAACTTCCAGCGGTCACAGCCATTGAAACGAGCATATTCACTGACTGCGATATCAAAGGCCGCACAGAAATCCTCATCTAAGCCATTCACCATCATGCCCTCTTCTAAGGTCAATTGCTGTAATAGCAATAGGTTAGCTTGGCGATCGGCTTTAACATCCACGCGGCCAACAAAAGTGTCGCGCCACAGAATCGCTAAAGAATAATAACCATACTGACGCTTTTCGGCTGGGACATAGACTTCAATTTGATAATCAAAATCAAACCATTGCTTTAATCTTTGCCGTTGGATCAATAAATTATCGAAGGGATTAAGCAGCCACACTTTATTAGGTAATAGTGCATTTAGCTGTAATGAAGGGCGATAAAAGTAGCTTTGGCCCGCCGTCTTAAAACACGCTAATAACCCGTGAGCTAACAACTCTGCCAATTCTTGGGCTACTGCTGATTTCATACCTTTGCGTAAATAAGCCATTTGCGCCGCAGTACCGAAGGCGTGGGCATCGAGATAACGATCAATCAAATAGCGCGTAAACTCACTATCTGTCGGTGCTTTGGCATTTATATCTTGTGGCAACACTCGCGCGGTAAGATCGTAAACCTTTTGAAATTTCTCCCGCCGCACCACCATCAACTCACCACGCATAAACAGCTGCTCTAGGGCTTTCTTCGCGGGCTTCCAATCCCACCAGGTACCGTTTTTAGCTTCACTATGTTCGAAATCACTGGCCTTGAGTGGCCCTTCTGCAAGGATTCGCGCCCGCACTTCCTGCATTATTTTATCGTCGGGCTCAAACCAATGCTTACCGCCATTTTGCAGCTGCTGTTTACGCTGCAAACTAAAACGGTAATCGGCAATCGGTAAATAAGCTGCCGCATGGGACCAATATTCGAAGACCTCTCCTTTGGCTAGAGCCATATCGAGCATCTTTGGCTGATATTCTGGCATACGACTATGCAGCACATGATGATGCGCTCGCTCAACCACGTTGATAGAGTCAATTTGTACATAACTGAGACGTGAAATTGCCTCGGTGACAGAGGTATATGGTTGCAATAATCCTTGCTGCTGCATATTTAATTGCAGCCACTCGCGAGGTGAAAAGGGATTAGACATCGATTCTCCAAATTCAACGACAAGCAAATACCAAACCAGAGTAAAAAACATAACATACTGAAAATAAAAGCATTTTGCACACTATTCAATGAGTAGGTTTGTGAAATGTACGCACAAGTCTACTCACTAGGCAGTATCTTCGGATAACATAAGCCATTTATACCTTAACGGCTATCGGTTTACCTGCCCGTTAGTTTCACGACTCGAAATAGAGCCTATCTGGCATAGGCTCTTCATTAAGGATTGATGATGAATATCTACTATCGCCAAGCACAACTCTGCGGCCGTAAAACGGGTAATGGCACTAAGCTGCCATTTTTGATGAATATCTTGTATTCACTTGCTGCTAAAAATGGCGATCACCAGCCCTTTTCAATGGATGACATTAACGCCGTACTGTTTAATCAGCATCAGTCGATTGGTTGCTCTATCGAGGCGCCGCTACCGATAGTGAGTTGGCGCACCGAAGCGATAGAGTATGAGTTATTTAAAGGCGAAGAGCTGGTGTACCTGCCCCAATGTATCATCTTTAGCAATGGCGCCATTGCCTATGTCATTGTCGTCATGGGTGATGAGTATGAGCTACGTATTTGGCCTGATTACAGTAACCGTGATCGAGAAAAACACCACTGGTTTTCCCACCATGCCGTAGTCTATTCCGCAGAACTTGACGTCTTTAAACAAAGCTTCGAAGCACTGCTCAAGCATATTAAAAAAGAAAATGACTACGAGAAAAAACACCCCAAATTTAGCAAAGACACCCCACTATCAGATTCATAAACTTGAATAATGAGTATAGGTTTAGCGGCAATCGCCATAATGTTGCCACTATTGATCAGCAACTTGCCCGCAACTTTTGTAAGAAAATCTGTTTTAATACCAGCCGTGATACCGAGTTAACTCTGCACAATCTTAGCGGATAAGTCTCGGTCGTATTTCATAGGGAATGAAATTCAATGTTCAGCATTATTTTCTGGGTACTCACCCTACTTAGTTTGGCCTTATTTGGTAGCGCAGCCTATTTAGTGGTGCGCGCACTCCTCAAAAAATTTAATCGAAGTCAAGGAATCGATATGTCAGCACAAGAACCGTTGGCAGTAGCCACCGCAAAGGGAACTGCATTAAAAAACACCACCTTATTAAAAGCCTTAACCATTGGCATACTGTCAATCCTCGCGTTGATCCCGCTGGGGATCATTATGGATATGACTTCTGATCGCCAAGCCCTTTACCACAGCGTTGTCGATGAAATCGGCCGTTCATGGGGTGAGCAGCAAACCCTCTCAGGTCCTGCGCTGGTGATCCCTTACAGCTATTTTGTGTTACAAGAAGAAGTCAGTAACGACGGTAAAACTCGCCATGAAGTGAAGCGTACCTATCAAGATGAGCTAGTGATCCTACCGAAAAAGCTCACCCTCGACTTAGACCTAAAACATGATTTTCGCACCCGTGGCATTTATCAATCGCTGGTGTATAACGCAGCTCTACAAGGTCAGGCCGACTTCAGCCTTAACCGTTATGATATTCCTAACCTTATCGCCTTCGATAACAAAAATGCCCGGTTAGTCTTTGGGGTGTCATCGAATCAAGCAATTGATAAAGTAGAAAAAATTGAAATCACCGGTGAATCGACATTACTCTCTGGATCACTGATGTCGGGCACGGGGTTAACCACTGGCGGTTTAGAAAAAGGCTTTAATCAAAAGATCCAAGTCAGCGAAGCGAGTGATTTTAGTGTGGATTTTGCCATGACACTACGCGGCTCTCAGTCTATCAGCGCATTGCCACTAGGCGAGCAAACGCTAATCAATATTCGCGCCGACTGGCCGCATCCAAGCTTTAAGGGATTATTACCCGCAGAACGGGACATCAACGCGCAAGGCTTTACTGCAAGTTGGAATATCAGCCACTTAACCCGTAACTATCCACAAGAGTTTATTAAGAGTAATCAATCGACTCTCACTGAAGTGTCGGCCAATGCGATTTTATTCGAACCAGTGACTCACTACGGCAAGATTGATCGCTCGGTAAAATACGGCCTACTGTTTATCGTGCTGACTTTTATCATGTTGTTTATCTTCGAAATCGGACAAAAAACCAGCCTAAGCACGATTCAATATGTGTTAGTCGGCAGCGCCATGGCCTTGTTCTATTTGCTACTACTCTCGCTATCTGAGCATCTAGCCTTCTTGCATGCCTATTTAATTGCCGCCTGTATTCCCGTGCTGTCGATATCGGCTTATGTAGGGAGTGCCACAGCAAGTATTAAGCGCGGTGCATTAGTGGGCATTATGCTGGTGAGTTTATATGCCGTGCTGTACTCGATACTGCAACTGGAAGATTACGCCCTATTGATGGGTTCAGGTTTACTGTTAGTCGTACTGTTGATTTTGATGTTCGTGACTAGGCATCACCCTAAGAACACGGCGCAATAGCGCCCTACCGATCCACCCTTGAAGACCCCCGACAGCGCCATCTTTTGCTGTCGGGATTTTTTTATTGGCAAAACCATTGCCGCGTTGTAGCCTATGGCGTTTTATGAAGAGGCTTATATTTTGACCCATAGCGTCTATCTTTTACGCCGTTTAGGTTTAGCTTGGATACTGTTGGCAACCATTCCGGGCTTACTATTACTGACACAGAATCAGCTGTTTCCACTGATCGATCTGCACTCTACCTTAGCCAAAACCTTATATTGGATTACCATGACTGGCACTGCACCCTATGGCGTCGCAACAGTCTTGTTTGTATTGGCGATCGTCTATCGTCATATGCCTAAACCACTCTTTATAAGTTTATTTTTTGCCATCAGCCTCAGCCAAGTTATCAGTTTAGGCTTAAGCCACACCCTCAAATCCTATTTTAAAGAACCCAGACCTAATCTCGTTTTTCTAGCAGAACAAGCACTGCCTAAGCATGAACCGCTTTCACTCGATGCCTTTTATCAATTGGATAAACAGTCACGTTCAAAGACAATTGCCAATGCACTCGATGGCTTGATCGCTGCAGAACCTGCCTTGAAACTCGACTCACGGATCCATCAGCATTGGGAAAATGAAATCGGCTATTCTTTTCCTTCGGGACATACCATTTTTGCTGTGACGCTAGTGCTTACCGCCAGCTACTATTTGCTACTCGCTGGATTACCTAGCTTAGTCATGGCGTTATGGAGCTGGGGATTTTTGATGGGATTAAGCCGTATGCTGCTTGGCATGCATTGGCCACAGGATGTACTGTTTTCAACCTTTTTAGCCGCCATCATCAGCGGATGTAGCGTGTTCTTTGTCAGTAAGTTGCGTCCACTCTCGCATGCGTTTGCTAAAGGATCTGAGCGCTAACGCTGTTAATTCAGCGTCTGGATTTGGCTGTCGACTCACATACGACAGCTTCAAACACTATGAAGTTAAATACTTAGGCATTGCTAAGCACTGCCTAAGTATTTTGCTACTAGAGCCTGATAAATTCCATTGGCCTTAATTCTAGCGAGCCCTTGATTGAAAGTATCCCGCGCCACTGAGTTGTGGAACACCATTCGATAGGATGTTGGGGGGAAAATAAAGTGGTAGCTTAATGCTTGCTGGGTATCAACATCATCCTCAACGAACTTATTCAGTTGAGCGAATATATAACGATCGGCAATCACAGTATTAATGCGACCTAAGTACAACATACGGTTCTGGCTTAATTGGCTATCGACTTCACGATAAATAGTCTGTTGCGCTACGGCATTAAACTCAGGGCCAAGTAAGAAGCGAGCATTTTCAAAAGCGGCGACACTGTACTTTTTAAGATCCACAATACGTGTTATTTCAAGGTGTTGTTCGGCCAAACTGATCGCCACATTGGTATATTCAACATAATCATTGGACCAATAACCATCAACGCCATTTGCAGGGTTCATCGTCATCACAGCATCTAATCGATCTTTATTGAAATATAAAACTTGGCGTTTACGAGAGTAGAATTTAAAGTTGACTGGCTGCCCCATTTCCTTAAACGCGGCCTTAATAATATCGATCTCAAGCCCTGATTCAGCATCTTCGATAATATAAGGCGGTCGATTTAGAGCGCTACCAATGGTTAACGATGCAGAAAATGCATAAGTCGGTAATATGAATAAGCAGATTAGCAACAAACTCAAGCGCATACAGTGTCTCACTCTTATTAGTATCATAACAATAGCGGTAAATAACGGGAGTTCCAAACAGCACGACTCCCAAAATCTCTATCCGTTATCACTGTCACAACCTTAAAATGTCTCATTTGATCAAGATTTTTGGCAAAGTCCGCTAAGACTGGCAAACTAGAGGCTGACTCAGTTAAACCTAAGCTTTCAATGACAGACACTCACCCCTACAAACTCGATCAACTCGATTTAACGATTCTGCGCTTACTGCAAACCCACGGCAGATTATCGAATCTCGAACTGGCCAATAAAGTCGGACTATCGCCATCTCCTTGCTCGCGCCGTGTTAAAGCCTTAGAAGAAGCGGGTTATATTGCCGATTATGCAACGCGTCTGTCGGCGGATAAGTTCAACCTGCATTTGACCGCGTATATCCATGTTCGAATGGAGAAACATACGCCGGCGATTCTCAATCAATTTGAAACCAATGCACTCGCCTACGAAGAAGTCCAAGAATGCGCGCTGATCACTGGCTCAGAGGCCGACTACCAACTTAAAGTGCTAGTACAAGATATGACGCACTTTCGCACTTTCCTGTTAGATAAACTCACGACCAACGTGCATATCGCAGGGGTGCATTCCAGCTTTGTCCTCAAAAAGGTTAAGGACCACACGGCCATTCCCTTAGGGCACGTCAACATTCAAGCATAAGCCAACACTCAACAGTCACAGCAAACACCACAAACAAGACATCGGCACAAGTAACAGTCATAGCACAAAATAGCGGTTAGACATCTGCCATACGGTATTTTTTGACCATAAGATCACAATTCAATGAATTTTTATCATCGCAATGATTCGCCAAATCTCGACCATCCGCCGCACCTGATAGCAATAAAATCTCGCACAAAACAGATAGGCAGCACACAACATTAACTTATAGCCAAAAAACGATAAATTATTGCCAATTAACACCAAATTAACGCACTAAAATTGCGTTGAAATCCTAATTTATCCGCCTAAGATACGCCTTCTTTTTACGGGAGGCACAATGCAATCGGCCAATACAAGTTCAACTAACCACTTCAGCTCACGCTTGGGTTTTATCATGGCGGCCGCAGGTAGCGCCGTTGGCGTCGGCAACATTTGGGGATTCCCCACCCAAGCAGCCACCCATGGTGGCGGCGCCTTTCTACTGGTGTACCTAGTGCTGATTTTCATCCTAGGCATTCCCATGCTGATGGCCGAACTTATGATAGGTCGCCACGGGCAAACCAACCCCGCCGATGCCATGGGCAAACTCGGCTTCAACTCGCTCACCCGCGGTTTAGGCAAGACCATAGGTTTGCTTTCCATAGTGACAGCGGGATTGATTTATACCTTCTACAGTATTCTCTCCGGCTGGTTTGTCAGCTTTGCCATCGCGCCTATCGCCACAGCCTTTGGCTCGAATGATACCGCCGCTTGGCTAGTGGATTTTTCGCTGTCACGTAATCTGGTGTTTACACTGATCTTCAGCACGCTGGTTTTTCTGGTATTACTGCAAGGCGTGCAAGAAGGCATAGAAAAATGGTCGAAACGCTTAATGCCGTTATTACTGATCATGCTGATCGCGGGCGTGGCGTATATCTTCACCCTAAATGGTGCGAGCGAAGGGATAAGCGCGCTACTAACGCCTAACTTTACCAAGGCACTGGCGCCAGATACCTTGATCAGCGCGCTCGGACAGACCTTCTTCTCCCTCACCATAGGCACAGGTGCCATGATGGTGTACGGCAGTTATCTGGGCCAAAAAGAGAATATTGCCAAACTGACCGTCTGGGTTGCCTTTACCGACAGCGGTATCGCCTTTCTCGCCGCCTTTTTAATCATCCCAGCCATGTATGTCGCCCAGCACAATGGCGTGCAGATTTTTAACGCTGAGGGCAAGTTACTCGATTCGGATGCATTGGTGTTTACTGTCTTACCCGCGTTATTTTCGACCTTAGGCGATACGGCCAACCTTATCATCAGCGTGATTTTCTTTATTCTGCTGATCATCGCAGGCTTAACCTCGGCCATATCCATCGCCGAAGTGCCGACTAGCTATGTGATGCAAAAATTCGGACTCAGCCGCCAACGCGCCACCTTGATCATAGGCCTATTACTGACCTCATTATCCCTATTACTGGCGGTATTTTTTGAGACGCTATTTAGTTTCACCGTCACGCTGACCACCCAAATCGCCCAGCCGCTGGTCGCCCTCGGTATTGCGGTTTACTTAGGTTGGATTTGGCGCCAAACCCAGCTGCTCAAGGCAATTCGTGGGCAGGAAGGCGTCGATAGCACAGGACTTTTTTGGCGCATTTGGCCAAGGTATGTGAAGTATGTTTGCCCTGTGCTGATTATCGCCATAGCCATCAGACAATTTGTGTAACCCTTTGAACAACTAAAAAATCCCCGCTAAGTGCGGGGATTTTTTATTTAGCAATTGATGCACTAATTAACTACTTTAAAATAATCAGCAAAGTCTTGCTGCCGCCAATAGTGAATGCGATGACAGCCGGATTTTTTCAATCTATCGATGACGTTGAACTGTTAGGGTAAGGCTGGATTGAAACGAAAGGGGATGTAAACAGCAGCCTTAAGAGATTAAGGCTGCTTTAAACACTGAGCTGATTACTGTTCGATACCCACAATTAACCAAGGTGAATTGGCTTGTGTTACGTTACGCTCTAAATGCCAGATTTCCTTAATGTCCTCTTCTACGCCTTCAACAGTATCGCGATAGCGGCCGCTAAATTTAACACTCACTTCCGCAAGATTTGCATTGTGTGTGGCGCGGACAAGTTCTGCATCCAAAAACATCACTTCTGTGTGCTGATCGCCAACTAACTCGCGACGTTGGTTGCTGAGTTCATTGTAAAGATCAATAGAAACATAGTCTTGGATTTTGCTTAAGTCGTTTTCATTCCAAGCCAATTGTAGAGTTTTGTAATGACTGCGAGCGCCTTCCAAAAAGCCGGGTAAATCAAAACCCGCAGGTAAATTAAAGGGCACATCACTTGTCGCTTGGCCAAAACCATTGCTGCCGCTGTTTGCATTGGTAGCAAAACCTGTTTGTTCAGTCTGTTGGCGTTGTAGATTAGGACTTGGCTGACTCGTCCCTGCATAGGCAGGTCTTGGCTGCGCACCCGCTTTTGAGGCCATCACAGTACGGACGATTTTGAATAGCACGAATGCCAGCAAACCGATAATCAAAATATCCATGATTTGAATATTTTCAAAACCACCGCCCATAAACAGCGCAGCCAATAAGCCACCTGCTAATAAACCGCCTAACATGCCGCCCATCATACCTTTTTTGCCCGGTGCTCCCGCTGGCGCAGTAGTCGGTGTGTTGGTCGCCGCTGGTTGAGCCGGAGCCGTTTGGTGACTCTTGCCGATAGACTTACTACCGCCGAATTTTTTCGCTTCAACGACAGGGCTAGTAACTAAGCTAACCGCAAAAATCATCGCCAGCATAATAAATAACTTTTTCATTTATAGGATCTTGTTCGTGTAATCTGAGGTGCTGCCATAATAGCGGGATGACATTATATGTCAATTAGCAAAAAGCGAAGGCTGATTGTCCTGTGCATATTTAGTGAGTTCCGATTAAGCACTGTCATTCCTGTAACTCACAGGCTTTAGTTATAAAAAAAATTCGACGAAGAGTACCTCAAAAGATGTGTATGTTCTGACTCTGTGACGTAAGAAGTGATTAAGCACTGTCATTCCAGTGACACGCAGCAAGCACATCCCTGTGTGCTCGACCGTGACATCCCTGTCACGAACGGTCACTTACATGCCAGTGCTTAATTCCGTTAACTATCATGTATCCTGATAGCCAGAACTACCCGAAGTCCAATGCCAAGATCGAGTTAACCACCTCCATAGACATATCTTTTGAATCAAGATTCAGAATAATAGCCATGAAGAAAAGATGTACTTCCCTATTTATCCTGCTATGTTGCAGTTTAATCTTGGATGTCCAGATTCATCGAAAATAACATTAGCTCTACACTTGGAATGTCTAAATGAAAAGATTACTTATAGCTATCATCAGTATTCTGTCTTCAACCCAAGCAATTGCAGAATTGAACATCACTGAGCCTTTTCAAGCTTGTAATTTAATGTCCGAGATTGGTTTAAAAACTGGTGGTTGGAAAAACCATTATGAGCAAGAATACGGATGTTCTAGTCCATATAAAGATATTGGAGAGGCATTTCCACTTCCAAATAATATTGCTTTTTATGCTGAAGGCGATAGAGATTCAGTAAAACTAGTTAAGCTTGTTCTAAATATTAATGACCCATCTTCTGAAACCATTGCAAATGAAGTACTACAATATACAGCATCAATTCTTATTCCTAAAATTTCAGGAGAAATGTTGTCTACCTCTATCCAAAGTGCAATTAGTCATGGAAATAATTTTTCAGAAAAAATTGGCACATCTATGGTTAATGTAGTTAGAGAAAACTGGCCGACTGGAAAAGGTTATGAAATTAAAGTTATCATTAACTAGAAGATGCTCATCAGCTAAATAATCAACCCTAAGTCAATGCCCTTTAATAGGAAACCATAATGCATCCAATGAAATACTTGACCAACGTCATCAATTTCCTCACTGTTTTGCATAGAGATTACAGACTACGGTTTCTCAAATGCCATCACCGATTAATCCGATGCCTTCTCTACTTAAAAATCTAGCATTACTTGAATATCCAATTAAATGACGCTATGTTGCTCTTTTATCTTGAATGCTAGATTGATCAATAGTAAATAATTTAAACTATTTTTGCAGTGTGGATTTATAGGGAGATAATTATGAGAATCACTGGTGTTATTTTATTTTTATTGCTCACAGGTTGTCAACCTAACGACTCAGACTTTGATACTAAAGTAAGTGAATTTAAAGCGACTGAATTAGGGGCTGATATTGCTAATAGTCGATTCATTCCTCCATACAATAGTTTTGATCCATTGATTGAGTATACAAAATGGTGCAACTCAGTCTTATGGGCTCAACAGTCTGCTGAGGAGAATTCAATTGATTTAGCATTTTTAAGAGAGGAAGTTTTTGTAATGACACCGCCAGAAATTATCGGCGCTAAAGGATTAGTAAATGAGTTCGTTGAGCGTAGCGGTGGTGTAGACTCTCTTTATCCCTATATTCATGGGGATGCTGCTTATCTTATGAAACCTTCTCGTTTAGCGATACCTGTTATTAAGAATATGTTAGATAACTACCAAAAAAGCGCTAGTTTTCAAAAGATGATTGAACTTAGTAAGAAGATACCAAAAAAGTCAAAGTCCTTCACTAATGCTGATAATTTATGCTTTAAAGCAGACATGTTGACTGGCATTTTAGGTGGGGAAAGCCGCTCAAGGAGTGTTATTAGTGAAGTTTCAGAATTAGTTCGTAAGAATACTTTAGCAAGCCGATAAATCCACATTGTTGGTATTCGGTAGTTTTTACCTAATTTGACCACGAATGCCGCAGGATACGATTTCCCTGCGAAGTTGCAGCGGGGCGTTGGAATAAATTGCGTGAGTCTCGGCATGCCCCAAAAAACTCGGACATACAAAAAGCACTTGGCATTAACAGTCAACACCGAGGCTACAGAAGTTCACCTCCCCTCGGAGTTGCCGCAGGGCGAATAGACAAATTGCGTGAGTTCGGTCATGGATGACCGACTAGCTTTCGCAGGTGCAGGGACGCATCCTTCGGAAGCGATAGCAAATTTGGCTATGAGCACAAGGGGCTTTCAACTCCGTTGGGGGCGTCTTGGAGAATCCAAGGAGGATAGGACGAGCAGTCCTCCTTGGTCGGGTGTGGGGTGAAGCC
Organism: Shewanella sp. M16; assembly: GCF_018224605.1. Lineage (NCBI taxonomy): Bacteria > Pseudomonadati > Pseudomonadota > Gammaproteobacteria > Alteromonadales > Shewanellaceae > Shewanella > Shewanella sp. M16. Next base: position 91,510 of record NZ_JAGTUL010000017.1, on the reverse strand, counting down.
CCACGACCTTGATTCACCTCGGCCGTAAGGCCGCAAACATATAGACAGCCAACATTAAAACTCAATTATTACACGCACTTTCCATCCGATGAATCATCGGAAGAAAGTGCTCGACTGATGCCGCCGAAGATGACATTCAAGAAGCCGATACCGACATCTTTTTGTCGCTCATCTGCGCTGCCCGTATCGTGGCCGCTCGCCTCACGTATACTTTGATTATTGTTGGTTCCGCGCACAAAATCGCAGGAGACATTGCTCGTATTATTCACCGAGCAGGCACTGAGCAAAGCGATCATTAGCCCGCAAAAGGCAAGGCGTAATCTTGGCATATTAGTTCAACACCTCTTCTAATGCCTTGAGGCATAAGGCGACATTTTCACGACGGGCACCAAAACCCATGAGGCCAATGCGCCATGCTTTACCCGCAAGGGCGCCAAGGCCGGCGCCGATTTCGAGGTTATAATCTTTGAGCAAACGAGCCCGCACCGCGGCATCATCGACACCTGCAGGAATATAAACTGCGTTAAGTTGTGGCAGACGCGAATCTTCGGCCACCACAAAATTTAGCCCTAACTTTTCCAGCCCAGCACGCAGCACTAAGTGCATCTCGTGATGGCGTTGCCACGCATTCTCTAAGCCTTCGGCCGCCAACATACGCAGGGATTCATGCAGTGCATAAAGCGCATTCACTGGCGCAGTGTGATGGTAACTACGTTTGCCGCCCGCGCTAGTCCAATAGGCCATCACTAAGCTTTGATCGAGGAACCAACTTTGCACTGGGGTCTTGCGATTCTTGAGTTTTTCGACGGCAGCAGGCGAGAAAGACACGGGCGATAAACCCGGTACACAGGAAAGGCACTTTTGACTGCCAGAATAAATAGCATCTATGCCCCATTCATCGACTCTTAACTCAACGCCGCCAAGGGAAGTCACCGCATCAACTATGCTCAAACAGCCATAGGTTTTGGCTAATGCGCACAGAGTTTTGGCATCGGACAAGGCGCCAGTTGAGGTTTCGGCGTGCACAAAGGCTAAAAATTTGGCATCGGGATTGGCTTTCAGTGCCGCTTCAACCGCTGCAGGATCAACAGGTGTGCCCCACTCATTGTCCACCAGCACGGCAATGGCGCCCATACGCTCGACATTTTGGCGCATACGCTCACCAAACACACCGTTACGACAGACAATCACCTTCTCACCCGGCTCGACTAAGTTAACGAAACAGGTTTCCATGCCCGCACTGCCCGGCGCTGATACCGCCATGGTCATTTCGTTTTTAGTTTGGAAGGCGTATTGGATCAGGCTCTTAAGCTCATCCATCATGCCCACAAACAGCGGATCTAAGTGGCCAACTGTAGGTCTGGACTGCGCCGCAAGCACTTCGGGATAAACATCCGACGGGCCAGGGCCCATTAAAATACGGCGAGGAGGATTAAAAGCGGTAAAACGCGGTGCTGGTAACATCATGTCTCCTTAATGCGTGTAGGTCGAGGTCTAGTTATTATTCGTTAGCCAATACTTTTTAAAAGTCAGCCAATCGTCAGCGACTTAACTGTGGCGCGCTAATCGGCGGCTAGAGTATTAAGTCTACAAAACTACCACAAAAAGGAGCGCCTGTGCGCTCCTCCTTTAGCCTTAGTTATGACGAACATAACTATCACGCGCATGGTGCGCTAAGGTTGTAACGCCTTGTTGCCGTTACCCGCATTTAAAAACAGCTGATAGGCAGGACTTTGAGTTTCCTCTTGATAGACAAAACCCAACTCAGTTAAAAACTGTTGGAACGGCAAAGCATCACTCGCGGGTACTTCAAATCCCGCCAGCACTCGGCCAAAGGCCGCGCCGTGGTTGCGATAATGGAACAGACTAATGTTCCATTTGCTCTGCAAGGTCGTTAAAAACTTCAGCAGCGCGCCGGGATGTTCGGGGAACTCGAAGCTAAATAAACGCTCCTCTAAAGGCTCAGGTGGATGACCGCCAACCATATAACGCACATGCAATTTCGCGGTTTCATCCCCGGATAAATCCTGAACTTCAAAACCATTAGCCTCTAAGGTGGCAATGATTTGTTCTAGCTCACCTTGGCCTCGGCTTAAGCGAATGCCAGCAAACACCACGGCAAGATCACGACTGCTGAAACGATAATTAAACTCTGTCATCACCCGCTTATCAAGCAACTCACAGAATGTTAAGAAACTTCCCGGACGCTCAGGGACTTTCACCGCCAGTACCGCTTCTTTTTGCTCGCCAAGCTCACAGCGTTCCGACACATAACGCAGACTGTGAAAATTCACATTGGCGCCACTTAAAATCGCGGCGACTTTTTCACCATTGCCGCAATCTCCACTGGTATTAGTGCTGACGTATTTTTTAAGCCCAGCCAAGGACAAGGCCCCAGCGGGTTCGGCGATCGCTCGGGTGTCTTCGAAGATATCTTTCACCGCAGCGCAGATTTCATCCGAGGTGACAGTCACTACTTCATCGACATAAAGTTTCGCGACTCTAAACGGCTCAGTGCCGATACGTTTAACCGCCACGCCGTCGGCAAATAAACCGACTTGCGCCAGCGTCACAGGTTCGCCCGCTTCCATCGCTGCCTTTAAACAAGCGGCATCTTCTGGCTCGACGCCGACAATTTTCACCTGCGGCATCACCGCCTTGTAATAGGCTGCGATACCCGCGATTAAACCGCCACCGCCCACGGGCACAAATACCACTTCGAGATCGCGCTGCTGCTGCAACATCTCTTGGGCGATAGTGCCTTGGCCTGCGATCACAGCTTCATCATCGAAGGGCGCGATATAGACTCGGCCCTCTTCTTTAGCCATCGCCATCGCAAAGCCATTGGCTTGATCGAAGGCTTGGCCGTGCAATACCACGTTGCCACCTAAACGGCGCACCGCATCGACTTTAATATCGGGCGTCGTCTCAGGCATTACAATCACAGCATCCACACCGCGACTCGCCGCCGACATAGCCACACCCTGAGCATGATTGCCTGCCGAAGCACACACCACACCGCGCTGACATTCTTCTTTCGTCAGCTGGGCGATACGGTTATAGGCACCGCGTAACTTGAAGGAATGCACTGGCTGCATATCTTCGCGCTTCAAAAATACCTGACAACCTAAACGCGCCGATAACTTGTTCATACTTGAAAGCGGCGTCACTTTCGCTATGTCATACACAGATGACAACAGGATTTTTTGCAGATAGCTTTGTGCCAACTGAAAATGGGCTAAATCCGCCTGAGTTTGCAATGAGAGTGGCAACATAGATGCAGTAAACATAATTAGTCCTCCAGTTTACTGCGATCGCGCACCGCGCCCTTGTCGGCACTGGTGGCGAGCATGGCGTAGGCCTTAAGTGCGAGTGACACATAACGCTGGCGACCAATAGGTTTCCACGCCATTGGGCCAAGACTGTGCATTTTTTCGCGGCGAGCATTGAGTTCAACATCGCTTACTGCCAGCTTGATGCTGCGCTTGGGTATATCAATTTCGATGCGATCACCATTTTCAATCAAGGCGATTGTACCGCCAGCGGCCGCTTCGGGTGAGACGTGGCCGATAGATAAACCTGAAGTACCACCAGAGAAACGACCGTCGGTGATCAGCGCGCAGGCCTTACCTAAACCACGTGATTTTAAGTAACTGGTTGGATACAACATTTCTTGCATACCTGGGCCACCTTTCGGGCCTTCGTAACGGATAACCACCACGTCGCCCGCCACCACTTCACCGCCTAAAATGCCCGCCACTGCATCATCTTGGCTTTCATAAACGCGCGCCGAGCCGATGAAGGTCAGATTAGATTCATCTACGCCCGCCGTTTTAACGATACAGCCGTTTTCGGCCACATTACCCGACAATACGGCAAGACCGCCCTCTTGGCTGAAGGCAAACTCGCGGCTACGGATACAGCCTTCTTGTCTGTCATTATCCAGTGACGGCCAGCGACAATCTTGGCTAAAGGCTTTAGTGGTCGGAATCCCCGCAGGTCCCGCCATAAAGAAATGTTTTACTTTTTCATCTTGCGTCTGCATCACATCGTATTTCGCCAATACAGACTTCAAATTGCCACCTTCATCGGCCGCCACATGGAACACATCGGTATGCAGTAATCCGGCTCTGTCTAGCTCACCTAAAATCCCCATCACGCCGCCCGCACGGTGCACGTCTTCCATATGATATTTAGGCGTCGATGGCGCAACCTTACAAAGGTGCGGCACCAAGCGCGACATGCGGTCGATATCCGCCATGGTAAAATCAACATCAGCTTCCTGCGCGGCGGCCAATAAATGCAATACGGTATTAGATGAACCGCCCATGGCGATATCTAAGGTCATGGCATTTTCGAAGGCTTTAAAGTTGGCGATATTGCGTGGTAATGCCGATTCATCATCTTGATGATAATAACGTTTTGCCAGCGCCATCACGCGGCGCCCCGCTTCCAAAAACAGCTCGCGGCGATCCGCGTGGGTTGCCAGCATAGAACCGTTACCCGGCAGCGATAACCCTAGTGCTTCGGTTAAACAGTTCATTGAGTTGGCGGTAAACATGCCAGAGCAAGAGCCACAGGTTGGGCATGCGCTACGCTCGATTTTGGCACTGTCTTCATCGCTCACGTTCGAGTCGGCGCCCGCCACCATAGCATCGACTAAGTCGAGTTTGATGAGCTTATCTGACAGCTTAGTTTTACCCGCTTCCATCGGTCCGCCGGACACAAACACGACGGGAATATTGAGGCGCAGCGCCGCCATCAACATGCCAGGTGTGATCTTGTCGCAGTTGGAGATACACACTAAAGCATCGGCGCAGTGGGCATTAACCATGTATTCCACACTGTCGGCGATAAGCTCACGCGATGGCAGACTGTAAAGCATGCCGCCGTGGCCCATGGCGATACCGTCATCGACGGCGATCGTATTGAATTCCTTTGCGATACCGCCCGCTTCTTCAATGGCGCTAGCCACGAGTGAGCCCATGTCTTTTAAGTGCACATGACCCGGTACAAACTGAGTAAAGGAGTTAGCAATGGCGATAATTGGCTTACCAAAATCATTGTCTTTCACCCCTGTGGCGCGCCATAACGCACGTGCACCCGCCATATTGCGGCCTTCGGTACTGGTAGCTGATCGTAACTTTGGCATTGACTGTATCCTTTATCTCAAATCGAAAATCGTATTCTTAATTCACATGGCGAATGCTGCACTTACCGCATTCGTCTCAATATCTGGCACTCATAGTCACTCAACATCAGGGACTAAAATGAACCCAAGCAAGGCCTTAAGCATTCGCCGTTTGTTGCAAGCTCAGCGGTAACAATACCTTACATTGAGTCACATCAATCAGTTTATTCAGCTGATTACTTAGCAGTTCGATGGCACGTTCGCTATCGACCTCCATATCCAGTGATAGACTCGCATCGTCATTCATGCGCATCTGCATTTGGGTAATCGTAAAGCCACGGTGGCGAGTCACGCGCAAAACACGCTCAAGCACTTCGGGGCGTTGTTGAACCGTTAATTCCAGAGAGTGGATCATGTTTGTTTCTCCATTTCGTCCATCATATCGCTGTTTGATGCGCCTGGGGGCACCAGTGGCCAAACGTTAAAAGCATCGTCGATTGCAACGTGTAATAAATACGGGCCCTTAGCCGCTAACATTTCTGTTAAGGCTTCTTCCACTTCGTCGGAAGAGAAAATCGTGCGGCCGGGGATATCAAAGGCGGAGGCCAATAAAACAAAATCTGGGTTATCGGATAAATCCGTTTCGCTGTAGCGTTCTTCAAAGAATAGCTGTTGCCACTGTTTCACCATGCCAAGCTTTTGGTTATCAACCAGCACGATTTTCACTGGCAGCTTGCGGCGTTTGATGGTGGTCAGTTCCTGCACATTCATCATAAAAGAACCGTCGCCAGAGACAGTCACCACAGTCGCATCGGGACGGGCCACTTGCGCACCAATCGCGGCAGGCAAGCCAAAGCCCATAGTGCCTAAGCCCGCGCTGGACAAATGATCTTCTGGACGGCGGAACCACATATGCTGGGCCACCCACATTTGGTGCTGGCCCACATCGCAACAAACAACATTGTCTTCGGGTAATTTATTGGCTAAACGGCGCAGCAGCGCAGGCGCATAGATCAAACTGCCGGGGTGTTGATAATCCCATTGATGCTTACGGGATAAATGCTCCACCTCAGCCTGCCAAGGCGTAATGTTCATCGACATGGCTAAGGCGGGGAGGATTTGGCGTAAGTCACCGGCGATTGCCACCTCTGGCATACGTAACTTGCCCAGCTCAGCGGCGTCTATGTCTAAATGGATCACTTTGGCCTTGTCGGCAAAGCTCGCTAAACGGCCGGTGACTCTGTCGTCGAAACGGGCGCCCACCACGATCAGCAAATCACAATCCTGTACCGCTAAGTTAGCCGCCTTGCCACCATGCATGCCTAACATGCCTAAGTAACCGGGCGTGCCGTGGGCGATACTGCCAAGCCCTTTCAAGGTCGCGACCGAAGGTATACCCGTTATTTTGATAAACTCACGCAGTTGATCGACCGCGCCCGCCATGCCGACACCACCGCCGACATACAACATAGGCTGTTTAGCCTCAGCCAACAGTGCACGGGCAGCGTCGATATCACTTATCTCGGCTTGGGGTTCGTTCATCACGGCCAGCAAAGGTGTGCGATATTCCAATTGGGCGATTTGGATATCCTTCGGGATATCGACCAGCACAGGGCCAGGGCGGCCGGATGCGGCGATTTCGAAGGCTTGATATAAGGTTGGGATAAGATCGTTGATGTTTGTCACCATAAAACTGTGCTTAGTGCAGCTCAGTGACATGCCCAGCACATCGATTTCTTGAAACGCATCAGTGCCGATAACGGCGGTAGAGACTTGGCCCGTAATGGCCACGATAGGCACTGAATCTAACAGCGCGTCGGCTAAGGAAGTGATCAGGTTAGTCGCGCCTGGGCCAGAGGTCGCAAAGCACACGCCGGTTTTACCGCTGGCTCTTGCGTATCCTACGGCAGCAAAGGCGGCGCCTTGTTCGTGACGGCTTAAGAGATGTTCAACAGGGCTTCCATAGAGGGCATCGTATATTGGCATAATGGCACCACCTGGGTAACCAAACACTGTGGTGACTCCATGTGCTGCTAACACTTTGATTACCGCGTCTGCGCCTCTGATCATCTGCCCTGGTTCCATATTCTCTCTCGCTACGTTAGTCCTGAATTGCCGAAAATCGACGCTAATTTTTACTCTTTCGAAGCTTAGAACCTTACTCTAGGCCCTGAAACGAAGAACCCCCCGGTCCTTTCGGAGCGGGGGGTTCTTTCGAAACTTTTAACCTTTTAGGTCTATCAGTTCGCCATGCGCCGCCCCCGCTGTGATTTAATAATCACGACGGTAATAATCACGAGAATGAGCTTGGCAGCTTGGTTAAACATCAATATGGATTCCTAATCGGTGTTTCTAAAATTGGGATATTGCATGAAAGTTAGTTTCGCTTTGGACTTTGCCCTACCGCGAGTTATTAGCTTTACCATAAAGCGACAGCCAAACACAATAAAAAATATCTTTTGTCAAAAAAAATTCAGCTTCCCTGCCGAGACAATGCAAAACAACAAAGTAAAACGTTAACTGTTGAGCCTCAGTCGGCGCGATTCACCTACTGAACGATAGACTCACTAACTGTGTCGTTTTTGCCCGCTCGACAACCCACTGAACAGGAAAAAAATTTGTTTCTCACTAACTGATTTATCACTAAGCTGATTCATCACTAAGCAAGCTCAAGATGCGCGTTTCACTATCTTGAGCTTGCTTGGGAACTGAGCTGAGACCTAAGTCCTTTGAGTCTCAACCCTCTCCCCCAATACTGGGCTTAACTAACGATCAATTAAGCCTCAACAATGCTCTTCATATCTGTCATGTAACCGCGAAGCTCAGCACCAACATATTCCACTGCCGTTTCACGAATCGCTTCGTTAACAGCGATGAGCGTTAGGTTGTCGACACCGGTTGCGCTGTCTTTCAGGCCAGCACCTAAATACTCAGATGACATGGCATTAACATAGTCACGCAGCATAGGTACGGCAGCGTGATTGAACAGGTAGCAACCGTATTCGGCTGTGTCTGAAATCACTACGTTCATTTCGTACAAACGCTTACGGGCAATCGTGTTAGCGATCAGTGGGGTTTCGTGCAGTGACTCGTAATAGGCCGACTCTTCCACGATACCCGCAGACACCATAGTATCGAACGCCAGTTCCACACCCGCTTTGATCATAGCGACAAGGAAAATACCTTTGTCGAAATAGGTTTGTTCGTCGATATGCTCGCTCGATACGGGCGCATTTTCGAAACCTGTTTCGCCAGTTTCGGCTCTCCAACGCAGTAAGTTCGCATCATCGTTTGCCCAGTCTTCCATCATAGTGCGTGAGAATTCGCCGCTGATGATGTCATCCATGTGCTTTTCAAATAATGGTTGCAGAATTTCTTTTAAATCTTCTGCAATTTCAAATGCTTTAATCTTGGCTGGATTAGACAAACGGTCCATCATGTTAGTGATGCCGCCGTGTTTCAGCGCTTCAGTGACCGTTTCCCAACCTTGCTGGATAAGCTTGGCCGCATAGCCTGGCTCAACGCCATCGGCGATCATTTTCTCGTAACCTAAGATGGCCCCCGTCTGCAACATACCGCACAGAATGGTCTGTTCGCCCATCAGATCCGATTTCACTTCTGCGATGAAAGACGACAGTAAAACACCGGCTCTGTCTCCACCCGTTGCGCTAGCATAGGCTTTAGCAATCTCTAAACCGTCACCGTTTGGATCGTTTTCTGGGTGAACAGCGATAAGGGTAGGCACACCAAAACCACGTTTGTATTCTTCACGCACTTCAGTACCTGGGCACTTAGGCGCAACCATCACCACAGTGATGTCGGAACGAACTTGCATACCCTCTTCAACAATATTGAAGCCGTGTGAGTAAGACAAGGTAGAGCCTTGCTTCATCAGTGGCATAACTGCGTTAACCACGTTTGAATGCTGTTTGTCCGGCGTCAGATTAAGAACCAGATCCGCCGCAGGGATTAATTCTTCAAAGGTACCGACACGGAAACCGTTATCGGTTGCTTTTTGCCATGAGGCACGTTTCTGTTCAATCGCTTCAGGACGCAGGGCAAAAGAGATATTCAGACCCGAGTCACGCATGTTCAAGCCTTGGTTAAGACCTTGAGCACCACAACCTAAAATAACAATATTCCAATCTTTGATGTAGTTACAGCCGTCGCTAAACTCAGAACGATCCATGAAACGACATTGGCCAAGCTGTGCTAATTGTTGACGTAAATTCAGAGAGTTAAAATAGTTAGCCATCTGATATACCACCTATAAGTCAGAAATTTTGGACGCAACCAAACTAACATAATGTTACGACTTGGTTGTGATTGAAATCACTATAACCCATGCTTATCATTGCTTAAAATGATATATTCGGAACTTCATATTGCATTATGCGCAACGTCAGCCGCAATAACGCTCAGTAACACTGGCAGCAACATCGGCGGCAATATGCAGCACTCAAGCTCAGGCTAAACAGGATAAGTTATGGATATTCGTACCCTCAAATTGTACCTGCACTTATGTGACAGTTTGCACTTCGCCAAGACCGCGGAGCAGATGCATGTGAGCCCATCGACCTTAAGCCGAGCACTGCAAAGATTAGAAGAAGAAGTGAACGCTAAACTATTAGAGCGGGATAATCGCAGCGTGACCTTAACCCACGCGGGACACGAGTTTAAGCGATTCGCCGAGCAGACCTTGAACCATTGGAGCACACTCAAGCACAGTATCGATCTCAAGCAGGACGTACTGCGCGGTCGGTTAAATCTATATTGCTCGGTCACTGCTGCCTACAGTCATTTACCGGGTTTATTGGATCTATTCCGCCAAGAGCATCCCTTCGTCGAAATCGCCTTAACCACGGGAGATGCAGCCAACGCGCTAGCAGAAGTGCAGCAGAATCGCGCCGATATCGCCATCGCCGCCCTGCCCGATCCTTTCCCCAGCAGCTTACATTTTGCCAAAATCGACGATGTGCCACTGTCGATTATCGCACCGACGATCCGCTGTGCAGTACAGCAACAAGTGAGTCAAACGCCCATCGATTGGTCGAGCGTACCCTTTATCATCCCAGATCACGGCCCAGGACGGCGCCGCGCCGATAACTGGTTCAAACAAATGGGCATCAGCCCTAATATTTACGCCCAAGTCTCGGGACAGGAAGCGATCGCCTCTATGGTAGCGTTAGGTTGTGGCGTGAGCATGAGCCCCGAAGTGGTGATCAATAATAGCCCAGTGCGAGATCGCATTCAGCTGCTCTCGTCGCCAGTTGCGATTCCACCGTTCGAGTTAGGTTGCTGCTGCAAAGTGAAACGACTTGATGATCCCATCGTTAATGCGTTTTTGGATGTGATTTAAACGGGGAAAGTAATACACAATAAAAGTGCGAGTGAGAGTTTCAACGAGATAGAAACCGAAACGGCTCTCAAAAAGCTAAAAACTTAGCTAAAGAGAACCGCTTCACTATCGAACAGTTGCGATCAAATTGGTGCTAACGAGCTATTGCCACAAGATTCCTATCGCAAGGCAATCAACACAAGATGACAGGATTACACATCCGGCGAGTTGAGCTTATCAATAGGATCGATACGAGTCACCAATAGCTGATCGACCTTGTACGAATCGATATCGACCACCTCAAATTTATAGCCTGCATAGTTCACGAAATCCGTACGCTTAGGGATTTTACGCAGCATATACATCATAAAACCAGCAATGGTTTCGTAGTTCTGATTATGCGGAAACTCCTCAATACCAAAGGCGCGCATTACGTCGGTAATAGGCGTCACACCGTCGACTAACCAAGAGTTACTATCACGGGCGATGATCTGCTCTTCGCTCTCGTGCAATGACCAAGCCCCCATTACGGCGCGCTGTAGATCGTTAGTCGTGACAATCCCCACCACTAAGGCGTATTCGTTCATTACCACGGCAAAATCGGCGCGACTATTTTTAAAGTATTCCATCGCTTCTGACAGGCTCAGCGTATCGGGAATGATCAGCGAAGTATGGATTAAGTTACTGCCTTTTAAGATGATATTCTCACCGTTGATCACACGGATCAGCAATTCTTTCGCATCCACGAAGCCTTTGATCATATCCAACTGACCATCGCAGACGAGGAACTTAGTATGGGGATCTTCAGAAATTTTACGCTTGATATCTTCTTCACTGTCTTGCAGTAAAAAGTACACTAAGCTTTCACGGGCCGTCATGGCCGAAGTCACAGAAACGGTTTGCATTTCAAACACATTTTCCATCATCTGTTGCTCACCGCGATCTAGCACCCCAGCTTCGGCACCCGCATTCATGACGGCATAAATGTCGTCGGAGGTGATGGCATCGTTACGCACGGTTGGGATCTGCAGCAGTTTAAAGATACCACTAGCCATGCCATTGAAAAACCACACTAATGGGCGTAATAGCACAATACAGAAAGACATAGGCCCGACAACAGCTAAAGCGACAGGCTCAGGCATCGCCATGGCAATGCGTTTTGGCATTAAATCGGCGACTAAAATAAAGGCGCTGGTTACCGTTATGAAGGATAAAACAAAGCTCAATTGGCTCAGCCAAGGCTCGGCAACTAAAGGGGAAAGCAACTGATAGAAGTAAGGCCGAAATGCCGACTCACCCACAATACCGCCCATGATGGCAACGGCATTAAGACCAATTTGTACTACCGTAAAAAAGCTACCGGGAACAGCTTGTAACTGCAGCACTTTTTCTGCCCGTGCATCGCCCTCATCGGCTAACTGACGTAAACGAATTTTACGTGAAGCGGCAAGTGCAATTTCTGACATAGAGAAAAAACAACTCGCGCCGATTAGACACAATATAATCATCACGTTATCAAAGAGACTCATGTAACACCTTTCATTTAACACTGGACTAACTAGGACCAACTCGCGCTTTATTGCTCGCGAGTCAGTTGAATTCATTGTATTTGAGCAAAGTTTGCTTTGTCTGGTCGCTGCACAACAAGATTGTATTGACCACTTTCACCCCAAAGATGAATGAGCGCTTAGATGACAATCCTTAGGGTGCACTCAGTATATCTGCAAATTCACGAGTTATGCGTGACTCCGCTCTCGCAGCCCACGCATAGCGCTAATGCACTTGCATCATTTAACTAATGTTTTATGTCGAAGCGACTGAATATACAGCATTTAATTATTTTACTCGACTCGATGGCATTAGACATCCGAGCGCGGTGGCTTTGATATTGAGCTGCTAGAACGTACATTTAAGCCAATAGAATTAACTATGCAGTCGTGGCTTTGCTTAGTTGCGTTACGTAAAATACGTCCAGAATGGCAGCATGGATGTCACTCAGAGTGCATCGCTAAATCGACAATAGGCGACAGATTATATCTCATCTGCCGCCTAATATTACCTCACCTTGAGTAATTTTTATCTTAGCGACTTATCTACCGCTATGTTTCATACAAATGTTATCAATTAGTTAGCATGATTGAGGGCGTCTGTGGCGTGGTGATGCTAACCGAATATGTCTCCAATTTTGCAGCATAGCGCCTAGACTCTTGAAGCTCAGTAGCCAATCCAGCAACGCGTTGGGATATCTTGGCGAAAGAGTAACGTCACCTTCAACCGGCTCCCATTAAATCACTTCAACCTCGACTCTATTGCGACCTTTATCCTTAGCGCGATAGAGGCAAACATCGGCGCGGCGTAATACGTCGGCCATCTTAAATCCCGAGATCTTATCTAATGGCAAAAACACGCTGCCAATACTGATCGTCACCACAGCCAAGGGAGATACTTGATGGGGAATATTGAGTTGCTCAACGAGATAACACAGTTGCGTAGCAATAGCCGTTAACTGTGCTGGCGTGACCTGCTCGACGACCAAAGCAAACTCTTCACCACCAATGCGAGCCAATAGAGCATTATGCGGCAGGATATCGCACTGTGCTAAGGCATCTGCCACTCGCTTGAGCACAGTATCGCCTTCAAGATGACCATAAGTGTCGTTGTAGGATTTGAAATAATCGATATCCAACATTAACAATCCCGCTGGAGTGTTAGCTTGTAGCACTGTAGCTAATCTTTCAGTAAAGGGTCGTCTATTAGCTAAGCCAGTTAACTCATCGGTCTCAGCCATCACCTTTAACTGGCTATTCGCGGCAACCAGCGCTTGTTGTAGCACTATCATCTGACGCTCTTTCTGTTCGCGTAGCAGTAACTCGTTCAATGCGGAGGCGAATTGGGTCAGCATATTCTTTTTCTGGGCGTTCCAATTTAATGGCCGCGACACAGTCGACAGCGAGAGCAATCCCAATAACTCCCCAGCATTTTTAATCGCAAAGGCGGCAATCGAACATATCCCCACGGATTTCATTACCTCATATTCCTGTGGTGAAAAAGCCTTTAACGCCTCAAGATCCTCAATCACTAAGGTCGATTCCGTCTCGAATTTTTTAGCCAGTTGAGCAATATTATCTACCGAAATCACTTGGACCTTATTTGCGTGTAAGTCACTGGTCCAAAAGCTGCGGTAATAGGCATGCTGCTGATTGAATTCGAGAAGACTCACCCTTTCAACATCAAATAACTGACCTATTTTGTGGCATACTTCAGTTAAGGTTTTATCCACATTGCAGGTATCTATGCTCAAAAATTGCAACGAAATCTCAGCCAACAATTGATTCGACTGCGACTGCCAATCTAATTCTTTAGTTCGTTCTTTGACTAAGTCAGACAATAAATGCTGTTGTTGTTGCAGTGCACGTTGCTGACGTTTATTGATGGCTAGATCATTACGTATCCTTTGATACATGCCCTTAAGTGACAATGCCACATGGGCTATTTCATCGGGTCTTGCGGTTACCGTCTCGGGCACAGATAACTTTTTTAACGAGTTAAGATTGATTTTATTAGTGAAATCTTCCAGTGCCGACAATCTATCTGTCACCATGAGTCGCACTAAGGTCAAAATCAAATAAATCATCAATAGGGTCTTTAACCCATTACCGAGCACGATAAAAATCAACTGCCGCCACAGCTCGTAGTAAAGCCGATTGGTATCTAACCCTACGGTCAAAGTCGCTATCGACTGCTCTTGATAGGTCACAGGATAGTGAAATAGAGTTTGCGACTCGTCATCGGTTAACAAAGGTTTACCCAGATGCATAGTGACGCCATCGATACTGTCTAAATGTACACTCGACACTAATGGCATCATCCCCAGTCCAGAGAGCAAATCCGATAACAAGCTACGGTCGACGTCCCACAGTGACTTAGCCACGCTTGGCAAAATAGATTCTGAATACTCGCGGATATCCGAAGTCGCATTATCGATACTATCCTGATAGTTCCAAATCAACTGTACCAGCATAGTTAACACAGCAAAAAACGAGCTCACCCCAATAATAATCAGCGTCATCTTGTGGCTAATAGAATGATTACGATGCTTCATGTACACCTGTTATTACGCCTTGAGGGGCAACTTATTCAAAATCTGAGACTGGAAAATCTGTGGCCAATCTCGAGCAACTAACATTTGATAAAATGCCGAATCTGGTTGCAAAATACCGAACAAGGCAACATTGTCATAGGGGAGATATTTTTTATGCTGCTGATAATATTGCAATTCGACCAAACCTAAAGCGCCAACCAAAAAATGCCCGCCACCAATAACACTCACAGAGTGCTGGCGACAAAGCTGTAAAATCTCAGGTGACGTATTGATCGTACTGACAAATACATCCTTACCTGAGACTAAGCCTTTTTCCTTCAATGCCTTAAGCACCCCAATCGCCATACGATCACTGGCGGTCCAAATCACATTCAGATCGGGATAACGATTCAGCAGGGTTAACGCTTGACCATAAGCCACAGCGTCGCTCCACTGGCCATAAACCGTTTGAGTCAGAGTGGCATTGGCCTGCATAAAGAAATAATCACTGGCACCTTGGGTACGTAGCACTGAAGCAGGCGTCGATTTATCGCCCGAAATCAACAGAACTTTAGCCGCCTTTCCCTCTAAGTCATCCATTAAGGCCTTAGCGGTCGCCGAACCAATAGCGTAATTATCGGGAATAATGGCGGGTAACAGATATTCTTGCCAATGGGGATCTTGCAGCAAGGCATCACGCTCACCAGGGGAAATATCATTTAAAATCAATTGCACATAGACAGGGTGAGGATAAAGCGCCTGCAGCATTTTTATCGCGGATTGTTTTTCATTAACCAGAATAACGTAATTAGGTAACGCTTTTGCAGAAGCTAACAACTCATCGAGTTGAGTGATCATCTTGAAGTGATTGCGATCGGAATGAATGATATCGAGTTTAATATCGAATGTCGTCGATGCCGCCAACATCAATTGGTCGACATCTCCCCAAAAACTGTCATCGACAGCCCCAGGATTAAAGAAAACCACATCGAGTTTTGCCCATGCTGCCCCACCAAAACCCGCAGTACAGATAAACACACACGCTAACATCCACGAACGCATAGGCGAGTTCTCCTCGACCATGTTCCCTCAAATGTCATCCTTCACAAGAGGTCACTTTATTATTATCGATTCACAACCTTGTTACCGCATCGCCGCCCAAAATGTTGCTAAAATCGGCAGCAGATGTTTCGATTAAACCACAAAATGATACAAAGTATACTTTATATGCTGACTATTTATTCCGACACCCCATCGGTATAGGGAGATCGAGCGGCTCAGTAGCAGAATGTTTATGGGGATGTAAGTGGCGGCCTTATGGTCAGTCTTGCGACCTAACCACGGAGAAAATGACGGGGACTTAAAAGGAATACAAGTTAGAACTCAGACGTTAATGCAGCCTAGCGGTCAAGTTGAATCAAGGTCGTGAGGGGTACCATGATTTTCAGTGGAGGGTAAACCAAATGAGACTACTCATCGATGCCCTCATATAATGGCATAGGTTAA
This sequence comes from Shewanella sp. M16, assembly GCF_018224605.1. Classification (NCBI taxonomy): domain Bacteria; kingdom Pseudomonadati; phylum Pseudomonadota; class Gammaproteobacteria; order Alteromonadales; family Shewanellaceae; genus Shewanella; species Shewanella sp. M16. The sequence continues at coordinate 75,454 of NZ_JAGTUL010000017.1, read as the reverse complement.
CCAACCTCTATTAACTGATTGAAATAATTAAATATAATCATCAAGCGCTCAATCTATTCAGTCGTAATCATTTCTCCTAGAATCAATCATTTATAACTCATATTCATTCAAAGGCACTAAATTGTGCTTGCGACTCTTCTACTCCGTCGCAACATACATCTTCAATCGTCTCGGTGTACTCCAATTGCTGTGTAGCCCGCATCGCCAACCTTTCGATGAACTAATAATCATATATGCAGTAAATGCGATCGAATTTGCCTAGCGCTAAATCCGCTTGGTGGATAATAAAATTCAACTGCATAGAATGCTCACTGTAGACGACTTTGAACAGTACTAGATAATCTTCGGCATTGCCGCCTAATTCAGCTGCGGCGCGGAGTTCGGGTGCTTTATAGCGGCTATCACCATGGCCATTAATGCTGGCGATACCATCGTAATACGGCAGCGGCTGCTCGGGGACGAGCAATACCTGCAAGTTGGATGACTGCCAGTCGGTATTAGCCCATTGCGATTGAGTGAGAATCTGACCAGGGATAAACCCGTGCTCATTCAATTGTATCAGCTCATAGCCCTTGAGCTGATCTTGCCACTCTGGTGCCAATTCATCATCCACAACAGCTAGGGCCTCCAGCACCATAGCTTGTTGCGGTTCTGGTAGCGCTTGTAAACGTGCCTTGGCTAACTTTACTAAATGCGGGTTGTCACTATTAATCATGTCAGGGGCTATCATCTTAATGCTGGCAATTCCCTGAAGTTGATAAGCCTCTTCATACTCATAGTTTGCACATACCGCATCGTCGAACTTAGGTTCGGCAATCGCTTTTCCAGAGTTCAGTTGCTGATCCTCAGCGACATAATAGACATGGCCGCGAAGCATTTCCGAGAATCGCCAGCGCTCCAAAAAGAACAACAATCGCCCTTCTCGAGGCAAATAAGATTGAAACGCCTTCAGGTCGCTGCAGTTGAGCTGTGCGATAAATTGCATGGGCACACGGAAGGCTTGCGCCGCCTCGTCCCAGTCCCAAAGATGCGCTTCATCTGTCTCCCAATCGTCCTGCCAGTCCTCCCGCCAATGCTCATTAATAAACTCGCGGGTATGGCCAAAGCTCTCAACATAGCCATCAAGCATCTCCTCCCTTCCGACCAGAGTGACGGGGTAATCCATTCCCACAGGCAAATCCGGCAATCCACCCATCCGGCTGTTACCTAACTGAGCATAATCTTCGATTGCACAGGGATAGAGATCGACACTATTGCGAATAAATGCCGAAAGCGTATGGGCAAGATGTGGGTCTTTAAACTGCGCCAGCTTTTGCTCTAACAACTGCCGACGAATGGGGGAATTTTCTGCTAAAAATATATCCATATTTACCTCACGACTCCAATGTTTGTTTTTTATCATTTCTATCAACTATTTGCCATCTTCAAATAAGGCAAATTGCCAAGCCTATCACACGATTAGCAAAGCCAGAGTCAACGGCTTGCTAATGAGAAGGGCAACGACCTAGGCGATAGGAAACCCCTCCCATTAATTACTGCTACACTCAAATTCAGCGAAAAAGATCAACAAAAGGATTTGTTTATGGCGATTGCCTGTGTCAATACCCGAGCCAGTTGTGGGGTCGAAGCTCCACAAGTCACAGTTGAAGTGCATCTCAGCAACGGCTTACCAGCATTTAATCTTGTAGGCTTACCCGAAGCTTCGGTAAAAGAAGCCCGTGAGCGAGTACGCAGTGCCTTGATCAATGCGGGATTCGAGTTTCCGATGCGGCGGATAACAGTCAATCTCGCGCCAGCTGATTTACCTAAACAAGGTGGCCGCTACGACTTACCCATCGCCGTGGGCATATTGGCCGCTTCGGAACAGATTCCCATTAACAGTTTAAAAAATATCGAGTTTGTCGGCGAGCTGGCACTGTCAGGGCACATACGTTACTGCCAAGGGTTATTGCCCGCGATTATCGCGGCGAAGCGCCAAGACCATACCTTGGTCTTACCGCTAGATAACCGCCACGATGCAGAGCTAGTCGGCTATCCCAATGTGTTATTTGGTTCGCATCTGCAAAGTCTAGCCGCGTATTTACAAGGGCAAAACCAACTGCCAACACTGGCGCCACAGTTAGAATGGGTAAGCCAAGAGACACCCGAGTCCCATACTTGCCTGAGCGATGTGATTGGCCAATATCAGGCTAAGCAAGCACTCGAAATTGCCGCTGCGGGTAACCACAACCTCTTGATGCTAGGCCCGCCGGGTACTGGCAAGACCATGCTTGCCAGCCGCATGATGGCGCTATTGCCTGCACTCAATTATGAGGAAGCGTTAGAAGTGGCGGCAATTCATTCCGTTGCTGGACTCGACATTAAACCGCAGCATTTTTTACAGCGACCATTTAGGGCGCCGCACCACACGAGTTCTTCGATTTCCCTCGTGGGCGGTGGCAGTATCCCAAAACCAGGGGAGATCTCCCTCGCCCATCGCGGTGTATTATTCTTGGATGAAGTGGCTGAATTTCCGCGTAAAGTCTTAGATTGCCTGCGCGAACCGATGGAAACCGGCGAAGTAGTGATTTCCCGCGCCGCCGCTAAGCTGACATTTTTAAGTCGATTCCAATTAATCGCAGCGATGAATCCTAGCCCTAGTGGCGACTTGGATAGCCATCATAGAGCCAGCCCTGAACAAATCCAACGTTACCTTTCGCGGCTTTCAGGTCCGTTTCTCGATCGTTTCGACTTGACCATAGAAGTTCCCAAACTTCCCGCGGGCACTTTGACTCAAGCCGCGCCGCAGACAGAAACCAGCCAAGATATCGCCAAACGAGTTAAGCTAGCACGTGAGCTACAACTCGCCCGTGCTGGTGTGCTCAATAGCGAACTTACAGGGAAACAATTGAAACGCTTCAGCGGGCTCAGTGATGCTGATTTAGTATTTTTGGAGCAAAGCGTGGTGAAGCTTGGCCTTTCGGTTCGCAGTTTTCATCGTATACAAAGAGTCGCCCGCACTATCGCCGATCTTGAACAAGCACCTAACACCGAACGCCGTCATCTTGCCCAAGCACTGGGTTATCGTGCTATGGATAGGTTGCTGGCACGACTATCCCAGCAATATTGAGTCAGCCACTTTACAGTGAAGATGAACAAATGCACCGACCAGCAGTGCCTAAGATTGAGCCAAACGCCTACACCGAGTAACATAGGCCTCCAATTTTTGTCAGGGGGCTCGGATGGGAATGCTGTTTTCACAGATAAAAGGCTGTATTGCATTTTTAGGTTACGTTATAAATACCGTCTTTTGGACTATCCCAATCGTGTTAATCAGTTTTATAAAACTGATACCTATCAGTCCATTAAGGACTGCGACTAGTCATGTGCTCGACTTTTGTGCCAGTGCTTGGATCAGCGTCAATGGCGTGATTGAGCGTTGCTTGCATCCCGTTAAAATAGAACTGAGTGGTGACACCGACTTTTCCACTAAAGAGTGGTATATGGTGATTGCCAACCACCAGTCTTGGGTCGATATCCTGATCCTGCAGCGGATTTTTAACCGAAAAATCCCTTTCTTAAAGTTTTTCCTCAAGCAAGAGCTGATTTTTGTGCCTGTATTAGGCCTAGCTTGGTGGGCACTCGATTTTCCTTTTATGCGTCGTTATAGCACGGCACAGTTGCGTAAGAATCCTAAGTTAAAGGGCAAAGACATTGAAATTACACGTAAAGCCTGTACTAAGTTTAAGGCTAAGCCTGTGAGTGTGATGAACTTTGTCGAAGGCACGCGCTTCAGCAAGGCTAAGCATCAAAAACAAAACTCACAGTTCCAACATTTGCTAAAACCTAAAGCGGGCGGTATGGCCTTCGCGCTATCAGCCATGGGTGAACAGATCCACAAGCTAGTCGATGTCTCCATTTACTACCCAGACGCAGTACCGAGCTATTGGGACTACCTGACAGGCAAGTTGCCAAGCGTTAAAGTACACATTAAGGTCTCCGATATTGATCCTGCAATGCGCGGCGATTATATGAATGACCGCGATTTTAAAATTGGCTTCCAAGAACAACTGAATCAACTCTGGCTCACTAAGGATCAAGTGTTAAGCCAACTCGCTAGCCAAGCGAATAAAGAATAAAGGTAACGCCACTATGTTGAATTTCCTGCCTGGTTCAGTGTTGTTTATTCTGAGCTTAAGCTTGCTGATCATTAATACCGCCGTTTGGGGCTCGCTTATCAGCATTGGCGGAGTCGTAAAACTTGTGATGCCAGCACAAGGTGCGCGCAATGCGGTGACTGCGGTCATGAACCGTTTTATGTGGGCTTGGGCCTGCTGCAACGGTGGCATCTTGTATTTGATCGCTAAAATTGAGTGGGATGTCAAAGGGCTCGAAGGACTCGATAAAAACAGCTGGTATTTACTGATCAGTAACCACCTCAGTGGATTCGATATCGCCGCGCAAACTTACGTGTTACGTAACCACATCCCTATGCTGAAGTTCTTCCTCAAAAAAGAACTCATCTATGTGCCCATCATGGGCCTAGGATGTTGGGCGCTGGATATGCCATTTATGAATAGAACCAGCCCAGCAAAACTTAAAAAGAATCCAAAGCTTAAGGGCAAAGATTTAGCGACCACACGCCGCGCCTGTGCCAAGTTTAGCAATATGCCCACCTCAATCATTAACTATGTTGAAGGCAGCCGTTTTACCCAAGATAAACATCAGCGCCAAAACTCGCCTTATCAACATTTGTTACGTCCTAAAGCGGGTGGTATCGCCTTTACCTTATCAGCCATGGGCGAACAATTTACTAACCTGCTGGATATGACAATCGTCTACCCAGATGCGCCTGAAGATATTCTGTTTGGGGTGATGAATGGTAAGGTCAGTAAGATTATTGTGCGAATTAACGCCCTGCCCGTGCCTCAGGTCGATGCGGCGCGTTATTTCTCTGAGTCTGAGTACCGCGTCGAGTTCCAACGCTGGTTAAACCAAGTGTGGGCGGAAAAAGATCAACAAATTCATGCGTTACTGCAAACAAATCAAAATGTCGCGGATAGCGCCACCAGCACTAATCACACTCAAGCAAGCTAGCTCATCTCTAGCTTTGCTCTAGTTCAGCAACGCATGCCGCTGCTGCGGATAACTCCAATTCATTGAATACGGTTATTCCTGCGGCGCTGAGTTTTTCAGCCGTTAATCCTTGTCCCGCAATTAACTGTTTTACAAATTGACCATCGTAAATCTGCCTATTACCACAGGATGGACTGCGGGCTTTTAAAATCGCCACTTTAATCCCGTGTCGCTGCGCCAGCTTAAGCGCGAGATCGGCTCCCAGACTAAAAGCGTGGGTCACATCCTCACCTTGGGCAGTTAAGATGCGCTGTCCAATCCGCTCCGCTGGCGGTCTAGGTGTTGGCAAACCGCCTGCACATTCGGGACAAATCGCCACAATTCGCCCTTGCTCGAGCCACGTTTGCACCAGCTCGCTCTCCATCAAGTTATGGCCACCGTCGTAGCGCACCGCTTGTCCGAGTAAACAACTGCTCACTAACACTTTTTCCACTGTCATCCCCAAATGTCTCATTCCGCCCATAGCATAACGCGAAGGATAAACATGCCAAATGCATTTGGACGATTTCCCCCAAAACCATCAACATCCGCAACGAGGTTGGAAGGTTAAAACCACGTCATTGTTGACAATTTAATATTTAAATATTCATAACATAAAATATTAACAACGAGACAATTAAAATAAAATGATAAAAATCAATAATAAAAATAGAAACCCATTGAAATATAGACTTACGTCTAAGTAAACACATTGTTGACAATCTACCAAGGGAGGGTTATTTTTTACACATTGTCGACAATCCTATTAATAGTGATGCGCTCTATGTTGAAGCAAAACACGACGTTCGTTTCTGATGACACGCAAGTTCCCCACCTGCACAAGGTCAAATCGACCTCGGCAGATAAGACGTCGACCACATTAGCCGATCAAATTTTGGTGCAGATCCAAACCAGCATCATCAAGGGCGAACTGCCTGCGGGCAGCAAGATTAACGAGCAAGCACTGGCCGAAAAATACGGCATCAGCCGCGGCCCGACCCGCGAAGCCCTGCAAACCTTAGAAAGACAACGTTTAGTGGTGCGTGCGCCCCATGTTGGTGCCCGCGTCGCCCAACTGACGGTGAGTGAACTTAACGATTTATATCAACTACGTAGCGTACTTGAAGGCATGGCCTGCGAACTGGCCGCCAGCCGTATTACCCCAGAACAATTAGCCAAGCTAGAAGATCTGCTCGCAACGCAAGAAGCGGCGCTCGCCAAGGGCGATACTTACTTCCAAGAAGAAGGCGATGTCGACTTCCACTACCAAATTATTCAAGCCAGCGGTAACAAGCATCTGCAGGAAACCTTAGTCGGCGGCCTGTATCACCTGCTGCGCATGTACCGCTACCAGTGCACTAATAAAAATCGCCCCGTGAAAGCCATTGCCGAGCACAGACGCATAGTCGAAGCCATTGCCCAGCGCGATGGTGAGTTGGCCAGTTTGCTGATGCGTCGCCATATAGAGCAGGGGCGTAAAAATACCGAATTACGCTTAATTGAATTGCAAGCCAATGCAGCCGCAAAAGAAACCTTAGCCAACATTAGCTAAGTTCTTACGGCTCAATATGCCCACTTCCCATAAAATGGAAAAGGATAACACCATGACTCAAAGCGCAGGATTACGTTTTCGCCAAGCTCTTGCTAAGGCCAAACCGTTACAAATCGTTGGTACCACCAATGCCTATTTTGCCTTAATGGCAGAACAAACAGGCTTCCAAGCCTTGTATCTTTCGGGCGCTGGCGTTGCCAATGCTTCCTACGGTTTGCCTGACTTGGGCATGACCTCAATGAATGATGTGCTGATTGATGCTGGTCGTATCACCTCAGCCACACAAGTGCCTTTACTGGTCGATATCGATACTGGCTGGGGCGGCGCATTCAACATTGCTCGTACCATCAAAGAATTCGAAAAAATCGGCGTCGCTGCAGTGCACATGGAAGACCAAGTGTCGCAAAAGCGTTGCGGCCATAGACCTAACAAAGCGGTCGTGAGCATTGAAGAAATGGTCGATCGCATTAAAGCGGCCGTCGATGCCCGTACCGATCCTAACTTTGTGATCATGGCGCGTACCGATGCGGTTGCCGTGGAAGGTTTAGAAGCGGGTATTGAACGCGCGCAAGCGTATATCGCCGCCGGTGCCGACATGATCTTCGCCGAAGCCTTAACTGAGCTAGACCAATATCGCCATTTTAAAGCACAGGTAAAAGCACCGATTTTGGCGAACATGACTGAATTTGGCCAAACCCAATTGTTCAATAAAGAAGAACTCGCCGAGGCGGGCGCCGACATGGTGCTCTACCCACTCGGTACTTTCCGTGCAGCCAACCAAGCCGCATTGAACGTCATGCAAGCGCTGATGAATGATGGTCATCAACGCAACGTGCTAGACACTATGCAGACCCGTAAAGACTTGTATAAATACTTGGGCTACCACGCCTTTGAAGACAAGTTAGATCAACTGTTCAGCCAAGATAAATAGCTAAACAAGCGAGAAAGAAAAATACACAAGACCATGGATTGTCAGTAGAAGCGCAAGCTCATGTTGTTACTGAAACCCAGACGCTTTGCCCCAAGCAGCAAGGCGTCACCGAAAAGCTGCAACCCTACAGGGGTTGGCGTTAAAGCAGATTTAACGTTAAACAAATTAAATAAAAAGTGCAGCCTTAACCAATAAATGTCGGCGAATGAACACTCAAAAATAAGTGCATTCATCCGCCAGCAATAACCAAACAGAGTTAACGGAAGGGAAGGATTATGTCAGAAGCTAAAAAACTAAGCGGTGCAGGATTACGTGGCCAGAGCGCAGGCGAAACCGCATTAAGCACAGTAGGCGTGTCAGGCTCGGGCCTAACGTACCGCGGTTATGATGTGAAAGATCTCGGTGAAAATGCCACCTTCGAAGAAGTCGCCTACCTTATTCTTTACGGCGAGCTGCCCACGGCAGCCCAACTTGATGCCTACAAAACCAAACTCAAAGGCCTTCGCGGTCTGCCGCAAGCATTAAAAGAAGTATTGGAGCGCATTCCAGCCGACACTCATCCTATGGATGTGATGCGTACTGGCTGCTCTATGCTAGGCAACTTAGAAGCCGAGCACTGCTTTAGCGAACAGAGTGAAATTACCGACCGTTTACTCGCCGCATTCCCATCGATCATCTGTTACTGGTATCGCTTTAGCCACGATGGCGTGCGTATCGATACTGAAACCGATGACGATCAAATTGGCGCACACTTCCTCCACTTATTACATGGCAAAGCGCCGTCGGCACTGCATGCTAAAGTGATGGACGTATCGTTAATTCTTTATGCAGAACATGAATTTAACGCATCAACCTTTACCGCTCGCGTATGTGCTTCCACCCTGTCAGACATGCATTCGTGCGTCACTGGCGCCATTGGTTCACTGCGCGGCCCGCTGCATGGCGGCGCGAACGAAGCGGCGATGGAACTCATTCAAGATATGAAAGATGAAGCCGATGCGCGCGACATCTTAATGGGCAAACTCGAGCGTAAAGATAAGATCATGGGCTTCGGCCACGCAATTTACCGCGACAGCGATCCACGTAACGCCATCATCAAAGAATGGTCAGAAAAACTGGCGGCGGCCAACGGTGACGACCGCCTATACCGAGTATCAGTTGCCTGCGAAGCCCTGATGTGGGAACAGAAAAAACTCTTCTGTAATGCTGACTTCTTCCACGCCAGCGCGTACCACTACATGGATATTCCGACTAAGTTGTTTACGCCAATCTTCGTGTGTTCACGCGTCACTGGCTGGGCGGCGCACGTGATGGAGCAACGCTCTAACAACCGCATCATCCGTCCGAGTGCCGATTATGTGGGCGTTGCGCCACGCAGAGTGGTACCGATTGCCAACCGTTAAGCAAAATTGACCACACTTGGCGCGAGATTTCACTCAATGTAAGTCTTGCGCCAACTTCATTTTCCGAAATGGATGATGTTATGAGCACTGCTATGAATACCCAATATCGCAAGCCCTTACCCGGCACTCAACTCGATTACTTCGATACCCGCGAAGCCGTAGAAGCCATTCAAGCTGGCGCGTATGCCAAGCTGCCTTACACCTCGCGCGTTTTAGCTGAAAACTTAGTCCGTCGCTGCGATCCGGCCGTTTTGACCGACTCGCTAAAACAGATTATCGAATCTAAGCAAGAACTGGATTTCCCTTGGTTTCCTGCCCGCGTGGTGTGCCATGATATTTTGGGGCAAACCGCTTTAGTTGACCTTGCAGGTCTGCGTGACGCTATTGCCGCTAAGGGTGGTGATCCCGCCAAAGTGAACCCAGTTGTGCCAACCCAGCTGATTGTGGATCACTCACTCGCTGTCGAATTTGGAGGCTTCGATAAAGACGCCTTTGCCAAAAACCGCGCCATCGAAGACAGACGCAACGAAGACAGATTCCACTTTATTAATTGGACGCAAAAAGCCTTTAAAAACATTGATGTTATCCCTCAGGGTAACGGCATCATGCACCAAATTAACTTAGAACGTATGTCGCCTGTGGTGCATTCACGCAATGGCGTGGCCTTCCCCGATACCTTAGTCGGCACCGATAGCCACACGCCACACGTTGATGCGCTCGGCGTTATCGCCATAGGTGTCGGTGGCTTAGAAGCCGAAAGCGTCATGCTAGGGCGCGCATCCTATATGCGTCTACCGGACATTATCGGTGTCGAGCTCACGGGCAGACCACAGCCAGGCATTACGGCTACCGATATCGTATTAGCCTTGACCGAGTTTCTACGCGCACAAAAAGTCGTCTCATCCTACTTAGAGTTCTTCGGCGAAGGCGCAGCGGCACTGACATTAGGCGATCGCGCAACGATTTCGAACATGACACCTGAGTTTGGCGCTACTGCGGCCATGTTCTATATCGATCAACAAACCTTAGATTATTTAACCTTAACTGGCCGCGAAGCCGAGCAAGTTAAGCTGGTTGAAACCTATGCCAAAACCGCAGGTTTGTGGGCCGACAGCTTGACCGAAGTGCACTATCCACGCGTACTGCATTTTGATTTATCTTCGGTGGTGCGCACCATTGCAGGGCCATCAAACCCACATGCACGGGTGCCAACATCAGAATTGGCTGAGCGCGGAATTAGCGGCGTAGTCGAAAACGAGCCCGGCTTAATGCCCGATGGGGCTGTGATTATTGCGGCGATTACCAGCTGTACTAACACCAGTAACCCACGCAACGTGATTGCTGCAGGTCTCATTGCCCGCAACGCCAACGCTAAAGGCTTAAGCCGCAAACCTTGGGTCAAAACCTCACTCGCCCCCGGCTCAAAAGCGGTGCAGTTGTATTTGGAAGAAGCCAAGCTATTGCCTGAACTTGAACAACTCGGTTTTGGGATTGTTGGGTTTGCCTGTACGACGTGTAACGGTATGAGCGGCGCGCTGGATCCTGTGATTCAAAAAGAAGTGATCGACCGCGACTTGTACGCCACCGCTGTGTTATCGGGTAACCGAAACTTTGATGGCCGTATTCATCCCTATGCAAAACAAGCTTTCTTAGCATCGCCGCCATTGGTCGTCGCCTACGCAATTGCCGGCACCATACGTTTCGATATTGAAAAGGATGTGTTGGGATTAGATAAAGACGGCAACCCCGTCAAACTTATCGACATTTGGCCATCGGATGAAGAAATCGATGCCGTGATTGCGACCAGTGTTAAACCTGAGCAGTTCCGTAAAGTGTACGAGCCCATGTTCGATTTAGCCGTCGATTATGGCGAAAAAATCAGCCCGCTGTACGATTGGCGCCCGCAATCTACTTATATTCGTCGCCCACCTTACTGGGAAGGCGCATTGGCCGGAGAGCGCACGTTAAAAGGAATGCGACCACTGGCGGTGCTGGGTGACAACATCACCACAGACCATTTATCGCCGTCGAACGCCATTATGCTCGACAGCGCCGCAGGCGAATATCTGCACAAAATGGGCTTGCCGGAGGAAGACTTTAACTCCTATGCCACCCACAGGGGGGATCACTTAACCGCCCAGCGCGCAACCTTTGCCAATCCTAAGCTTAAAAACGAAATGGCAATCGTTGACGGCAAAGTGCAACAAGGCTCACTGACGCGTATCGAGCCAGAAGGTCAAGTGACCCGTATGTGGGAAGCGATTGAAACCTATATGGAACGTAAGCAACCTCTGATCATCATAGCGGGCGCAGATTACGGCCAAGGTTCGTCCCGTGACTGGGCTGCCAAAGGCGTGCGTTTAGCGGGGGTTGAGGCCATTGTTGCCGAAGGTTTCGAGCGCATTCATCGCACTAACTTAGTTGGTATGGGCGTGTTGCCTCTGGAATTTAAAGCCGGTGACAACCGTGCAACTTATGGTATAGACGGCACAGAAGTGTTCGATGTCCTCGGCACACCAGCGCCAAGAGCAAACTTAACTGTCGTTATCACCCGTAAAAACGGGGAGCGCATCGAAGTGCCAGTAACGTGTCGTCTCGATACCGCCGAAGAAGTGTCTATCTACGAGGCGGGCGGCGTATTGCAGCGTTTTGCTCAGGACTTTTTAGAGTCGAATCTGAAGTAAAACTCGCTTTCAACAGGTGGCGACTCCACACGTGAATCGCCACCTTTGATAGCAACGCTAACCTGTATCGCTATTCCCCTTGGAGTTAATAGCATGAGTAAGAATTTTTTCCCGCCACAAATCAAAGTCGCCGCGACTTATATGCGCGGCGGCACCAGCAAGGGCGTATTTTTCCGTCTGCAGGATTTACCTAAAGCCGCACAAGTTGCAAGTCCGGCACGTGATGCCTTGTTACTGCGAGTGATAGGCAGCCCAGACGCTTACGGTAAACAAATCGATGGCATGGGCGGAGCCACCTCGAGCACCAGCAAAACAGTGATCCTCTCCCCTAGCACCCAAACCGATCACGATGTCGATTACCTCTTCGGCCAAGTGGCCATCGATAAACCTTTTGTCGATTGGAGCGGTAATTGTGGCAATCTAACCGCTGCCGTCGGTGCCTTTGCCATCAGCAATGGCCTAATTGATACGGCCCGCATTCCACACAATGGCATCTGCACAGTGCGCATTTGGCAAGCCAACATAGGCAAAACGATTATCGCCCATGTGCCAATCACCCAGGGTGAAGTGCAAGAAACCGGTGATTTTGAGCTCGATGGTGTGACCTTTCCTGCCGCCGAAGTGCAAATCGAATTTATGAATCCGGCTGCTGACGAGGATAGCGGCGGTGGCAGCATGTTCCCTACGGGTAATGTTGTCGATGTGCTAGAAGTGCCGGGCATTGGCAGCTTTAACGCTACTATGATCAACGCGGGCATTCCCACCATTTTTATTAACGCAGAAGACTTAGGCTACACAGGCACTGAGCTACAGGATGATATTAATAGTGACAATGCCGCCCTGGCCAAATTTGAAACCATTCGCGCCTATGGCGCCGTGCGTATGGGCTTGATTTCGCATATTGATGAAGCAGTTGCACGCCAACACACGCCTAAGATCGCCTTTGTCGCTAAGCCTAAAGCCTATGTGTCATCGAGCGGTAAAACCGTCAATGCAGATGAAATTGACCTACTGGTACGCGCCTTGTCTATGGGCAAACTGCACCACGCTATGATGGGCACGGCTGCCGTTGCGATTGGTACGGCGGCGGCAATTCCCGGCACTTTAGTCAACTTAGCCGCAGGCGGAGACACTAAGGATAAAATTGATGCGGTACGTTTTGGCCATCCCTCTGGCACCTTGCGCGTTGGCGCCGAGGCAAACTTAGTGAATGGTGAATGGACAGTCGTCAAAGCCATTATGAGCCGCAGCGCTCGCGTGCTGATGGAAGGTTTTGTGCGAGTACCCGCTACGTAGCTTTATATATCCTTTATATCTTAATAAAACAGTTTAACCAAAGACCTTGCTTCTCCCCCTTCCGGCAAGGTCTTTTTTCTATTCTCGCCCATCATTTTAATCTGCTTCGCCCGTATTTGTCTTAGCATGATATGTTGACATACCTGAAACAATGCTAAGATCCTTTAGCAAAAACGCCAGAATACAAACTCGTCATAAAAAGAATATTGGCAGTAAAACGGTACAGTTAATATATTGCATGATCTATTACAGAATCGCGCCCATCGATTTTGGTTATTTTTAAACCAAGTCAGCAATTTAAGTCGCATTTTTACAGCAAAATGGCATGTAAGGTCTAGGCTAAGAACTAAACTAAATAGAAACCTAATCAGGATGGGTCCGTTTTTGGTAGGGGTAAATTTGAGTCAACTAATCCACAAGCTAATGCTAAGTACGCTTTTTATCCTAAGTTTGTGGGGGATCTCGTGCAATGGATTAGCTCAACCATTGAGCGCGGCTTCCACACAGCTCAAATTTGAACATATTCGCAGTGAAGACGGCCTTACCCAAAATACGATTACTAGCCTGTTTATGGACAATGCAGGTATGTTATGGATTGGCACTCAAGATGGTTTGCATGCTTATAACGGTCACAGCTTCAATATTTTCCCCCATTCACCCAATGATCCGAGGAGTATTTCTGAGAGCTATGTCTCTGACATTATTCAAGACTCAGAAGGTAATATCTGGGTTTCGACTTTCAGCCAAGGGGTAAATCGACTCGATTTGAGCACAGGGACCTTTGAACACTTTGGCCAAGAACAAGGGCTTACCGATCCGCGCACAACCAAACTCAGCGTTGTAGGCAATACACTCTGGATTGGTACTAAAGCAGGACTATTTTCCCTATCGACCAAAACCAAACGCATTACCCAAGTGAACTTAGGTAATAGTGTTCAACCCCACATCACCAGCTTAGCCAATGTTGAAGACACTTATCTGCTGGCAGGAACACAAGATAGCGGCACCTTTGCTGTCAGTGCCAATACTATTACTCGCTTAAATGTCCCGCAGAATCTCACTGCACATCAAATTAGGGCACATTCCGCTAATGCGATCACCTTAGCTCTGGGTGGGCAATTATGGCATTACAACTTGGCGTCACAGCAGGGCGAAATCCTCTGGCAGACAGACGATAATGTGCCTTACATTAAAGATTTTATCCAAACTGAGCAGGGTGACTTTTGGGTTGTTGGGCCAGAAGCCGGTCTTATTCAACTAGAGAGAAACGATAAGGCATTTACTGCGACCTACCACAGGTATGATCCTAAGCGTACCAACAGTATCAGTGAAAATAACATGCTGAGCTTACTGCAAGATCCCTTTGGCAATTTATGGTTAGGTGCCAGTTATTCTGGTCTAGATAAAATTAATACCCGTCGTCAGTATTTTCAGCATATTTACGAATCCACCCCTAACCTGTCGCAACAAAGTAACAACATTCGCACCTTGTTCCGCAGCCAAGATAATGCGCTATGGATAGGCACCGAAGGTGCTGGGCTTAAACGCATGTTGGCCAATGGAAAATATGAACACTACACGGAGCTCTTTGCTAACGCCTTAGGGATGCATCAACGCAACTTGAATCTTATCCTGCGAGATATAGACCAAGACAAAAATGGCGTGCTTTGGTTTGCCACTAACTATGGGCTAGGTCGACTGGCGCTAGATGGCCATTTCCAGTTACTCAAGGTGACAGAACGCACTGATCAAGGCGCAGAAACCAATTATATCCGTAGTTTAGATATTGATGAGCAAGGTCGCCTCTGGGTGGCAACAAACAATGCCCTCTACCGTAAGGCGATAGATACCGATGAATTTACTTTTATCTCATTGGCACATATTGATAATTTCTATCCGGCACAAAACCAGTTTTTAATCCTCAGAACACACAAAGACACGCTATGGATAGGTACTCTCGATGGCCTACTTAAACTGGATATGAAAACAGGTACAGGTAAATCCTACTTCCATCAATCCTCAGACAAAAACAGCCTGATCAACAACCGTGTCCGCGATATTTTAGTCACAAAGTCGGGCGAGGTATGGTTTGCCACCCATGGTGGGATCAGCAAGTTACCGTCCCAAGAGGCCGATGCTGGTTTTAGCCACTATACCCGCAATCAGGGATTACCAAGTGATACCATCTATGCCTTACTCGAGGATCAAGAACACAACATTTGGTTTAGTAGTAATGCGGGGATAGGAAAGCTCAATCCTAAAACCAATCGTGTCATCATATTTAACGAACAAGAAGGGCTACAAGCACTGGAGTTTAACGGTGGCGTAAAACTTGAAGACCGCGATGGCGATCTCTGGTTTGGTGGTATTAATGGCATAAATCGTTTCAATCCAAAGTCAATTCCAGATCAACGACCCGATGTTAAAGTCGCACTCACTGGCTATAGTATTGCGGGTAAAGGGCACACTATTCTCGATTTGAGCCATCCACCTAGCATAGTAATGGACTATAGCGATCAGCTGATCAGTTTTGAGGTGACCTCATTGGATTTCAGCTATACGGGTAAAAACCGCTTCAGCTATTTTCTTGAGGGATTTGATAACGAGTGGCATGAGCTCCCCACAGGTAATGAAATTACCTTTACCAATATTAATCCTGGTCACTACCAACTGCATGTTCGCCATGGGCTGCAATACAACTCTCAAGGTGACTACGCCCTTTCTGTCGATCTTCATGTACAAGCGCCCTTCTATCGAACTCAGTTCGCCTACGCCCTCTATAGCTTGCTCTCTCTATGGCTGTTGGCTTGGATCATTATCTGGCGTAAAAGAAAACGCCAGCAACAGCGCGAATTTGAAACCAGTATCCGCGCCTCAGAGGAGCGACTCAAACTTGCACTTTGGGCCTCTGGCGATGGCATGTGGGACTGGAACATACCAGAAAATCGAGTCTATCGTACCAATATGGATTCTTCAGTCCCCCATTGGAATAGCAGCAATATAGCCCATGAGAGCATGCACTCAGAGGATAGAGAAAGATTCAAATTTGAGCTTAACGAACACCTTCAAGGTCGTTCGCCTTTCTTCGAAGCAGAGTACCGAGTCGAACGTTCCCCCGGTAATTGGATATGGATTTTAGACCGCGGTAAAGTGGTGGAAAAAGATAGCCTAGATAATCCGATCCGCATGACAGGGACCAACCGTAACATTACCTCGCGCAAACTGATTGAAAACGAGTTGGTACTGTCATCACAAGTGCTCAACAGTATGAACGAAGCCGTTGTAGTGGGAGGATTAAACTATCGAATTCGTTCGGTCAACCCAGCATTTTGTGCCATTACAGGGTACACAGAACGCCAAATAACCGACAGGCATTTCATTCACTTAGCCTTTAGTCGCCAACAGCGGGAGTTGTTCAATACGATTGAACAACAGCTACTGCGTCACAAACATTGGGTCGGAGAACTGTGGATCCGCAATAAACAACGTCAGGCCATTTTAGTCTGGCTTGAAATCAACCAAGTGATCGATATCAAAGGCGAAACCAGTCACTTCGTTGCAGTATTTACCGACATCACAGAGCGGAAAAAAGCCGAAGAAGATCTGCGTTTCCTCGCCAGCTTCGACACATTAACTGGCTTACCGAACCGAACTTTATTTCAAGACAGGCTCAACCACGCGATTACTCAAGCGCACAGAGCGAATAATATCGTTGCCTTGCTGTTCTTAGACCTCGACCGCTTTAAACATATCAACGACTCTATGGGTCATCATGTCGGGGATTTGTTACTGAAAGCCGTGGCAAGACGACTGCAAAATGCAGTGCGTGATGGCGATACTGTCGCACGCTTAGGTGGCGATGAATTTACTATTATTTTAGAAGGTGTTGCGAAAACAAAAGCCGCAACCCTGATCTCAGAAAAAGTGCTCAGAGCATTCCAAACGCCCTTCCTATTGGACGATAAAACGCTGACCATCTCGACCTCAATTGGTATCAGCTTATACCCTAACGATGCGGACAATGCCGACTCACTGATTAAATTTGCCGATACC
Source organism: Shewanella sp. M16 (assembly GCF_018224605.1). Taxonomy (NCBI): domain Bacteria; kingdom Pseudomonadati; phylum Pseudomonadota; class Gammaproteobacteria; order Alteromonadales; family Shewanellaceae; genus Shewanella; species Shewanella sp. M16. Next base: position 58,441 of record NZ_JAGTUL010000017.1, on the reverse strand, counting down.
GCCATGTACCACGCAAAATCATCAGGTCGAAATAACTTTCAGTTTTATACCTCTAAGTTAAATGAAATCGCCACCCGTCATGTACAACTCGAAAGCGGTTTAAAGGAAGCTATCCAACGCAAAGAACTAAGCTTGGTTTATCAACCTAAATTCTGTTTACGAGATGGTTCACTCACAGGACTGGAAGCACTTTTACGTTGGTATCACACTGAACTTGGTCCTATTTCACCTGTGGAATTTATTCCACTCGCGGAAGAAACGGGTATCATCACTCAAATTGGCCACTGGGTGATCAACCACGCCTGCCAGCAATTAGCCGAATGGAATAGCCTAGGATTTAACGGGATCACTATCGCCGTCAACCTATCGGCTCGCCAACTGAAGGCGGACATTATCTCCACCATCGAAGTCGCTTTAGCCGTATCAGGTCTCCCGGCTCAATCCCTTGAGCTTGAGCTTACTGAATCAATGATCATGGGCAATCCGCAGGAATCGGTCAGCATCTTATCTAAACTCAAGGCCCTAGGATTGACCATAGCCGTGGATGATTTTGGTACGGGTTATTCGAGCCTAAGCTATCTCAAACGCTTCCCGATAGACACACTCAAAATCGATCGAGAATTTGTCAGAGACATCACCAACGATCCCGACGATGCCGCCATCACCAGCGCCATTATTGCCCTCGCTCACAGCTTAGAACTGAATGTCGTCGCCGAAGGCGTAGAGACCCAAGAACAGCTCAACTTCTTGGCGATGCAAGGCTGCGATCAAGTACAAGGTTTTTTACTGAGTAAACCCTTAAATGCCGAAGATTGTTTAACCTTACTCAAAAATCAATCTAAGCCACAGCCACTTTGATTTAATGCATTATCGACAAAAACAGCCAATAAAAAAGGCTCCTAGGAGCCTTTAAACATCACCACAAATTCCTTACTTTGCTAAACGTTCAACACGCTTAACCCAGCCTTCAGGACCTTTAATATGGCCCTTTTGGATTTCGGTATACAGTTTATAGATGCGCTGAACATGCTCGCCCACTTCACCATTACCGACAGTGACAACATGGCCATCTTCAAAAATGTAGGAGCCCACAGCAGAAACCACGGCCGCCGTCCCAAAACCACCCGCCTCGATAATTTCACCTGATTCAATATCAGCGATAAATTTATCAAGCATGACAGTCTCTTGGCGCACTTCACAACCGAGCATCTCACCCAATTCCATAATGGATTGCGAGGTGATCGACTTCAAAATAGTATCTGTGAAGATTGGAATAATCACAGTGCCATCTTTCAGAATGTGGAAATGGTTCATCGCGCCCGCTTCTTCAATCTGTTGATTGGTCGAATCGAGATATAACACTTGCGATGCACCAAAGGCTGCCGCAGCTTTACCCGCACGCAATGAAGCCGCATAGTTACCCGCGGCTTTTGAGGCGCCAGTGCCACCCGATACAGCACGATGGAAAGTTTTGCTGATCAGTAAGCGTATGCCTTTGTTCACGCCAGCCGCGTAATAAGCGCCACTTGGGCTTAACACGACACAGAAGGTATAACGCGAACTTGGGCTCACAGAGAGGCGGTCTTCGGTCGCAAAAATAAAAGGACGAATATACAGACACGCGCCTTCTTGCATCGGGAACCAGAGGCGATCGACATCGATCAACGCATTGATCGCATCCATCTGCATTTGTTCATCGATATTGGGAATACAGACGATATCGGCGGAGCGATTCATCCGCTCGGCATTCTTATTAATACGGAAAGTATAAATCTCGCCGTCTTCATGCATAAAGGCTTTAGCGCCTTCGAAGATCGACTGGCCATAATGCAACGCCATTGCACCCGGTGCCATTTCAAATGGTCCATAAGGAACGATGCGCGGATCGCACCATTGTCCATCATGATAATCCATCAAAAACATATGATCGGTTCTGAGGCTACCAAAGCCCACATTCCCCTCGGGCTTAAATTGCTCAGTACGGCGCTCGGACGCAGGTTTTAAATTGTAGGTTATTTCCATCGCATACCACCTTGATTACTGAACAAGCAGACTAGGGAGCGACAGGAATAAAGTCAAGAGGGGCGCGCATATCTAAAGGTCTAAGCAAATAAAAAACTCGCTAACACGCTTGGTTCAACTTTTCACACGGCCTCAGAGACAGGATAAAACAATCCGCATTGGGTCACACATAATGCCAATGGCAAGTATTTTTGCCACAATAGGGTCGAACTCCCAATGAGATGATCCAATGTCAGATTATAAAATGATCCCCTGCGCCCACTACGACTATCTCGAACTCGCTTGTCTGCGTGGTTATCAACTCAACATTGAGCTTATTGATGGCACCCAGTGCCAAGGTAAAGCCATCACCACGCAAACAAGAGCCGACAAAACTGAGTGGCTTATCATCCAACTGCAACAAACTAAACAATCCCTTAGACTCGACCATATCGCCGCCATCACGCCCCTCGAGCCTAATGCTGAATTTAGCCGAGTACTCATTGCGGCCAAGTAACCCTAGCAAAGGATATAACATGGCAACTATGATTTTATCGGTTGAAATCGGTCACTGGATCGGTGGGCATAACGGCCAATACCCCCATCTCATTGAATTTGATATGGCACATCTGGATAGACCCTTTCAGGTCAGCGAAGGTTGGGGGCATGGTTTAGGAGGCTCCGCTTACTCACTCGCACAATTTGTCAAAACGCCTTATTTCCTCAAACTCAAAACCGAGGCTCCTTGGGCGTTTGCCATTATCGAACAAGGCCTAGCCCAACAAAATATTGAGACTATCGCCAGCGCACTCTCAGAACAATATGGGGATCATCCGCCGCTTGTCCCTGCACATTTAATGGAATACTTATTAGGTTAAAGCTAAAGGGTTTTGTTAGAAGAGAGTGGACCTGCTGAACAATACAGGTTTAGTTAGTGAGGTGTATTGCGGAAAAGCTTCACCGAGTCATGACACTCGGTGACAGGATTCGAAATAGGGATCGAAACAGGCTTCTAAACGGGACGAAAAATAGCTTAGCGCTTAAACCGCAACCGCCGCAATCACAGAGACTTCAACCAAATATTCTGGCTCGGCAATAGCGGCTTGCACACAAGCACGGGCTGGCGCATGACCTTTAGGCACCCAAGCATCCCATACCGCATTCATCGCATCGTAATCACCCATATCTTTCAGATAAATAGTCGCTGACAGTAAATGCTCACGCGAACTTCCCGCCTGCGCTAACAAGGTATCGACCTCCTCAAGCATAGTGACAGTTTGCTCGGTGATACCTTGATACTTGTCCTTCGCCACTTGACCACACAGATACACAGTACCTTGGTGGATCACTATACTGCTCATGCGGGTACCTACATCTACACGGGTAATACTCATATTGATAATCTCTTAAATCAGATGCACTTAAATAAATGGCTCAGCAAGAACCGAATCGGCTATTTTAACGATAAACAGGCTTTATGTCTGCGCCACGAATCTGGGCAAAGGTGAATAAAAACGTGCCATCAAGGCAAATAATCCTAGGCTACAGCTCACCACGGCCAGCCACACTAACGGCGTCGCCACGGCTAAATTGACTAATTGAAATCCGACTAAGGCTGCACATGCCGCGATCAAAGCAAAGGGCAACTGAGTCACCACATGGTCATGGGGATCGCAACCTGAGCTGGTCGCACTGAGCACGCTGGTATCTGAAATGGGCGAGCAGTGGTCGCCAAATACCGACCCCGCCATCACAGCGCTCAGTACAGGTAACAACAAATGAGGATCCAAGTTATGGGCAATCTCTGCGCCAATAGGGATCATAATTGCAAATGTTCCCCAGCTTGAACCCGTCGCAAAAGCCATAATCGCGCAGAGTAAAAACATTCCCGCAACCAGCAGGTGCGGGGAAAGATAAGCCTTAGCCCAAGCAGCCAATAATTTAGCGACGCCAAGATCTTGGATCACAGCGCCAATCATCCAAGTACAGAGTAAAATCGCAATGGCGAAGGCGATCATGCGAACTCCGTGGCTCAAATCCCCCACTAACGCCGTTAAACGTCGCCCAGACAAGCCTAACATGGCAAGAGTAACCAAAGTTGCCAACAAACAAGCATCGCGCATAGAAGCGCCAATATCAGCCTTAGCAAGCCAAAGTGACACATCCCAAGAAGAGACCTGCTGAGCCCCAGACCACAAAGTTAATCCCACTGAAGCAGACAGCAGAGTCAGCATAGGGATTGCGAGTAGCCAAGGATTTCCCTTAACCTCGACCGTATTGGAGGATTCCACAGCAGTAACAGCAACAAAAGAGTGAAAACCTACGCCATACCAAGCGACGAGTACGGACAAGCCTAAGGTCACGATGGCGTAAAAGTTAAATAAGGCCACCTCAATAAAGGCTTCCAGCGGTGACACGGGCAAAAAGCTGATCCCCGCGATAAGCGCCATCACATAGGGGCCCCAACTGGAGAAAGGCAATAGCGCACACAGGGGCGAGGCATTGGAATCCACTAGATAAGCGAGCTGTTCATGGCGAATGCCATAACGCTGGCTCAGTGGCTGACAAACATGACCGACGGCAAGGCAACTGAAAATCCCATCAATGAACACTAACCAACCGAGGAAAACCACTCCCAGACGCGCCTGACGCTCAGTGCGGATACGGCTATATAGCCAATCGCCAAACTGACCCACAGCGCCGCCACGTGCTAACAATTGCGTCATGCTACCGAGCAGCAACATGGCCAATAGCACATTAAGGTGCCACGCTTGCCACGCGCCTTGGGCATAAAATTGTTTAACACCGATATCAAGCAAATACTGCCCAGTTTGCAGCGGATCAAATTGGGCGATTAATAGGGCACCAGAGACAATACCTACACCTAACGCCACCAGCGTGCGGCGTAAAAATAGGGCTAAGGTTAAGGTCAACAGTAGCGGGAGTATGGCGAGCAAACTAGGCGACATGGACCATTCCGATAAAAAATAAAACCAAGAATACTAACGAGTTAATAACAAATGCAAAAAAACTTAATTTAGAACCCAGTAATAGGGTGTTTTTTAACCAAACGGCAAGAATCGCTATTCCTTAAGTTCTAGGCACTGCTAGAATCACAGTCCCATCCAGAAACCATAGGACTCTCCAGATGAGCCTTGAATTACTGTCCAAACTGGAAACCAAAATCCAGGCTGCACTCGAAACTATCGAGCTTCTAAAAATGGAGCTTGAAGAAGAGAAGCAAAAAGCGTCTACGCTGAGTGAGCACAATCAACAATTGAATGCGCAAAACCAGCAACTACAAGAAGAACTCACTTCTTGGAACGAAAAAGTGACTGGCCTTGTTGGCTTGTTAAACAGCGAAATCTAAACTGCATTAGTTTGATGATGCTGCGCTTCGATCAGTTCGTTCAATTCTAAAATAGCCTGCTTCACTTTTGGCAGGCTTTTTCTTGGTAGTAAAAACCGTCCCTTCTCAAATTCCAATCGTCCTAAGTCTTTAACCCAAATAACACCAGTAAGAAAAATACGCGCGTGCTTAACGATAAGCTTAGGTGCGTAGACAGGAAAAACTCTCATATGACCACCTACAAGCATTCTTGTTGTTATTGATTACAGTTGTTTGACAGAAGCTTTGCCACTTGAGTTTCATTGTTAGAGTGGTATTTTTCATCTTTTATCGCCAAAAATACTTAATCGTTTGATTTAGTTAAACTATGAATATGTCACCCTGTGAGTAAAAAAGAAGATCGCCATAATAATGTCACTTGCCAATTTTTTGACACTCTGCTAAATTATTAGCGTTACTCAGGGTAAAAATGAGTCCTCTGGCTCAAGTCCGTACTTTCTTTTACAAGAAGTACGGTTTTTTTTGCCCATTTTTTGCCTCGTCTTTATTCAGTAAGTTCAAACGACTAGCCTACAGAGGCCCACTCAGTACGTTAAGACTTCTATCAAAGCTTTATTTGCCTTGTTGTTGCCAACCGCCCCAATAAAAAAGAGCCCTTAGGCTCTCTTTAACATGCAATCGATACAGCATTATCATCCGCTCATATAACAGCAGTGCGGGTAACGCCTATCGAACTATTTTTTTGCTAGGTAGAAAGCAATTTCTAACAGCTCGTCGTAGGATTTGATTGCCCCTGTTTCAACACGGTACTTACCGTTAACAACCAGAGCAGGTACACCCGTCAGCTTAGCGTTTTCAGTATCACGCTTCATCTTTGCCATTTGCGCCTTTACCATGAAAGACTCTGCAGCCGCATCGAAGGTTTTACCATCGACACCGTTAGCAATAAACACAGCACGAACATCATCGCGATTAGTAAAATGTTGTTTCTTCTCATGAATAGCAGAGAATAACGCCGCATCCATTTTCTCATCGACGTTTAACTGATGTGCGACTGCAAATGCGCGTGACATTTCAACCCCCATCTCTTTGCCGATAAAATCAACGTGTGCTTGGTTAAACGCAACGCCTTCTGGCTTATCGGTGAGAATTTTTGGCACTACGGTTTTAGAGAAAGTAAAACAATGCGGACAATAGAAAGAGAAAAACTCAGTAATCTCAGGCTTCGCTGTTGCTGGGCCATCGTTAATCACTGTGTAATGCACACCTTCTTGGTATTCCACAGCCGATGCTGCCAGTGGCGCCATTAACAGAGCCGCGGCCATGAGTAATACTTTTTTCATGAAAATTCCTTAAATCATTTTGATAAATTGGCTGGAGACTAACATATTCCATTTTTTGAGTGTAACTCAAGCTTAAGAGTTCAATCTAATGTCACAAGATACGTCTGTGAAATCATATTTTGCTCAATGCTAATACGGCACTAGGCTCAGTGGTGGTTCGCTAAGGGCAAATAATTGCTCTTTGAACGCCAAAATCTGCTGTTCCCAATACTTTTCATCCCCAAACCAAGGGAAGTTCATCGGGAAGGCAGGATCGTCCCAGCGACGGCCAATCCACGCGTTGTAATGCACCATACGCAGCGCCCGCAGCGGTTCAATCAAGGCTAACTGTCTTGTATCAAACTCACAAAATTCTTCATAGGCTTCGAGTAAAATCTCCAGCTGCATCAGTTGCTGCGCTCTATCCCCGGTTAGCATCATCCATAAATCTTGAATCGCCGGCCCCATGCGAGCATCGTCTAAATCGACGAATCCGGGACCGTCTGGCGTCCACAAAATATTGCCTGGGTGTAAATCGCCGTGCAAACGAATGGCCGCAAAATCTTGGCGATCCCAAATCGCATTCGCCTTAGCCAGCACCTGCTCTACTACGGTAAAGAACGGCAAGCGTAGGCTATTAGGCACCAAATTAGATTGCTTTAACCACGCGAGCGGCTCGGCGCCTAAAATCTGCGGATTCAGCGGTTCACGTTCAGCAAATACCGTTTGCGCCGCGTACTGGTGTATCCGACCGATGAACCGACCCACTAATTCCAGCTGATCTAAATTATCGACTTCGAAGGCGCGACCACCCAAGGAAGGAAACAGGGTAAATCGATAACCTTGGTACTTGTGTAACGTATGGCCTTCGATAATTACAGGTACGGCAATCGGGATATCTTCTGCCGCGAGTGCGAGCGCATAATCATGTTCCTCTTGGATCTGCGCATCGCTCCAACGGTCTGGGCGATAGAACTTCACCACATAGCGCAGTCCTTCATCGCTACGGAACTGATACACGCGGTTCTCGTAACTGTTCAGCGCGAGTAAGCCCGTTTCCGGGTACACGCCCAGACTTTCGATCGCATCTAAGATCAAATCCGGTGTTAGGGCTTGAAAATGGAACTCTGCGCCGCTAGGACTCGCGGTCGGTGGCGTCATATTCTGACTCATATTCAGTTCACTCTTAGGTGAGGTTGCAGCAAAGTGGCTAAGTATTCCAGCACCTCAAAATCGGCTTCTCGTTCGGTCGAGAGCCAGCAAATGTTGCCGTAAAACTCATAATTGAGCCATAACTGGCTGCCTTCAAATTCTAATAACCATTGGTGCCTATCGGCGCCCCACTGACGCTCGCGCACAGTGCAATCGAGCGCCGCGGCTAAGGGTTCGGCAAAGTCGGCGAAACGATCAAAATCGATATCCGCACTGACCGCTAAACTTAAGGCACTTTTATCTAAGCTAATGGTATCTAAGCTCATGGCTTTTAAATGCTTGCTTGGTAATTTCATGCTTGTTATCCCATCAACTACTACATGACATGATCAAACCTTGGCCCCAGTCCGGTGGACGCTTGGCTAAGTCTTCATGCTCTGCGTGTTCGGCAAAGGGCTGAGTTAAGATTTTTTGCAGCAAATGCAGCGGCGCAAGATTACCCTCTTCCACCGCGATTATCGCCTCTTGGGCTAAATAGTTACGCAAAATATATTTGGGATTCACACTATTGCGCTCAGTTTGCCACGCAGGGATATCCGCTACTGCGCCCAATCGCTGTTGGTAGGCTTGATACCAAGTATCAAACTGGCTGACATCAATAAAGTCATCCCGTAGCGCACTGTGTTTGCTGGTCGGATCTAACTTGCCTAATTGACGCCAAGTTTGAGTGTAATCGAGTTGATTTTTCTCCATCAGCACAGTAAATCGACCTATGAGTTCGAGATCCTGCTTGTCCTGATCCGCCGACGGAACATCAACGGTAGAGAGACCCAATTTTGCCCGCATCAAGCGCAAATAAGGCTGCACTAGCGCCTCTTGGTATTGATTAAGAATGGCAATTAAGTCATCGGATGGGATCACTGGCGTGAGCGCCTGCGCTAAACGTTGCAAGTTCCACAAACCGACGCCCGGCTGCTGACCAAAGGCATAGCGACCTTCGGGATCAGAATGATTACAGATAAAGTCTTCTTGGAATGTATCGAGGAACGCAAAGGGACCGAAGTCAAAACTGTCACCTAGAATCGACATATTGTCTGTGTTCATCACGCCATGGGCAAAACCGACCGCCTGCCAGTGGGCAATCATCTTAGCGGTATCTTGCACTACCTGTAAAAACCACGCCTTATAGCCTGCGGCATCACAGCTCAAATGGGGATAATGCTGAGTAATAGTGAAGTTGAGTAATTGAATCAGCTTATCGGCACGGCCGCGCTCACTGTGGCAGAAAAACTCGAAATGACCGAAACGAATGTGGCTGCGAGCTAAACGTACGGTAATGGCTGCGGTTTCTTGGCTCTCACGCCATACGGGCAAGTCAGAGCCAATCACAGCCAAGGCGCGGGTCGTCGGCACATGTAAATGATGCAGCGCCTCAGAGACTAAAAACTCGCGCACCGCGGAGCGCATCACAGCACGGCCATCACCACGGCGCGAATAAGGCGTCGGACCGCCACCTTTAAGGGCGATATCCCATGCGCCATTTGGACCAATCGCTTCACCTAAAATGATCGAACGTCCATCCCCTAAGCGCGGCGTGTAACCGCCAAATTGGTGGCCGCTATACACTTGGGCATAGTAAGTCGCGCCATCGACGGCAGCATTGCCAGATAAGCCCAATAACAGCTCATCGGTGGGTTGGCTCAAGCCAATCAATTGCGCGGCGTCATTACTCCATGCCAGCCATTCAGGCTTGGTTATCCCTTGTGGATATACTTGCGAGTAAAACTCAGGCAGCTGAGTAAAAAAATCCTGTTTAAACTTCATCTTGTCCACCTATTGGCTCATGGTCTTGCAAACCAGCACCGACTTATCGTCGAACTCGCATAGGTGCCCACATTGATAAGATCCAAGGCCAAAACCACTCACGCCAGAACGACTTAGACGTTGCATACCATGAGCCTTGCTCTGGCATTGCTCTAGAGTATCGTAGTAACCATTAATATCTTCGGCCTGCAAAGGTGTCACCGGAATGGCACTCACATCGGGATAATAAAATAGGGTCCATTCTGGGGTTTTAGTACAGCCACTGAGTAGCAATAATCCAAGCCCGAATAAGACATTCGGTAAGGCATAGCTTAGTTTCATTTTTCCCCTATTAAGCCCATAAAAAAAGCGAACCTTAGTTCGCCTTTTGCGCATTCAGTTAGCAGGGATTCTACACTGCTTAGACGAGGGAAATAACCGCTTTTCGACTAAGGGTTTACCCGCTAAGCGCTCCCTACAACATATCAAGCCGTGGTTGCTTTAGTCTGTGCTTTCTCAATCCGGTTGATTCGGCCCTCAAAGCCAGTGACAGTGCCATCGCTCAGCCCAAGCTCGAGTGCTTTACGACAGATGACAATGGCGGCATCGAAGGCTTGAGTATCATTTAGCAAGGTGGCTAAATGCAGGAAACCGGAAGATTTAAGCTCAGTATCTTTGCCTTGCTCGGCGCTAGCCGCTTGGAACAGTGCAATATACTCTTCCGCTAACTGAGCACCATAGTTGAGGTAATCCGCCGATTTACGCTGTTTGTAGCATTCAGCTATCATATTTTGCAGCGCGATATAGCGAGCACTGGCTGACGTCGCTCCTTGATACTCCTCAAAGGCCCGAACTAAGGTCACATTCGCCCAAGCCCCTGGCGCACCGACCTCAGAACGTGTGTTCGATGCTGGCTCTGCTTCAGTCTTAACGTCATCTTGTTCATCTGCAGGCGTAGTGCCTAAAATGATCACCGTCTCTTCATTATGGGCCGCAGGAATATCGACTTCGATGATATCTGTGTCTAGCTCCACCGAAATGCTCGCAGGGCTTTCGGTCTCACGGGGCATTAATTCGGCTTCAACTTCGATAACGGGCTCTACTTCAGCCACGCCAGTATCCTCAACCCTTTTAACTGGCTCAGGTTCTACACGCTCGGGCTCAGCAGCGGAGAAAATAGGTGCCTCTTCGGTGGGAACTACAGGTTTTACCGAGGTCGACTTGGGTTTCATCGCCTCTTGTTCTTCTTTCGCCAATCGCTGCGCGCGAAGGAATAAAAACACCCCGACAGCAATCAGTATAAATACGACTAAGATCTTCATTCTTGTTCACCTTTGATGGCCGCTTCTCATCAGAAGCCGTGTCAATGGGTTTGCCAACGTCCATCAGAACAGTGTCCATGGCAACCGAGTCTAGCTAAAAATTGAGCAGAGATTAACCGCTATTAAAGTCCATTGTGTCGGTGCAAATCAAGTATTTATGCCTTTTTATACGATCTTGCGCTCAAAAAGTTATAGCCAATTGCGCTAGACTGGCACAATCGAGTTCCCTAATCCCCCCATCCACCTGCTTATAACAAACATAAGGAAAACCTGATGCAAAGTATTCTTATCGTGGCCCATGCCAGTCCCTACGGAACAGAAAAGCTATTTAATAGCTTACGCATCGCATTAGCCCTGAAGGATCAGGACGAGCAAGCGGTCGATCTTAAACTTTTTCTCATGTCAGATGCCGTGTTTGGCGCACTCAAAAATCAAACCACACCTGACTTAAGCTACAACCTGCAGCAGATGTTTGAAATTCTCTCGGCACAGCAAGTTCCGATTCTACTTTGCAAGACCTGCGCTAAAGCACGAGGCGTCACAGCGGAAATGATTATCGAAGGTGCGCACATAGGCACACTGCAAGATTTAACTCGCTGGACACTGGCCGCCGACAAAGTGATGCATATCTAAGGTTTATTTTTAGGTGTGACATTGGGGATAGCTGGATTATTTAAAGCCCCATTTTGTGCGCACCTTCATAAATTGGCGCTTTCATTTTGTCAGCGCCAATTTCACTGCCTATGATGGGATATCCGAGTGACAAGCTAAGGTATTCCAATGGGCACAGCCACACTGCTTACGGGCAAACTCCTGTACGAACACCAAACCATTGCCGCAATGGTGACAATTTATTGCAAGGCGAAACACCAAGGCCAAGACGCGACGAGCCTATGTGCAGATTGCATTGAGTTATTGGATTATGCCGCAACACGCCTAGATCGCTGCCCCTACGGACAAAACAAACCCACCTGTAATAAATGCCCAGTGCATTGCTACAAACCCGCGCAGAAACAAATCGTCAAAGAGATCATGATCTTTTCTGGTCCACGGATGTTATTACCGCATCCCGTTCGTGCAATCAAACACTTACTCGCGGAACGCATCCCTGTTCCCAGCGTTGTGCCCGAGGCGGCTTCAAATCGTCATCGGCGCATAGCAAGCCAACAGAAAAACTAACGGCGATACTTTTACCGAGCCGATTTCCCTGATATAACAGGGCTCGAGGTATCGCATATGAACGAGTTTCATAGTTTTTTCACTCAAGCTTACTGGTGGTTGTCATTATTTGGAGGCGTACATTGCCTCGCGTTAGCTATTTATATTCGCTATTTTTATCACCCAGACGCTAACCAAAAACTCCTCGCCGCTTTCTTAAGTCTTATTGCTCTATACTTCCTCACGGGTATGTTAAACCGCGATAACAGTCCAATTCCCATTCATATCCTATTCAATCTGATTAACCCTATCTATTTTTTGCTCATGCCTTTGCTCTATCTCTATTGCAAACGCAGTTTAGCGCCAACCAATAAACCGCTAGGTTTTTCAAAGCATTACTGGCCATCTGCATTAACATTAGTTTTCGCCATTTTAGATATTGCCCTAAGATTAACTGCGCATCCCATCAACGAGTGGCAACCCATAGCTCTGATGCTTAAAGAAATGAGTATCAGCCAATGGGGCGCTCTACTCCCAGCGCTGTTATCTGTACAAACCTGTTTTTACTTTATCGCGCTGTGGATGTTGTTTCGTCGACATAAGCGCAATCAAAGAGATGTCACTCAAACCCAAGAGGCGCTCGGCACCATTCGGTTTCGTTGGCTGATAAGCTTGACCTTGGCCATGTTGTTGAATTGGTTAATCCGCGTATTTGTGGTGATTTTGCCTTTCTATCTTGGTGATAATCTATCGCTACTTTCCCACGCATTGCCAAGACTGACCTTACTACTGAGCATGTATATGCTGGCGGTGTATGGGCTAAAGCAAATCACCCGCTCTGCCTACTTAAAAGGCCGCATGGCCGAACCAGAGTTAGAGCAACGCCCACTCGTCATTGAAAATATTCTCACCCCAGAGGAGTATGAATTTTTGCATCAAGTTCAGCAGGACGATGCAGAAAAAAACCAAGGTTCTTCGCCACCTAAGAACTAATTGGCGAAACCGCACTCCAATCATCACCACCAATATCACTCCAACCATTAAGTCGAACACTGAACCTAAGCTGACACATATGTCACTTTTGGCTGTCATTTGTGTCGATAAAGGCTAGTCTGGAACAACTAAAGACTTGAAGAGGCGTTACCATGAAATCATTTTTAACAGCCATTGCGGCATCAACATGCCTTATTGTGAGCCTATTTGCTGCCCCAACTGTACATGCAGATGAAAGCTACGATCAGGCTGTAGTCAATTTCCAAAAAGCGAAAGAAACCAGTAAATTTTTCGACACAGCCTATGGCTATGCTTTATTCCCAACTGTGGGTAAAGGCGGAATTGGGATCGGTGCAGCCTATGGCAAAGGCCGAGTCTACCAAGGCGGTGCCTATATGGGTGATTCGAGTCTGACTCAATTATCCATCGGTTTTCAATTAGGTGGACAAGCCTACAGCGAGATCATCTTCTTTAAAGATGCCAAAGCCTATGAAGCCTTCACGAGCGGCAGTTTCGAGTTTGATGCCCAAGCGTCGGCAGTTGCCATCAACATGGGAGCAAGCGCTCAAGCAGGAACCACAGGCAACTCAGCAGGCGCAGGCCAATCAGGTGGTAATCGCTCGGCGAGCGGCTCTTATATCAACGGTATGGCAGTATTTACCGCAGCAAAAGGCGGCTTAATGTTTGAAGCCGCTCTTGCGGGTCAAGCCTTTAGCTTTGAGCCTAAAGCTAACTAACACGAGCCATTCGGCTGTGATATCAAACGGCGAGCCTAAATGCTCGCCGTTTTTTCTTAAATGATTACCTCAAGCTTCTGACTCAGATGTTCTAACTAAAACCAAGTCATTAGAATTGAGCAAAATAAGTTGAAATGTATATTTAACCTAGCGAAGTAATAACAAGGGGATATGACTTTTACTGATCATCCTTGTGGTGTTACTCCCCACAAAAAACTTCCGAATACGCGAATGACCATAGGCGCCCATCACCATAAGATCGATTTGATGCTCAAGTTGATAGATCTCAAGGGCCGTTTGCACTTCTCCCTGACAAACGGCGGTAACCACATTGAAATCCGCCGCAATCAGAGATTCAGCCACCAACGCCAGTTCAGCTGTCGCCAGCGATTGATCATCAGACACCATCACTAAATGACATTCAAGCCCTTTTAAAAGTGGACTCGTTAGCACTTGATTAAGGGCTTTTTTCGCAGTAATGCTGCCATCATAGGCGATCATAAATCGAGTCGGTGCAGTAAACTCGTCCATCACCACTAACATAGGCTGCTTAAGCGTGCGAATGACATTTTCTAAATGACTGCCAATGGCCTGCGCTTGATCTTGATGCTGCTCCCCTTGGCGCCCCATCACCACCAATCTGGCATGGGATTCTTGCTCTAGCAGGGTTTCGACTAAATCGCCGTGACGCTGCAAGGTTGCAACCATTCTGCTAGGCTGCTTCTCAACAACGCGGATTTTTGCTTCTTGCAGCATATACTTACCCTGTTCAAGTGCGAGTTTGCCTCGACGCGCTTCAAGCTCAACCATTTCATTGAGCAAGTGCTCCCGTGTACCTAGGCCAATATTTCCCGACAGATTTGACTCTATTGGATAGGCTGACTTATTCAATACATGTAATAGGGTTACTGGGGCATCCAGTTGCTGAGCGGCCCAGCTACTGGCGTCACATACGGCGAGTGTCACTTTTGAACCGTCGATACAGGCAATCACATTTGTCATCGTTATTTTCCTTTTACTGTGTTGCTAAGGGCTTAGTGACCAGACATCATGTTTTCAACGTCTTCAGGCTTATCGTGCACCCCAAATTTATCGACTATGGTTGCACTGGCTTGGTTAAGGCCAATTAACTCCACTTCAGTTCCCTCGCGACGGAATTTAATCACTACCTTGTTTAGGGCCGATACCGCAGTAATATCCCAAAAATGCGCTTGAGATAAGTCGATAGTCACCTTATCAACCACTTCCCTAAAATCAAATGAATTACTGAACTTATCTGCCGAGGCAAAAAAGACTTGCCCAATAACTTGATAATGGCGACCTGCGTCGGCAGCAGCCGTTACACTCTTAACCACCATAAAACGGCCCACTTTATTAGCAAAGAACAGGGACGCGAGTAATACCCCCACAAATACTCCCATAGCTAAGTTATGGGTAGCGACCACCACAGCAACGGTCGCCACCATCACAAGGTTGGTTGATATTGGATGATGCTTAAGATTACGAATTGAATCCCAAGAGAAAGTACCGATAGACACCATGATCATCACGGCAACCAGTGCCGCCATAGGGATGAGCTTTAACCATTCGCCGAGGAATACAATCAATATGAGTAGGAATACCCCCGCTGAAAAGGTCGATAACCGTCCGCGACCACCCGATTTAACGTTGATGATCGACTGACCAATCATAGCGCAACCGGCCATACCGCCCATTAAACCCGCGCCAATATTGGCAATACCTTGGCCCTTACACTCACGATTCTTATCGCTTTGGGTATCGGTTAAGTCATCGACTATGGTGGCGGTCATCATAGATTCTAGCAAACCCACCACGGCAAGGCCGGCCGAGTATGGGAAGATGATCATCAGAGTTTCAAGGGTCAATGGCACTTCAGGCCAGAGGAAAATAGGCAAAGTATCAGGCAGTTGTCCCATGTCGCCGACAGTACGAATATCTAACCCCATATAAACCGCAAAAAACGTTAATCCGACAATACACACGAGAGGCGAAGGTACGGATTTACCAATCACAGGGATGAGTGGGAATAGGTAAATGATACCGAGGCCAGCTACTGTCATCGCATATACGTGCCAAGTCACATTGGTCAGCTCGGGCAACTGGGCCATAAAGATCAGAATCGCCAGTGCATTCACAAAGCCCGTCACCACAGAGCGGGAGACGAAACGCATCAAGCTTCCTAGCTTTAAGTAACCCGCGGCAATTTGCAGCACACCGGTTAATAGGGTCGCCGCGAGTAAATACTCGAGGCCGTGTTCCTTCACTAAGGTCACCATCAACAACGCCATAGCACCCGTTGCAGCAGAGATCATGCCGGGACGACCACCTGTAAACGCGATGACCACTGCGATACAGAATGAAGCATACAGGCCGACCTTAGGATCGACGCCTGCAATAATAGAAAAGGCAATCGCCTCAGGGACTAACGCCAGTGCAACCACAATACCGGCTAACAGATCTCCGCGTATATTGGAGAACCACTCTTTTTTCATGGTTTGTATCATGTCACTCACTCTGATTGAAATTTAATCATATCTTCCAATAGCTAATATCAACACTTGACTCAAATGTCAGCGCATAGTCAATAAGGTACTTATGCGTCAAAGTGACGAAATGCAATTGGGATTATGGGGTACAACAAAACAACTACCGAGTCGGTAGCGACTAAGGACGGATCTTAACGATCCAAGAAGGAAGGATTAAACTAATGCGGCTTAATGCTCATCACCGAAAAATAACCTCACTTATATGAGCCAACTCAAATTTGACTGCATTAAAAATAGTAGTGCTATTGGGAATAGCGACATAATGACGTGTATAAAACAGGCCGGAGTATAGAGAGTTGTTTGCTCAAAATCAAAAAACTTCAGTTAACATCAGAATGATTAAAATACCCACCATACTTTGGTGGGCATTGAATAAAAAAACCGCAACAACTCAGGGATAGCTTAGGTAAGTACTAAGCACCATCTGATATCACTTTATGCCGAGGTAGTTTGATTGAGATAAGCGCTGCGAGCGCAATAAATGCCGCCGATATCCACAGACAAGCCGCTATGCCATACACTTGATACACCCAGCCAGACAACACAGTTCCGATCAAGCGTCCCATAGCATTAGCCATGTAGTAAAAACCCACATCTAACGATACGCCATCTTCATCCGCATAACTGACGATAAGATAACTGTGTAATGAGGAGTTGATCGCGAATAAGGCGCCAAACAACATCAATCCCCAAATCAGTATATTCGCGGCATGGAAGTCATAACTTATCGCCAGCGCAATGCCTGCCGGCACTATGCTCAATATCGCAGCCCAACCTAAGGCGCTACGTCCATCGGGAACCTTGTTTTTGCCCGCCGACTTTGTCCCCGTCAAGCGAGGTGCAAAGCCTTGCACTATGCCATAACCTATCACCCAGAGTGCGAGAAAACCGCCGACATACCAATGATCCCAACCAAAGGCTGAGGCCAAATAAACGGGTAAAGCCACCACAAACCACACATCACGCGCACCAAACAAAAACATGCGTGCGGCAGAAAGCGTGTTTACCGCCGGACTCTTAGAGA
Organism: Shewanella sp. M16; assembly: GCF_018224605.1. Lineage (NCBI taxonomy): Bacteria > Pseudomonadati > Pseudomonadota > Gammaproteobacteria > Alteromonadales > Shewanellaceae > Shewanella > Shewanella sp. M16. The sequence goes on along the minus strand of NZ_JAGTUL010000017.1, from coordinate 41,013 downwards.
AAATTTCCGTGAACTTAGGTTTGTTTTTGGCTTTACCTAAATCGCGTTGCAAACTTAACAGACTAAAAATCCACACCAGCAATAGGCCAATCGCCATGCCTAACACGGCCTGCTGGAATCCAAACAGGGTCAGTAAGGCGCCGCCCAAGAAGAACCCCGCGCCCTTTAGCGCATTTTTGGAGCCAGTGAGCATGGCAACCCACTTATACAGCTCACCCTGAGCATCATTGGGTACCAACAACTTGATACTGCTTTTAGCGCTCATCTTATTGAGATCTTTAGCGATACCCGACAAGGCCTGCGCCGCCATCACCCAAGCAACCGTCAGCATACCGCTAGGCACAAGCAGCATGCTAAGGGCGACAATCTGCATAAATAGGCCCACATTCATGGTCTTATTTAAGCCTAAACGCGCCCCGAGCCAGCCGCCAACTAAGTTCGTTACCACCCCAAAGATTTCATAGAAGAGGAATAGCATGGCAATTTGCAGCGGGCTATAACCTAAGCCATAAAAATAGAGCACCACTAACATACGTAATGCGCCATCGGTGAGCGTGAATGCCCAATAGTTGCCTGTGACTACCAAATACTGGCGGATCTCGGGTGATATGTTAGACAAGAACCCTGTCAGCTTACCCATAAAGTTTATGCCTTATCCATCAGACCGACCATGCGGGCCAGTTCGACGGTGCGATTGGCATAGCCCCACTCGTTGTCATACCAAGCGTAGAGTTTGACCTGAGTGCCATTGATTATCATGGTCGATAGCGCATCGATAATGCTCGAATGCGGATCGGTTTTATAATCGACCGAGACTAATGGACGTTCCTCATAACCTAAAATGCCTTTTAGCGGTCCGTCTGCCGCTTCTTTTAACAGGCGATTGACCTCAGCTTCGGTCGTTTTGCGACTCACCTCGAACACGCAATCGGTTAATGAGGCGTTCGCTAATGGCACCCGCACCGCGTGGCCGTTGAGCTTACCCTTAAGTTCAGGGAAAATATGAGTAATGGCCGTCGCAGAGCCCGTTGTCGTAGGGATAAGGCTTAAACCACAGGCCCGCGCCCGGCGGAGATCTTTATGCGGTGCATCTAAAATAGTTTGAGTGTTGGTAATATCGTGAATAGTCGTCATGGAACCATGCACTATGCCGAGGTTTTCGTGGATCACTTTAACGATCGGCGCCAAACAGTTAGTAGTACAGGAGGCCGCAGTCACAATCGGATGAATGGCTTTGTCATAGAGTTGATGATTCACCCCCATCACAACGTTTAACACACCCTCTTCTTTAACTGGCGCTGTGACCACAACGCGTTTAACGCCTTGATCTAAATAAGCTTGCAGCACTGCTTTGGTTTTCATTTTACCCGAAGCTTCAATCACCACATCACAACCGGACCAATCGGTTTCCCCGATGGTTTTATTGCTAGTACAGCGAATACGCTTGCCATCAATAATGATGTCATCGCCATCGGCATTGGCTTCGTACTGCCAGCGACCATGCACAGAGTCGAATGTCAGCAAATGGGCTAAGGTCGCCGCATCCCCTGCGGGATCATTAATCTGCACAAACTCAACCTCATCCCAGCCCCAAGCAGCGCGCAGTGCTAAACGTCCCATACGGCCAAAGCCATTTATCCCGATTTTGATTGTCATACCTGCATCCTTCCCACTCAGTTTTATATTAGGTGTTTTATATTATTTGTTTAAGATTAAAGCGTTATCTGTTCGATATAGCCGCGCTAATGCCCTTCTCGTTGGCAATGGCGGTAATGATCTCAGCGGTTTTAGTGCATTTAGCGCATCCACTACCTAATGCTTTGATGTTTAACATTTTTATAATTCTCACAGAACGGGACCTATAGCGTTAAAGATCCAACCGATTAAGGTGAATGAAATCAATAAAATGGCAAAAACGATGGCCAGCAAACGCCATTGCATCACCTGCTTGAGCAAAATGAACTCAGGAAAACTGGCGGCAACCGTTGCCATACAAAATGCCAATGTCGTCCCTACGGGCAAGCCATTAGTGATAAGGCTCTCCATGATAGGGATAACCCCTGTGGCATTGGAATACAGAGGAATACCAATCAATACCGCCGCAGGAACTGACCACCATTGACCATCGCCTAAGTGGGCTTCAATCCAACCGTCAGGCACAAATCCATGGAGTGCGGCGCCAAGCCCAACCCCAATAATGACCCATTTCCACACTCGGCCAAAAATCTCTAGGGTCTCGCCTTTCGCAAACTCATGTCGCTCGGTTAACGTCATGGATGTCGATGTCATACCCTCGCTATTATCGTGACTTGCTTGCGCCTTACCTTGTTCGAGTGCTTTGGCGGCAAAGGACTGCAGCCAACGCTCAGCGCGAATCGTGTCCAAAAATGCCCCCGCCAACATACCCACTGACATGCCGACTAGCACGTATATCACAGTGAACTGCCAGCCCAGCAGACTCACAAGCAACAGAACGGCGACTTCATTAATTAACGGCGAAGTGATCAGAAACGCCATAGTGATCCCAACGGGGATCCCCGCGGAAGTGAAACCTAAAAAAACCGGAATACTCGAACATGAGCAGAATGGGGTAACAGCGCCAAAACCCGATCCCATAAAGTAACCGACAAAACGATTTTTACCTGCCAAGTAATCCCGAACACGCTCGACATTGAGCGAGGCCCGCACCAAAGCGATGCCATAAATCATCAGCAACAGGAGCGCAAAAATCTTAGTGGTATCTTCAATAAAAAAATGGATGGCGTCGGCGAGCTTAGTATTGGGCTCTAAACCCATCAAATCAAAAGTTAACCAACTTGCTAAATCTGAAAATATTTGCAGCATTGTTACGCCACCTTAATATTAAGCAAAACTTTAGACACGTAAATATATGAAAAAACGTATATTTGAGGTTAAATTTTTGCTGCTAGTCTTCTAGCAGCAAGCTTTAGCACGGTCAGGACGCCCGCCCATCTTGCACAAATTACGCATATTTTCTTCAAGGAATACAGTGTTTTGGTTGGTAACTTCACTCAGCACTAACTGACTCCATTCGGGTAAGTCATTATTGATACGATAGAAAATCCATTGCCCCTGACGGCGATCAACTAATAAACCGCATTTACGTAATTGGGCCAAATGTCGCGAAATCTTAGGCTGGGTCTCTTGCAATGCCTCGGTCAATTCACAGACACAGAGCTCCCCCTCTTGCTGGATCAACATCATGCAACGCAAGCGGGTTTCATCGGCTAAACATTTAAAAAACTGGGTTGGATTAATCATTGATGCCCTTAGACTGAACTAATACAAACATTTTGATCCTTTTGTTAACTTTCCTAAAGGTTCATTCAAACAGCAAGCTGTGAGCGGTAAGAAACAACACTCGTTTTTCATGGCTATGGATCTTTTGGAAAGACCTTGTACAATATATACGAATTTTCATATATGTAAATATCCGTATATAAGATCACCTTAAGTTTCACGCATTAGCCAAAATGGTGTTTAAGTATAGTGTTCAACACTAAGATATATACGAAAATTCACATATAAAAAATCATTCAAACCCACCGACAATATCGTTAGGTGAGGGCATTATTTTATGGTTACGGGTAGACAATCTCTACTCTTTGAGGAGCTTGTATGTGGTTAGCAGGGGCAATTTTTGTTCTCACCATAGTGTTAGTAATTTGGCAACCTAAGGGGTTAGGCATAGGTTGGAGTGCTACCTTGGGCGCCGTATTGGCCCTACTACTGGGTGTGGTGCACTTAGGGGATATTCCTGTGGTATGGAATATTGTCTGGAATGCGACCGCCACCTTCATTGCCGTGATCATCATCAGTTTATTATTAGATGAGTCAGGATTTTTCGAATGGGCCGCGCTGCATGTGGCCCGTTGGGGCAAAGGTCGTGGCCGTTTACTCTTTACTTACATAGTGTTACTCGGCGCTACTGTTGCCGCATTGTTCGCCAATGATGGCGCGGCGCTGATCCTCACCCCGATCGTAATTGCGATGTTACTGGCTCTGGGCTTTAGCGCCGGAGCAACCTTAGCCTTTGTGATGGCGGCGGGTTTTATTGCCGATACCGCAAGTTTGCCGTTAATTGTCTCTAACCTAGTCAATATTGTTTCAGCAGACTTCTTCAACATAGGTTTTAACGAATACGCCTCTGTGATGGTGCCCGTCGATATTGCCGCTATTAGCGCCACCTTAGTCATGCTGCATCTGTTTTTCCGCAAAGATATTCCCACGACCTACGACTTGCAAAAACTACGCGAACCTAAGGCCGCCATTCGCGACCTCAACACCTTTAAAACCGGTTGGGGCGTATTAGTCTTACTCTTGGTGGGCTTTTTTGGCTTAGAACCGCTCGGTGTGCCCGTGAGTTTAGTCGCTGCCGTGGGTGCCCTGATCCTGTTTGTTGTTGCGAAAAAAGGCCATGCCATAGATACCACTAAGGTACTTCGCGGCGCGCCATGGCAGATAGTGATCTTTTCACTCGGTATGTATTTGGTTGTTTATGGTCTTCGCAACGCAGGCTTAACAGATTACCTATCGAGCGTATTAAATAGCTTGGCAGAACAAGGGCTTTGGGCTGCCACTATGGGCACGGGCTTCTTGGTCGCGTTTTTATCGTCCATCATGAACAACATGCCAACGGTGTTAATTGGCGCCCTGTCGATAGACGGTAGCAATGCAACTGGTGTGATTAAAGAAGCCATGATTTACGCTAACGTAATTGGTAGCGATTTAGGTCCTAAAATCACCCCCATCGGCAGTTTAGCAACCCTGCTATGGCTGCATGTACTGGCGCAGAAAAATATCAATATTACCTGGGGTTATTATTTCCGCGTCGGCATAGTAATGACGCTACCTGTGCTATTTGTCACCCTAGCGGCACTGGCGCTGCGCCTCTCCTTCTAATCTTCGTCCATGGGCACTAGAGCATCTGTTTAGTGCCTATGGATAAATTTATAAGCAATTATTTATCAGAGACATGTTATGACTAATATGATTGATGACAACATTAAGATTTACCACAATCCAGCCTGTGGTACATCGCGCAACACTTTAGCATTGATCCGTAATAGTGGAGTCGAACCCCAAATCATCCACTACTTAGAAACGCCACCCTCCCGCAATGAATTACTTAAGTTAATTAATGAGATGAAAATCTCTGTGCGTTCATTGTTACGCAACAATGTTGAACCATTTGAACGACTAGGACTTTCTGAAGACACATTTACTGATGAAGAACTGGTTAACTTTATGCTGACTTATCCCATTTTAATTAACCGTCCTATCGTCGTTACGCCGCGAGGCACAAAACTCTGTCGCCCATCTGAGACAGTGCTTGATATTTTGACCAAAGCACAACAAGGCCCTTTCACCAAAGAAGATGGCGAAATCATCATTAATGAACAGGGACAAAGAGTTCGCACATGAAACCACTAAACCACGATATGCCAGCGCTCAAACAAGAATTAATGGTTAATAACATGGATATGGACTGTTTTAATCTAACTCCTTTAACCCATCCGCCTAGAATACTGATGCTTTATGGCTCAGTACGAGAACGCTCCTATAGCCGACTGACGACGGAAGAAGCCGCTCGACTGTTAACGCACATGGGCGCAGAGGTGCGTATTTTTAACCCTTCTGGACTCCCACTTCCTGATGATGCGCCTGACAGTCATCCCAAAGTCATGGAACTAAGAGAAATGGTACGTTGGTGCGAAGGCATGGTGTGGTGTTCACCAGAACGCCACGGTGCGATGACCAGTATTATGAAAGCTCAAATTGATTGGATCCCTTTGGCTGAAGGTGCTGTCCGGCCTTCACAAGGTAAGACATTAGCAATAATGCAGGTGAGTGGTGGTTCACAGTCCTTCAACACACTAAACCAAATGCGAATATTGGGCCGATGGATGCGCATGTTCACCATACCCAACCAATCTTCAATCGCAAAAGCTTGGTTAGAGTTTGACGAGGCAGGCCGAATGAAACCTTCGCCTTACTACGATCGCGTAGTTGATGTTATGGAGGAATTGATGAAGTTCACTTTACTCCTGAGGGGCAATGTTGATTTCCTCACGAACCGATATAGCGAACGCAAAGAAAGCGCTTCAGAGCTATCAACCCGAGTAAATCAAAAAGAAATATAGATTAAACACTAAAAGTATTCTGAACTATGGAGCAAAAGATTAGCCCAGCGCCAACTTTTGCTCCAGATAAGAACCATCACGCCAAATAAGTCCATTCCAAATACACGAGTGAGCACCTAAATCCTTAAAGCCAGCTAAAAACTCTCTGTAACTTGCTATTAAAGATGCAATTCGTCCATTTGCTTGAATTCATGTTTAATCTGTTGATATTGCGATGGCCATTCATCGTACCAAAGAGCAAACTCCTCTACAGGCATAGGCCGAGCAATGCCGTAGCCTTGGCACAATTGGCAGCCCAATTCAGCTAAACTTTTACCATGGGCAATGGTTTCAACACCTTCAGCAATCACATTAAGATTAAATACTGACGCTAAGCGGATAACACCCTCCACGATACGCCAATCATCTTCGCTATCGAGCATACCTCGCACAAAACTCTGATCAATTTTTATCGTCGATATGGGTAATTGGCGTAAGTACGTTAACGACGAATAACCTGTACCAAAATCATCTAGGGAAAAATGGACACCCAAACGCTTACATTCCTGAAGGATATCAATTGCCAATGTCATATCTTCAATGGCGGCACTCTCTAAAATTTCCAATTCTAGATCCGAGGCCGTCAAATCGGGATATTGCATTAACGTCGATTTTAAGAATGCACTAAAGTGTTCAGCCAATAGCTGCCGAGCGCTCACGTTAATACTTACTGCTATCGGACGACCACTCTGTTGCCAATTCTGCCATTGCGCTACTGCAGTATTGATAACCCATTCACCTAAAGCAATTTCAAGATCACTGCCTGCAATATCCGGTAAAAACTCACTCGGACCGACTATACCTCGCAGAGGATGACGCCAACGAATTAAGGCTTCCGCGCCAATAATTTTACCGGTAGCGAGATTAACTTTAGGTTGGTAAAACATCACAAATTCATGACGTTCAAAAGCTGACTTAAGTTCTTCTAACCAAGTTCTCCGAGCAATAATGTTACGATCAATGTCAGGATCAAACATTTGGAAACGATTCTTACCTGCCGATTTTGCCATATACATGGCTTGGTCGGCATGGCGCAATAAAATGTCGGGGTCAACGTTATCCTCTGGATACAAACTCACGCCAATACAAGCCGTTAAACAAAGATTTAAATCGCCGATTGATATCGGCTGATCGACCGCCGCCAGTATTCGTAATAGTACTTGAGTACATTCTTCCTCAGACATCATCTCAAATAAGATAACGAACTCATCGCCTCCTACCCGGGCCAACGTATCTTGCTGCCGAATCACCACAGACACATTATTTGCAATCGCGATCAACAGTTGGTCACCAACCTCATGGCCATAACGATCATTGACCACCTTAAACCCGTCAAGGTCCATAAAACACACGGCACAGATACTGCCATTACGTTGAACATGGGCAATCATTTGCTGAAAACGGTCTAAAAGTAAGCGACGATTTGGTAATCCTGTGAGTGCATCATAATTTGCCACGCGATCTAACTCAGTCTCATGGGTCTTTAATAACGTGATATCGGCTTGGGTTCCCGAAATCATCAACGCTCGACCTTGACTATCCTCTTCAACGACCCGCCCCTTACACAATATCCAGCACAGCTCGCCAGTCTTTTTAATGCAGCGCACTTCCAACTCTATACTGCTTGTTTTATGGATGAGATGCTGTAGAACCTGTTGCTCTATATTTTGCACATCTTCGACATACACATATTGACGCCAATTATTAACCGTCAGCTTCATCTCGCCAGCTTGATATCCCAAAATGGCTTCAAATCTTGGGCTGATTTGCACTTCTCCAGTAACAGCATTCCAGTCCCAGAATCCTTGTTCAGAACCTTGAATAACCCTTTGCAATTGTGCTGTTTGAGCCGCTAGTTGTTGTTGAAGCTGTCGCGCCTGGGTAATATCTTGCACTGTACCGTGCAATTTAAATATCTTACCGTGCGGATCACGCTGTGCTTGACCCCTAGCCATAATCCAACGATGGGCACGATTAGGATCTAGCAACTCAGCTTCGCATTCATACTCTTCTCCCGTATGCACACATCGCATCACCAGCGTACTTAACGCTTGCCAACTCTCAGGAGTAAATAATTTCTGCACTTGTTCTATCGAAGGAGCAGCTTCTTTATATGGCAAGCCATAAATCACAAAAACCTGTTCAGACCAAGTATGCGAATCAGTAACTAAATCCCACTCCCAACTGCCAATCCCTGATAATTGTTGTGCTTGTTTTAATCCCAACTCACTAATGAGTAAATGTTCAGCATTTTTTTCTTGAGTCGTGACATCCCTTGCTATTCCAAATAAGCCACAAATTGCACCTTGAGCGTCAAACACAGGACCTTTGGTCACTTGAAAAATGGCTGCTTCACCCTGAATATGTAAATACTCTTTATGTGTGGTGACCATTGCGGACACTAATACAGTGCGATCTTTTTCTTGGATAATATCAATAGAGTCAGCATCAAAAATATCAGTGTCATCTTTGCCCAAGATATCACTCATACTCTTGCCGACAAAGGTAGCGGCACCTTGGTTGACCAAGATATAACGCCCCGCCAAATCCTTCACAAAAATACCATCGGTTGTTTGAGAAACCACAGAATCGAGCAGTTGATGATTCACATCCAATTTCTGTAATGAAGCACGTAAATAGCCGCTTAGTGCACTGATCACTATGCCGTAAACACTTAGACTAATAAGCTGTAACCAATCGACAGAATGAATATTGTCGAGACTATTGGCGGTTGGATGAAGATAATAGACACACAGAACAGAGAGACATGTCGCGACTAATCCGGGGGCGAATCCGCCACCAATAGCGCTTAATGAAATAGGCAACATAAAAATCAGCAATAGTAAGCGCTGGTGCTGCTCAGCTGAAAGCGAATTGGCAAACCATAGCGTTATCAGCGTAAAACTCAATATCGCAATGTATTTAAGCCATGAGATATTGCTTATCGCGACAGAGCGAGCAAAGGTTATTTCAAGCAAATTACCCGATGGAGCATTATGACGGTCAGGAACGGCATTCAGAACAAAAAGTAGAATAAAGGCACTGGTAAAAACAAAGAAAAAACCTTTCGCGAGGGATAAGCGAAACACAGTTTCAGTGTCCGTAAATACAAGCAACAATTGATCGGATAAAAAGATCCATCCAAGCGCTGCAAGCGCATAAATAGCCACAGCTAAAATAATATATTGAGTCCGAGATTTATGATTATGTACAGTATTGTCAACCATCCTAACTCCATCACAACTAGCGCCATCAAAACGACTCCCTTGATCTATGATTGACACTAACGCCAGCCAACAATAGGTGGTCATTTCACAGATGAACATCATATTCAAGCTAAAGACTATAACTTAAAAAACATCAGTATAATCTAATAAAAACCCGAAAGAACAATGTACAACATAAAAACCCAACAATTTAAATACCTAAAAAGGTAGATATTACTGGTAAGGATATAGGCCCATACCTGTGAGGTTAAAAGAAAAATATACAAGCACTATTAAAACCCATGTCTATAGAACTATCGCAAATGCAATGGAATATCATACTTCCTAAAAAGCTTAATTATCGAATCCTTATATAGTGGTTTGATAATGTAACCTTTAGCTCCTGCAGCTATTGCCTGCTGAACTGATGACTTATTTTTATTCCCAGTCAACATAACAATGGGCGTAATTGCATTTATTCCATTAGACTTATTAATGTGGTTAATAATATAAAACCCATTAGTATCAGGAAGATTTATGTCCATTAAAATAACGTCATACTTTTTCTTAGAAAGTAAATCTAACGCCATACGTCCAGACAATGATGTATCAAGTTCAATGGCATACGTTCTAAGAAGCATAATAGTTAAATTCAAACTAATGTGATCATCCTCAACAATTAACATCTTTGGCACTACAGGAACTTCAACTGATACAAGAGAATTTTTTGACTCCGAATACAATCGATTAAACGTGTATTTAGTATCAGGCACGGTTGGAGCAGCCTTGTTGCTAACCTCAATATGCTCCTGTTCTGGCAAAGGGGCTTCTGCGACCGTCGCCACATTTGATACATCAGTAACAACAAGTTCAAGTAAGTGCAACGCCTTACTTTGTAGTTTCAACAAAGCTGGTCTAATTTCATTAGAACGAATAAATGATAATATCTTCTTCAATGAAGCCAGATCTAACTCAGCGGTTCTATTACTTGCAAGGTGCGCTTCAGCCTTATCTAATGATTGCTCGATTTCAATCAAACTTAATTCAAAGCTATGTTCTAAATCTTTCTTGCGCTGAACACCTTTAAGGACGATCTCCTTGATATGCGAAGAGTAGTTATCTTGCACATTTACAAACTCTTCTACTTTTTTATATTTCCCTCTTAACCCAATTTCCCGCAATAAATGTGTACATATTATAATCGCTCTATGCACTTCATACATTGGCCTAGCGATTAAATAATCATTAATCACACCACTACGATAAGCCTCGTACGCTTCTCTTTCTTGGTGTTTTGGAATAAGAGAAACAACGGCATGCTCACATATTTCTACAGCCTGCAATTCCTCTATGGCTTCGTAATAAATAAGTAAAGTTTCTTGTAAAGTTTCAGCTGCAACAAGAATCACTTTTGGGGCTGATTGTTTTATTTGCTCAACAAGCTCAGCATTCGTTTTAATCACATGAATACGAGAAAAGTGACGCATAAGAACACTTATCAATAATCTATCATTATCTTGGTCGTTCGTATAGAGAACGATATGCTCAAAATTGACTCTATCCACTAGCATTACTCCTTTGCATAAAAAACTCAATTAACGCAAATAAATCATCATCAACCTCTTGCCAACATTTTAAGATAACTTTGTAATCAATAGCATTGTTACGCGACACACGCTCTAGTTCTTGGCAAGATAAATTTAATTTTTTTGCCCCTATGTAAAGAGAATTACTTTTAAGGGTATGGCTAATTGCAGTAATAATACGAAGATCATTATCCACAATTGCAGACCTTAATGCTTCACGCTTAACAAGTAAATTACTGTAATATTGCTCTAAAAAAATCGATAACTCTTCATCGCTTATATCTTCACCTACAAAATTATATATATCAGATAAGTTGACTATCTGTAAGATGTCTACTAATTCCTGCAGTGCTTCATCACAACAGAAAAAACTATTATCAAAAGAAGCATTATCAGTTTTGACTGTAGACTTTTTTAAACTTGCATTATTTGACAAAGTGACTTTTACTTCATCTAAAAGGCCAATCAAATCATTCAATGTCAGAGGCTTTACAAGTACGCGATTTGCTCCAGCCTTCAAACATTCATCTTTACATATGTCGCCATGATCAGCGGTCAACATCACAATAATCGATGGCGCTAATTCCCGATACCCTTCAACTTCTCTAATGACGCCAATGAGGTCTGAGCCCGATATATTTGGCATTATCACATCAGAAATAACGACATTAAATTTATTTGTCTTAAAAAGCTCAATTGCTTGCATCGGATCTTGAACACAGGAAACTATGACTCCAACAGATAATAACTGCTTTTCGATGACAAATAAGTTTTCTTGACAATCATCAATAACTAACACACTAATATTACTATAATCAGCACTATCCGAATCCTGCTCGTCAATAATATTCAAATAATTTTTAACATTAACGAAATCAGTTACTGATTGAATTCTGAGTGGTGGATATGAAATCACTTCGTAGTCGGAGTTAGACTTAGAAAGTGACACTCTCCTCAACTCTGCAACTCTTTCTTTTCTTGTAAAAATACTAGTTACAAATTCATTCTTTGAGATAATATCATTTTGATTCAAGTCAATAAAAAGTATTGAGCTTTCAGTTTCAAATTCCAGTAATTCATTACTTGGTAAATATAGCAACTCGAAATCAAGCTCTTTGGAATATCTTGAAACTGATTCGTGAAAAATCGAACTATTAGTATATGCTGTTACTGAAGCATCAATATCAGAACGATAGGAGCCGCTTACATCATGCGCCGTAAAGTGACTATCTAAAGCAAAATCAATAATAAAATAGAAAACGCTACCATCACCGATACGACTAATAACCTGAAGATCACTTCCCATTGAACGACATATACTTTTACTTATGTATAGTCCTAAGCCAACACCACCATACTGACGGTAAGAATTTGATGATGCCTGCTCATACTTACCGAACACTTTTGATTGTTCCTCTTCAGTTAAACCGATACCATTATCAATAACAGAAAACTTTAGTTTTACATTTTCGAATGACTGTTCCAGAACTTCTACTTCTAATAGAATCGACGAGTCAATTTTATTGGAAAACTTAATTGAATTGGAGATTAAATTATAGATAACTTGATTTAGTTTAACTTCATCACAAATAACCCTGCGATTAAAATTTAATGGCATAAAAAAGTCTAAATTAATGTCTTTTTTATCTGCTTGAAGGCTAAACGCATCAACAACAGATTCGCCTAACAACCTAACATCTACCGAATCATTTTTAACATCTGCACTACTCTCATTTGTCTTTTTAAAATCCAACATACTATTAATGAGTAATAAAACTTGTTTTGAAGTACTGAATGCGACAGATAATAACTTCTTATCCTGTGCCCTTACATTACCTAAACTGAGCTCAATTAAGCCTAGCACTGCATTTAATGGTGTTCTAATCTCGTGACCTAGAGTGGCAATAAAATCACTTTGAAAGCTATTCAATTGTTCCAGCTCTGAACATTTCTCTATTAATACTTTTTCTTTCTCATATCGTTTAGATTCATCTATAATTAACCCAAACCGAGTTCTATCATCAAGGAAGAAATCTCTATACTCAAAATACAACCCTGATTTAGTTTTAAAAGATAGACATATTTTTTTATTAGTTGCACATTTATATCTAAACCACTTCATAATTCTATAATTATCTCTACCAACAACCTCATAGCTAACAATATCTTGAATTAAACTAAAAAATGACTTGCCAATGTAATTATAAAAATGTAAATATGGGAAAAGGTATTTAACCCCGCCACCAATAAAATCAATATTGCCAAGACTATTTACGACAAGAACACCATCTGAAGTAATTTTCTGATATCTAGAGTCATCACCCGCAGGATTCTCACACCTAAATTGGCTATACTCGAAATTTTTTGTTATTGACGCATCATGCTCTACAACACAGAGCACAATAAAATTTTTATTTGCCATCTTTAATAGGCTAAACTTTAAACAGTTACTTCCTATCATTAAGCATTCATTAGGCGTGATATTCTGTTTAATCTTTTCAAAATTCTGAATTATTTTTTTCTTGGCATTTTTTAAAAAATTATTATTTGAGAAAATTTGATTCTCGCCTAACCACTCCCCCTCAGGTGATAACATAAATGCACAAGAATCAAACAAGTCTAAATCAATACCATTAATCATCGCATATCCTTATTGCAAACTAGCATTCATTACTACTGAACTGAATTTTTATACTGATTAAACCAGCTATACACTTTATCACACGCAGAGATGAGCCTCTCAGGATCAATATTATAATTATCAATGAAATAATCGACAGTAACCCAATCACCTTCCATATACGCCAGAGTAAGTTGTAAACAATGAGCTAAATATCCATGATTATTAAGTAAAGCACGCTTTATTTGCTGTTCAAGAGGAAGCGGCTCTATCGCTCTGTTCATCGGTTTATCTAAAATGGCATCTAAAGTAGATAATAATCCAGTCAAAAATGCTGACTCTTTCAACAAAGGAAATCCCATTAATGATATTAACTCTTCACATAATCGAGCCCTGATTATAGTATTATTAATTAACACAACTGGTTTATTGGGGTTAAGTTCAGCCAAAATAATGAGACTTACAAACTTACGAAGTTTATTTTCACCTAAAAAAACCATAGTCTGCTTAATAGAGGTAAATTCATTCACATGCTCAAACTGACTTGAATTGACATACCTTAGTAATTTATAAGTAAGATCTAAATCTTGAGAAAAATAATTTTCAAGTTTTTTATAACTAAAATCAGACTTAAAAACCTCATTATAAATAGACATAACAAAATGTTGTGTAGCACCTATTTCATTCCCCTCTATGAGTTCTGGCTTATAAAAATAATAACCTTGAAAATAATCAAAACCGAGTGACTTAGCTAGCCTATACTCTTCCAATGTTTCAACTTTCTCTGCAAGTAGCTTTAAATTATACTGTCTAAATTTAGGGATCAGATGAGAAACACTATCTAAAGGCGTTGAAATTATATCAATTTTTATAAGTTTAAAAAAAGGAAAAAAACGTTCCCACTCAGGAGAATAAACAAAGTCATCTAAAGCAAGATAATAACCCAAGTTAAATAACTCTTTAATTAAAATAAAGTTATCCTCGCTTGGGCTAACAGTTTCCAATACCTCAACAATAATATTTTTGTATGGGAACATGTATAATAAATGGTCTCGCAAGAAATGAGATGGAAAATTAATTAATGCTGGCTTACCTTCGGTTAAATCCTCTAGATCCATACTTAAATAACTATTTACAAACACTTTAGCTGTAGCAACATTGTCTGTAACACCCTGTGGAAAATAGTTATCCCGGCTATTTCTAAAGAGCAACTCATAAGCAACAACGTTTTTATTTCTATTCAATATAGGCTGTCTTGCCATATAAAAGCGCATAGTTCACCTCTTCCCTTTGGGTCACTTAACTTTATAATCATTAGTGAATCAGTCCTTTAATTTTTCAGTCTAGACCTAGGTGCCCCATCTTTCAACTGCACTTTTCTAGCCTAGACTATAAATTAGCATAAGTAGTGATTAAATCCGGTTTAAATCTCAGATTTATGTTTAATTTAGGTGAATATTTAAAAATTTATCCTCAAGACATAAATACCTATTTTTAGGTATAACCATCTTGTTTATCCATAAAATTAAGTATCAAATGAACCGCTATTCTAGTATTCCGCAACGAAATAAAATGAGTAAAAAGAATACTTATAACTGAAAAAATCTATTATTAATCCTTTTGAACATAATGGCTTATTACCAGTTTATGACGTCATTACATAGCAGTGATACTAGATGAAGAACTTACCGCACTAGGGTTTGTTGGCGAGGATGTCACAACGATTTGACTGGATTTGATGCGAGGCTGAGCCCGTGTAGTGTCGTTATCCACATAAACGGGCAACATAAGCAGGTGATGAACACAATTTTGAGCTAGCTTGATAACAACACTAGTCGTGTCCCCAAGGTTTGGGTGGTAATGCTACTGGCTGGGTAAGATCAAAATCGACTTTGAAATCGCGGTTTTCGCGCGTAAGTTGATAGCTAAACGTTGTTGGCGTAATTTCCATGTGCCACACATTCGTGATCGACTGGGTTAGCCCATTCTTAACGAAGTTATCGATAGATTCCCTATCAATTGGAAATGATTGTTTCTGTACTGTCCCATCATTCATAGTGTCGCCGCCATACATGGTCACAGCATCTTCACTTCCATCCTGATGGCGATGGTCGTGCTTCAACTTAAGTCCTTGCTGCGTTTTAGTCAGCACCCAAGTACGCGAGTGGTCATCACCCACATGGAACGGGATCTTAAGCTCAGTGTCGCTACATTCACGCACGTGCATAATTAACGACTTGCCGCTAAAGGCCGAATCAGCCGTGTCACCCGATACCACTTTTCCCACAAAGGCTTGGCCACAATGGGCCGCGATTTGTGCGAAAAACGTATTCTGCGTCTTGGTGGATAGCGACTCAACTTGAGCAGCGATGGATGGCAACGCGATAAAAGACAAACTGATAAGCCCGAGGCTCGGTAGGGTAATGTTGGGATTCATTATGTTCTCCACTTTTTTAGATGGAAAACACCCTAACACTAGGAAATAAATTCAAACTGAATTTCACCTAGTGTTAGTGATGATAAACCAAAGTGATTACCAGCCGATATAAGTACGCGATCGATTACCCAGACGCTTTTTGATAAAGCGAGCCGTCATAATACTGCCTACCATCATGAAAATGAAAATCCCAGCGGAAAAGAGCACGCTAGTCACAGCAGAATCTGGTGGAAAGCGGAAACGCATTACGGTTGCAGCCGTGTTAAATAGCATATCGAAGAGTGGATGAATAAAGAAAATTGCAAAACTCATCTCAGCGACTTCGACTAACCAAGGCAAACGACTTCGTCCCGACAACCATTCACAGAAATTCAGTACTAATACACATAAACAAAGTTTCTGAATAAACTGCCAATCGATACCGTTGTACTCAAATGGTGCCTTATGATAGTTACCAATATGCTGCACTATGTAAGTTTGTTCGACTAAGCTCACCACTAAAAAAATCATCGCTAGTGCGGTGAAAATAGAGCCAAAGCGCGTCACAATATGTTCATCTTGCGAATATAAAATACCAATCAAGTAGAAAGGTACAAAATACACAACTGAGTGGATGAAATTGACGTTACCTATAGGTCTATGCAATAGGATTGCTACCACACAGCTCAGTACAAATAGTGTCCAACGCATCTGCTGCGAGCAACGGATAAACCATAAAAAAATCGGCGAGAATAAAAACACCGCCATGATGAAGGGAATGTACCAGTGCGGATACAGAATATAACCGTTACGCACAGTATAAAAAATACTCAGCAAGACATTATCGAGCGGCTGATGCTCCATAAATATCCAGCGCAAACACAAACAAAATAGACCAATCAATGACACAACTAAAAAAGGATAAAGTACGTTTTGTACTTTGTTCTTCATAAACTTGCTGTAGTCGAAATCCTTATAAAAAATGCGATGGAAAAAGTATCCCGAGATAAACACAAATAACGCCGTGCCACCACGCAATAGATTTTCCAGCAACAGCGGGAAACCTTCACCAGAGTTGTAAATACTGTGGCCAAGCACGATAAAGATAATCGCAATGCCACGCATGTAGGTAAATTCGAGCTGATTTTTTCTCATTATTAATTCATCGCACAGTAGAGGGTTCTTCCATCAACAACACTCGCAGAAACCCTAATAGTTCCATGGACTTCCGCTTCGTTGAATACCAGATACTGACCCTCACGCTGAAAGGGGAATGCTAAAGGTAACAGAGTTGCCGCCTCAATGCCCTCACAAAAATTTTGTACTGGAACATCGAGTAATGGACTGCCACTCACTGACAAGTTACTAAATTGCGCGCTCATCCCTAAATAAGCTTGAGTCATTTCCTCTTGATAGGGCACTACATAAAAGCCAGAACGTACGTCACCCACATCAATAAAACTGCTACTATCGCTCACGCTCGGCATAACCAATAACGGCACTTTTGGATCCTGCACATTCAACAACAACTGAGACAGTTTTGCTTGAGTGGCAGGGTAATACGCTAGCATCTCCTGCAGCTGTTTCTTTTGTTTAGTGTCTTTCTTGTCTAACGGGGATACTGGCTTTACGCGGTTCAGTAGTAAATCCACAGGCAACATACCCGACATGACCGACTCTTTCCATACATAAGGGTCTTGAGTGCTATCCAACAATATGCCCGCCAGAGCGCCAATATTTGCCGCCTCAGCCGTCCAACCAACCCACATCTTCTGCTGTTGATAATAGTCATACACATATTTTGTCAGTATTTGCTGATAACCAAGTAAAGTTTGATTTTGACTCAATACACGCGCACCAGCGACCAATTCCACATACTTAGCGCTGCCTTCAACGAGATCATTGATGTAACCGACTCTATCTTCATTCGGCGCAATTTGGCGCCATTGCTGCAACCAATAAGCTGCATAGCTAAGATGTAATGACTGTTGTTCAGGTTGTGCCAGCGCCGCCATTAAGGCATCAAATAACTGTAAACGATAATAGCGAGCATCGAAGTTGAGCGGAAAGACCTCGCCCTCATAACGCTTACCGTCTTCTAATACTCGCCATTCGGATTGAGCATAAAAATGGAAGGCTTCATGCAAGCCATTGCTCGCCCAGATTAAAAAAGCTAAATCCGTTGGCTTAGTGTCGCGAGTAAATTGGATGTTCGGCACTTCGAGCTGGATCAATACACCTGGCTGGCCATTATATTGTGGAAAGCCGAAACTCACCGATAGACCCGAGTGCAGATTGACCGACTCTAACACACTGTTATCTTGGATTATTTCGCCACCAGGCTGTCGAAGCCAGACATTGCCACCATAACTAAAGAGGTGTACTTTATCTTCAAGGCGAAAACCGGGCCACAAAGCTTCGCTCTGGCGACTATTCTGTGCCATAAAATCGAGGTAAAGACGGGCGAGTTGTTCCGGAGAGGCCTCATCGGCAAACGCGGGGGTAGCGGCAGAGACACCTAAAAGCCATAGGATCACTACCATAATATTTTTCATTTATCTGCCTAAACAAACACAAGGGGTTTACAAAACAGCGCTAGCATATAGCGCAATCAAGCAATAGTGAAACATTTGCAAAAAAATATTTTTACCCCAGAAAATCTCAGTCAAAACCAAATCAACGACTCCTAATGAAATCATATTTTTAGCACAATTTTGCATCACTCAGGCGATTGCGTTCGCTATAGGCTTAAGTCTTAGGTTCGCTCGGCTTATCTCCAAACCACAGTGCGAGTTTATCCGCCGCAAGGGATTTCACTTCATCATCGATATATAAGGTCACCATAGTCAGGGCAGCGGCAAGGGCACCTAAATCATCGGTAAAGCCAACTAAAGGAGTCAGATCGGGAATCGCATCTAAAGGCAAAATAAAATACGCTAACGCGCCGTAGATGACTGACTTAGCCCACTTAGGCGTATTGGGTTGTTGCGCTGCATAATAAAGCCATAGTGCCCGCTCGATGACCTCTCTACCTGCTTGACGGCTAAAGAGTTTGATCTTGTTCCAAAATCCGCTGTCAGTAAATTGCTCATCCGCCATCATATTTCTCCAGTACCCTAAAGTTGTTTGGGTATACACCCATGCCACTTCACAGTGTACGACGATAAGCCGCGGGGGTCAGGCCAAATTGTTGCTTAAAACGTAAGGAAAACTTTTCCGCAGATTGATAACCACAGGCCAAAGCCACTTGTAATACTGGCTCACTCGAATTCTGCAACATGGCTAAACCATGACAAAGCCGCACTTCTACCAGTAACTGCCTAAAACTGGTGTCTTCTAAGGCCAATTTACGCCTAAGGCTTGCCGTGCTCATGTGTAACTTGTCGGCAATATCCTCCTGCTGCCATGATGCCGAAGGACTCACACTCATCAAGGCCAAGGCCGCTTGAGTCACGCTGCGTTGGGTGTGTCCATACAACCAGTTCACACTGCGTTTATCCGGCAAACTTAACAGTAACGCGGCCAAATAATGCAGTTGAACAGGATCGGCCAGAGACAAGGTCAAACTCTGTAATAGCGCATTCCAAGCTAAGTCCACAGCGCGTGATACGTTTTGGACTGGCATAGGGTCACGCCAATCGGTAGCGCTTGATAAAATACCTTGGGGTAAATCGTGGGGGAGTAATAACTGCACCGCCCGATAACGCCCAAGAAAAGGTCGATTAACAAAACTAATATGCGAACCAGCAGGAATTAACAGTAACTGCCCTTGGCCTACTAAAACAGATTCATCTTGCCAGAGCAGAGACTTTTCACCATAGATAACCCGAATAATCGACGGCTGATGTACAGGGACTTGAGATAAAGATTGTGCCTGCTTCGAATCATATTCAAACATACGGATCATGACACCAGCCTAATTATCAATGGATTATCGATTATATACCGCAGTCAACTTGGCGTTGCCGAGCGCTTGTGCCCTGAGCATAAAGCCCAATAAGGCAGGGCTAGCGTCCTTTGGCAATTCTAAAGCACTGGGTAATGCCCACACAGTAAATTCATACCTGTGAACGCCATGACCTTGGGGCGGGCATGCGCCACCAAAATTTGTAGTACCAAAATCGTTCTTCAAGGCAATGGCGCCTTTGGGCAGTGCATCAACATGCGAGCCCGCACCTTGTGCGAGCGAAGTTTGCGCTAAGGGTAAGTTATATACGGCCCAGTGCCACCAACCGCTGCCCGTTGGTGCATCAGGATCATAAGCTGTCACTGCAAATGCTTTAGTTCCTGTGGGCACGTCAGTCCAAGTCAGTTGCGGCGAAATATTTTCCCCTTGGCAACCAAAGCCATTAAACACTAATTGCGATGTCAGTTTATTGCCCTCGCTCATATCTTTGCTCGTTAATGTCATAGCACTTGCCTGTCCAACGAATAACCCAAGCACTAAACTCGCCCCTAACCACCCTTTATTCATGTCTATCTCCTATTCATGTTCGACCTGACTCACTTTACGTCAATCAAAAAAATAACATCTGCCCTAAAACGACAACTTTCTGCCCCAAATGCTCAAATGTGAGAAAAAAGTTATCACTTTTGCATTTTTCAAGCAGAAAGATGATTTTGTAACGAAAATATCTGCATAACAATGCAAATATGGAATGCGGTATAAATCAGAATGATGATTACAGCAGCCTTTAAATTAAGATTAGATATTTGAAATAAGATATTTTATGCAAATAATATTATTTAAATAATGCTGACAATATTTACTTTCATAATTTAGATAAAGATACTTAAGCATGATTGACTCCATTTAATATTGATAATTTAAGTTAAATTGACGTGCTAATTATTTAAAAATAAGACATAGGTCATGATTTTATTTATAACTCGCATATAAACTTCATTACGTAATAAAAACCTAACCATTTTCTCTAAGTCATAATGGAGTCGTATATGAAGAGGAAATCTAAAATTATGGCGCATATCAGGCGCACACGGCATATCATGATGCCTAGTCAACGTGACTATTTCGATCACTCCTTTATCTTCCTCCGCTAACCTTAGCGTAGGTAGTAGGCCAATTAACAGGTCTAAAGTGCTATTGCCCTAATAGGCGCAAACACTTATCGTACTGTTTTCATTTGGTTTATTATCTAACACCTTAATCAAAGCATTCTTTTATCAGTGCAGTTTTACTGCGGCTAAGCTATTCATACGCTCAATAAATATATTTCTACTTATATTTATTTCGTAACATTGGCATAACCACATTTAATCTGCGCACGGAATAGCTATATCTAATTTTCATACCATTAATGTTTTTAATTAGGTATAGGCACACTTGTATCTATTTTTTATAAAGTAAAAGGGAAATTAACTATGAAATCATTAAAAGTAGCCGCTAGCTTATCTGTTAGATCTTGTTTCGATATCGACAGAGAAGTTGTCAATGTATTAACCACAGATTTTTGCGATGTGGGCGCGGCTGTCGTCTCTGTTGATGATGTTAGAAATGGTATTGTTGAAAAGATTAAAAACACCGGATTGAAACTGCCCATTTTCGTTTCAGTTTGCTGTGAAGAAATCTTCCCTGATGATGTTTGCTCATCGATTACAGGGGTATTTGAACTCTGCGGTGATAACACTGACTTCTACGGAAAACAGGTTGAGACTGCAATAAGTAAATATGAACAAGCGCTATTGCCACCTTTCTTCGGTACGTTAAAAAAATACGTCGAAATGGGTAACTCTACCTTTGCCTGTCCTGGTCACCAAGGCGGACAATTCTTCCGTAAACACCCAGTGGGTCGCCAATTCTTCGACTTTTTTGGCGAAACAATTTTCCGCGCGGATATGTGTAATGCCGACGTGAAACTGGGTGATTTACTGATCCATGAAGGCGCTCCACTGGAAGCACAGAAATACGCTGCCAAAGTTTTTAATGCCGATAAAACCTATTTCGTACTTAACGGCACTTCGTCATCAAATAAAGTCGCGACTAATGCGCTGTTAGCGAAAGGCGACCTCGTGTTATTCGACCGCAATAACCACAAATCAAACCACCATGGCGCATTAATTCAAGCAGGTGCTACACCTGTTTATTTAGAAACGGCACGTAATCCCTTCGGATTTATTGGTGGCATTGATGCCCACTGTTTTCAAGAGTCCTATTTAAGAGAGCAAATTCGTGAAGTCGCGCCAGAAAGAGCAGATGAAAAACGCCCGTTCCGCTTGGCGATAATCCAACTCGGCACCTATGACGGCACTATCTACAATGCTCGCCAAGTGATTGATAAAATTGGCCATCTTTGTGACTACGTCTTATTCGACTCGGCTTGGGTGGGTTATGAACAGTTCATCCCTATGATGAATGACTGCTCACCACTCTTGCTCGAACTGACAGCTGAAGATCCAGGCATTATCGTAACTCAGTCGGTACATAAACAGCAGGCGGGTTTCTCACAAACCTCGCAAATCCATAAAAAAGATAAACATATCAAAGGCCAAGATAGATATTGCAACCATAAACGCTTCAACAACGCCTTTATGATGCATGCCTCTACCAGTCCCTTCTATCCTTTATTTGCAGCGCTAGATGTAAACGCGAAAATGCATGAAGGCGCGAGTGGTCGTTATCTGTGGCGCGAAGCGGTAAAAGCGGGTATCGAAGCACGTAAGCTATTGCTCAAAAAGTGTAAATATATCAAACCATTCGTGCCAACAATGATCGACGGCCGCCTATGGCAAGACTATGAAACCGAACAAATGGCCGATGACTTACGCTTCTTCGAATTCGAACCTGGTCAGAAATGGCACTCCTTCGAAGGTTATGAAAAAGGCCAATACTTTGTTGACCCTTGTAAGTTCTTATTAACAACACCGGGCATAGATGCTGAAACTGGCAAATATACCGAATTTGGTATTCCAGCGACTATTCTGGCTAACTTCTTACGGGAAAATAATATTATTCCAGAGAAGTGCGACTTGAATTCGATTTTATTCCTGATGACACCTGCTGAAGATATGGCCAAGATGCAACATCTGGTATCACAAATATCTCGTTTCGAGAAATTAGTCGATGAAGATGCGCCATTATCTGAAGTATTACCTAACGTTTATAACGCCAATAAAGCCCGTTATAAAGACTATTCTATCCGTCAACTCTGCCAAGAAATGCACAATCTCTATGTCAGCCATGACGTAAAACAACTGCAGAAAGAAATGTTCCGTAAAGCGCATTTCCCAACAAAAGTGATGGACCCGCAGGAAGCAAACCTAGAGTTTATTCGTGGCAAAGTAGAATTAGTCCCACTCTCGCAAATTGAAGGAAGAATTGCAGCAGAAGGCGCACTCCCTTACCCACCAGGCGTGTTATGTATGGTGCCAGGTGAAATATGGGGCGGTTCTGTTCAGCGTTATTTCCTTGCCCTTGAAGAAGGCATCAACCTATTACCTGGATTCTCACCAGAACTGCAAGGTGTTTATCTCGAAAATACCGCAGACGGCAAAATTCAAGCAATGGGCTATGTACTAAATAAATAATGAAGACTGACTGCAGAGTTTATTAACCCCACTCTGCAGTCAAATTCATGCCTCCTATAATAAGTCACCTAAATTAGGTTATTAGTATGAGTAAATCAGAAAATAAAATTGGCGTCGTCCAATTAACTATTATCACCATAGTCAACATGATGGGTTCGGGCATTATTATGCTGCCAACCCAATTAGCTCAAGTCGGTACTATCTCCATTTTATCTTGGTTAGTAACAGCAGCAGGGTCAACGGCCCTCGCCTTCGCCTTTGCTAAGTGCGGTATGTTCAGTAAAAAATCCGGTGGTATGGGCGGTTATGCCGAGTATGCCTTCGGCCGTTCAGGCAACTTTATGGCCAACTACACCTATGCCGTCTCACTGTTAATCGCCAACGTCGCGATTGCCATCTCTGCCGTGGGTTACGCAGCCGTGTTGCTCGAAGTTAACTTAAGCCCGATGGCAATTTGTCTTGCGACCATTGGCGTACTTTGGTTGGCAACCATTGCTAACTTCGGTGGTGCCCGCATCACGGGTCGCGTCAGTAGCGTGACTGTGTGGGGGATTATTCTGCCTGTGATTGGCGTATCTTTAATTGGTTGGTTCTGGTTTGACATCGACCTCTATAAAGGCGCATGGAACCCGCATGATATGCCATTCTTCAAAGCGTTAGGCGGTTCTATCGCTATGACTTTGTGGGCGTTCCTTGGTTTAGAATCGGCCTGTGCAAACTCAGAAGCCGTCGATAACCCAGAAAAAAACGTACCTATCGCCGTGATGGGCGGTACCTTAGGTGCAGCAGTGATTTATATCGTTTCCACTAACGTCATTGCCGGTATTGTGCCAAATGCCGAGCTTGCCATGTCAAATGCGCCATTCGGTTTAGCCTTTGCACAAATGTTTAATCCTGTGGTCGGTAAAATCGTGATGGCCTGCGCCATTATCTCCTGTACTGGATCACTCTTAGGTTGGCAGTTCACTATTGCCCAAGTGTTTAAAGCCTCTGCCGATGAAGGATTTTTTCCTAAAATTTTCTCTAAAGTCAGCAAAGCCGATGCGCCAATTTGGGGCATGACTATTATCGTCTCGATCCAAACAGCATTATCTCTAATGACCATTAGCCCATCACTGAGTAAGCAGTTCGAAGCACTCGTTAACCTCGCCGTCGTCACCAACATTGTGCCTTATATCTTATCTATGGCCGCGCTTGGCATAATGCAAAGACAGCAAAAAGTGCCTATCAATAAAGCCCGCGTTGCCAACGTGATCGCCGTAATCGGTGCGTTATATAGCTTCTACGCTCTGTACAGCTCTGGCGAAACCGCAGTGATGCTTGGCGCCATAGCCACCTTCTTCGGTTGGACTATTTTCGGCGTGATCTCAAACCAAGCGCCTGTTGCCGACACACGTCCAGCCTAAATACGGCTAACGCATGATCGGAAACAATTAATACCAACATCCACATCAAGACTAACGATAACTCTGGGATCATAGGCCAAGCCTATGATCCCCTGGAGAATACTTGCTCATTATCGGGGGATTTATGAATAAGACTTGTCTCGCTTTAGTGTTACCTATGCTATTAACGGCCACCAGCAGTCAGGCGGTTGAACTCTATAAAGATCAAAAAAACACATTAAATTTAACAGGTTGGTTAGGGTTTGCAGCATTAAATGACAGCCACGATACTTCAGTTATCGACGACTCGTCACGCCTAAGATTCAGCTTCGAACGGAGCGAGAAAAATGGCTGGACCGCTTTTGCTACCACAGAATGGGGGATCAACATGGTCTCCAGCGACGATGGGCTAGTGATGCAAGGGGGCAAACTCGCCGCCGAAAAAACCGATGATTTTCTCTATAACCGCTTAGGTTATGTTGGCATGTCCCATGATACATGGGGCAACCTGAGTTTCGGTAAACAATGGGGCGCCTATTACGATGTCGCAGGCACTACAGATTTACCGAACGTATTTGCAGGTTACAGCGTTGGCGCTTACACCTTCGGTGATGGCAGCCTCACAGGTACAGGCCGTGCCGATTCCGCCTTCATTTACCGTAATAATTTAGGCCCAGTACAAATCGCCCTGCAATATGCCGCCAAAACCAATGGTGATGTCAGCCTAAAGAACGATGACGGTAGCGAGATGACCAACTCAGAACTGAGTTTTGACAGCAGCTACGGCGCCAGTATCACTTATGCGGCAACCGACAAATTCAAGCTACTCGCAGGCTTTAACCGCGGTGATTTTGAAGGCCACTTAGGTAATACCCAAGTCGATGAAACCAATGAAATCATCGGTATTGGTGCCATGTATGGTGACTACTACCACTATGCCGAAGGACGTGAGGCCAGCGGTCTCTATGTGGGCTTTAACGCTCACCAAAGTAAAAATAATGAACTGGTCAACGGCGATCTCTACGACGCCACTGGTGCCGAGTTGATGACTGCCTATCAATTCGACAACGGTTTTGTGCCTATGGTTGTACTCAGTTATTTAGATTTAGACACAGATGTAGCTACGCCTATTCAAGGTCAATGGACTCGCCAATTTGCCATGCTGGGGCTGCATTATCGCTACAGTAACGACACTGTGATGTTTGCCGAGATGAAGCTAGATTTCAGTGATATGGATGATCCTGCACTCGAAGCACAGGAAGACAACAGCTTCGCAGTGGGGATCAACTACTTTTTTTAGGACTAAAGGAGATGTTAGCTAAGGTTTCTAAAGCGCTCATTCTACTTTGGCATTGCTTAGTCGCATGAAGCAGGACGATTTTGAGTAACAGTCTTTAGTGACAGTTCTAATCACATGTTGAGTTAAATCATGTTTAGCAGGATAGGCAGCTCGCGTCATCGCTCATATGCGTGAGCTTATTTGGGGCTGAGGTGCGGCGCACGTTCCGTCTACAAACGCTCGCCGTAACACTCATTGGATGGTACCGCAGGCTTACCATTATCTCTACGCCACTCCAAGTTAGTTTCTGGAGTGGCTTTTTTTCAATAATGAGCTGCTAGATCCACCTTTGCCACGATCTTCAGCGGTAATTGAAATCCCAACGACTGTCGTCCCGATTCCTCTTCGCTTTAAAAACTAATCTGCAACATCATGATAAAGCAGCCAAGCCTCGCATTAAGATCCAATGACTTACCTATGCTTCGCCATTTATCGCCTGAATACAGCGTTGTACGACTTCTTCGAAAGTGCCATCTATGCTCACTTGGATAACATCAGCTTCATCGGTCGCGGGCATTTCCAGCGTGTCGAACTGACTCTTGAGCAGCTCAATCGGCATGAAGTGGGCTTTTCTGGCAAACATGCGTTCTTTGACTAATTCAAAATCTCCGTATAGATGAATGAACACCAGCTTGCTGTTGTTCTGACGGATGAAATCACGATACTGGCGACGCAGTGCAGAGCAGACAATAACCCCCTGCTCCCCCTTTTGCTCAATGCTATACACAGCGTCGTTGATGCGCTCAAGCCAAGGAGCGCGATCGCTATCGTTGAGCGGTGAGCCAGATTTCATCTTGATAATATTGGCTCTAGGATGCAGATCATCACCATCAATAAATTTCGTCTCTAAAGCCTCTGCGACCGCGGCACCAATCGAAGATTTGCCACAACTAGAGACGCCCATGAACACATAGCTATTGCCTTTTTTTCTCTCAGTCACTTTGTTAACCTCATGCCAATTCTCGAATTTAGTCACTTCCCACTCTACCATATTACGGGTAACATGTTACCGGTAACCTACAAAAATGTGGACAACTTAACTAACAAGGAAAAGTCCTCTTATGTCTGATATGTCATTGATTCTGACAGCACTGGGTTCAATCGCCCTGCTACTGTTCTTAGTGATGAAAGTGAGATTACATGCAGTAGTATCACTGATACTGGTGTCGATAATTGCCGGCCTTTTCTCTGGTATGAACCCAGCTGATATTACCAATACGATTCAACAAGGTATGGGGGGAACACTGGGCTTTGTTGCGGTTGTGGTCGCTTTGGGTGCCATGTTTGGCCGGGTAATGGAAGAGACTGGCGCGCTAGATCAGATAGCCCATACACTGCTGAATAAATTTGGTAACGACAAAGCTCACTGGGCCATGACCTTTACAGGCTTTATCTGTGCGCTCCCTCTCTTCTTCGATGTTGCTGTGGTACTGCTGATTGGCATCGCCTTTGCCGTGGTTCGTAAAGGGGGCGGCAGCGTCGTTAAAATTGGTATTTCACTGCTCGCGGGTATTGCCACCTGTCAGGCATTTCTCATCCCTGCACCGGGGCCTATTTTGGTCGCTTCCCAGCTCAATGCCGACTTTGGCTACATGATAGTCTTCGGTTTATTGGCATCGATTCCGGCGATGATTCTAGGCGGCCCGCTCTTTGCCAGCCTCATCTCCCAAAAAGTCCATGTTGAGCTGCCTGCCCACGAGCAGCAGGAAAAAGGTGAACGAGAAGGTGGACCAATCCCCTCATTCGCGCTATCAATCAGTATTGTGGTATTCCCACTGCTGCTTATCGGTTTAAAGACAGTGGTGTCACGCTTTATTGATGAAAAATCCGATCTGCATAATTGGCTCGCCTTGATAGGTCATCCATTCACCGCCATTTTGCTAGCCTGTTTAATCGCATTCTATGTACTGGGCGTTAGACGCAATATTCCCAATGAGCGCATCATGGAAATCTGTAGCAGTGCGCTCCAACCTGCTGGGATCATTATTCTCGTCACCGGTGCTGGCGGCGTGTTTAAGCAAGTGCTGATTGACTCAGGTGTCGGCGATGCATTAGGCAATATGTTGGCAGGTTCGGGATTACCGATTGTAATACTAGCATTTATTTTGTCGGCTTCGGTGCGCGTGATCCAGGGGTCGGCCACCGTGGCCATGTTAACGGCTTGCGGCCTTATCATCCCAATACTTGAACCACTAAACTTAGATGGTGCTCAATTGGCGGCAATTACGATTGCCATTGGCGGTGGTTCGATTGTGCTCTCGCATGTCAATGATTCAGGCTTCTGGCTCGCTAACCGTTTTCTTGGATTATCAGAAAAACAAACACTGCAAACTTGGACTGTAATGGAGACCATTATCGGCACGACGGGCGGCATAGTCGCAGTCATCATCTCTGCGTTTCTCTAACGATAACCTGTGATGACAAACATAAGTCGTTAAGCGAAAGAACGAGGGGAAGTCTACAGTGTTTCCCCTAAATCAATACGATAGCCCAGGTCGATAACCGATTCTGCTATCTCTTTGCCATTTAGCCTGTCTAATAGCTCAGTGGCAGCAATTCGACCAATCTCTTTTCTCGGCGTAATAATGCTCGCCAATTTTGGCGTCATAGATTGGCCAATATCATGGCCATGAAACCCTGCAACGCCAATTTGTTCAGGGATCTTGATGCCTTGTCTTTGACACTCAAATATCACCCCCGCAGCCAAATCATCGTTGGTGCAAAAAAAGCTATCCACATAGGGATATTTCGCTAATGTTTGTTGCAATAACGACGCCCCCAAGGAAAACGACGAGGCCTCATTTGTGGTCATCGCCAAAGGTGTAAGCCGAGCTTGCTGCATCGCTAACTCGTAGCCTCGCATCTTAAGCTGAGTGCGAATATCCATGCGCGCGCCTAGGTAGGCAATGTGGCGATAGCCTTGTGCAATCATGGCCTTAACCATTTCGCATGCGGCCGCTGTGTTATCGAAACCCACACACTGTTGAATCGAAGGCGACACGCTATCCATCATTTCGATGACCGGAATGCCCGCCGTTTCAATCATTCGCACGGTACGCGGCGTGTGGTAACTTTCGGACAAGAGTAAGCCATCGATATTGTAAGAGAGCAGTGATGCCACCCGCTCTTCTTCTAATTCGGCCTGATACCCGTAGTGAGCCAGCATGGTTTGATAACCGCGTTTGCCGGTCACATTCTCGATACCGCGCAGCACTTCAGCAAATACTTGGTTGGTTAACGAGGGCACTAACACGCCAATGGCGCGACTGGTTGCTTGCGCTAAAATTTCCGGCGCGCGATTAGGAATATAACCTAAGGTTTCTAGTGCGATAGCAATCTTCTCTTGAGTGCTTTGCGCCACCCTTGTTGGATTTTTTAAATAGCGACTCACCGTCATTTTGGTGACCCCAACTTGATCGGCAACGTCTTGAAGACTGGGTCTACGCTTTTTATTCATAATATCTAATGTTAGTTAACGAACCGCGGATATGGGTGAGATGTATAGCTAAAATATCGAATATAAACAAATAGTAGACATAAACATCAGACAGGGATCTTATAATAGTTCGCCCAGCGATACCAGTTGAGGACTATTTTAGCGGAATGACCATGCTAGCTAGGCCACTCCAAACTCATATCTGGAGCGGCCTTTGAACATTATTTGTGATGGCGAAAAGTGTTACTTAGCCTGTTGGCGCCCCTGAGAGGGCTTTCCTGCAGATTTGCCACCCGTTTTTGATGGGCTTCCGCCTTTAGCACTGCTGTTCGCTTGAGCGCCGCCGGCCTTAAAACCAGACTGGCCGAAGGGCGCTTTCGCTCCCGGACGGCTCGAATGAGCTCCACTAGGTTTAGAGCCAGTTGGTTTAGATCCCGTTGGCTTAGCGCCATTCGCGGCGGGTTTTCCACCTTTGCTGGCAGGTTTTGATTCAGCACCAGCCTGAGCTTGCGCGCCGCCTTTAGCTGCACTTTTAGATTTACCGTCGCCCTTGCGGTCATCAAATTGATTACCCGAGAAGCGCGTAAAGGCTTTTTGGCCTTGGTTGGCATCTTTCATCCATTTAGGTCCGCGCTCATTTCGACCTTCTGGTGGCACTAACTGATGCGGACTATTACCGATCAAGTCTTCACGCCCCATGGCGGTTAACCCTTCACGGATCAATGGCCAACCCGCAGGATCGTGATAACGCAGCAATGCTTTATGCAGACGACGTTGACGCCCTTTCTTCGGCACTGATACCACTTCGCTAGTATGCTTGACGTTTTTCAGCGAGTTTAACTCGGTATGATAAATCGTGGTCGCATTCGCCATTGGTGACGGATAGAAGTTCTGCACTTGGTCGAGCTTGAACTTACGCTCCTTCAACCACAGCGCTAAGTTCACCATGTCTTCGTCGGTCGTGCCCGGATGCGCCGAAATAAAGTAAGGGATCAGGAACTGCTCTTTGCCCGCTTCCTTCGAAAACTTGTCGAATAATTCTTTAAACTTATCGTAGGCGCCCATGCCGGGTTTCATCATCTTGCTGAGCGGACCTTCTTCGGTATGCTCAGGGGCGATTTTTAAGTAGCCACCAACGTGATGCTGCACTAACTCTTTCACATAAGCTGGATCTTCGATCGCCAAGTCGTAACGCACGCCAGAGGCAATCAATACTTTCTTGATGCCAGGTACCGCACGCGCAGCGCGATACAAGTCGATTGTATGTTTATGATCTGTGCCTAAGTGGCCGCAAATCGATGGAAACACACAGGATAAACGACGACAGGTTTTTTCAGCCTTTTCGCTGGTACAACCTAAACGATACATGTTGGCGGTTGGGCCGCCTAAATCGGAAATAACCCCAGTAAAGCCTGGCACTTTTTCCTGAATATCTTTGATTTCTTTAACAATCGACTCTTGTGAGCGACTCTGAATGATTCGACCTTCATGCTCGGTAATCGAGCAGAAAGAACAGCCACCAAAGCAACCACGCATGATGTTGATAGACGTCTTGATCATGTCATAGGCAGGAATTTTTTCCTTGCCGTAAATCGGATGAGGAATACGCTGGTAAGGTAAATCGAATACGGCATCCATCTCATCGGTATTGAGCGGCCATGCGGGCGGATTCACCCAAACGGCGCGGTCGCCATGGGGTTGAAATAACGCGCGGGCACAACCTGGGTTTTGCTCTTGGTGCAAAATCCGTGAAGCATGGGCATATAAATATTTGTCTTCAGAGACTTTTTCAAACGCTGGCAGCAGCACATAGGTTTTATCCCATGGCTTAGGTTTAGGCGGCTGAACGCTAATTGGCTTAGGGGCTTCGTTATCGAATATCTTCACATCCGACGGGCCGGACAAGTTAGCACAACCCACATCATCGGCGCCGTAAGGATTCGGCAGCGGCTCTATCTTGTGCAGTTGGTCAATCTTGCGCGAGTCCATACCGCGCCATTCGGGCAGTGGCTCTTTACGGATAACAGCTGTGCCACGCACATCATGCAACGAGCTTATCGGTTCACCAGCAGCTAAGCGGCGTGCCACTTCGACTAAAGGACGCTCGGCGTTGCCGTACATCAGAATGTCGGCCTTGGCATCGAAAATCACACTGCGGCGTACTTTATCAGACCAATAATCGTAGTGGGCGATACGGCGTAAACTGGCTTCGATACCACCAATAATCACAGGCACATCTTTAAAGGCTTCTTTACAGCGCTGGGTGTACACAGTCACGGCGCGATCTGGGCGCTTGCCACCAATATCACCCGCGGTATACGCATCGTCGGAGCGTAAACGACGATCGGCGGTGTAACGGTTAATCATCGAATCCATGTTACCGGCGGTGACGCCAAAAAACAGATTCGGGCGGCCCAATTGCATAAAGGCTTCTTTGCTCGACCAATCTGGCTGGGAAATAATCCCAACTCGGTAACCTTGGGCCTCTAACATACGGCCGATCACCGCCATGCCAAAGCTTGGGTGATCCACATAAGCGTCGCCTGTGACTATGATAATGTCACAGCTATCCCAACCAAGCTTATCCATCTCCTTGCGAGACATAGGTAAGAAAGGCGCAGTGCTGTCGCCCGTGGCCCAATACTTGGGATGACTAAAGAGTGTGGATTCAACTTGCATGGATTGTGACCCGAAAACGTAATGTCAAATAAAGGCGCCACGAAAATAAGTTACGCCAATTTAGGGACGCGGAGTATAGCAGGGAATGGAGGATAGATGCGATTAAAAAAACACCAATCGAGGCATTTTCAGGGGTATTTGAGCCAGAAGCGTAATACCCCTAAATCCGCTATGGATATGGCTTAGGGCGGAATTGACCGCCCAAACCTGCGAGCCTAGAGACCCTTTCCTAAACCTTGAGCAAAATGCAACAAATTCACCAACGCCAAACTGATAATCACTATCCAAGTGAGCAATACGCCCCAAAAACGACCAAAATGGTAACCACCTTGGCCTTGAGTTAAGCCAATAGCATGGAGTAAGCGCGCCACTATCCACACAGTCCCAAAACAGTGTAAATAAAATGCAGGCAAGCCACCCGCTTCGGCCACCAGCATTAAAATCAATACGATAGGCGCATTTTCGATCAGGTTAACATGTACTCGATTAGCCAAAGCTAAGGTGCTGTTACCACCATCGCCTAGGCCGATTTTCTGACCTCGCCTTAATTTCACTACTCGGTAAGCCAAAGCGACAATTAATAGCCCTGTGAGGCTAGCGTAAAGACCCGTTACCATCAAAGACATGCATATTTCCCCTTATCAAAAAGCTGACTATAGCCCGAGCTGCAAAAAATCAGCAATTTATTTGTATTAAGGTTAAAAGCCATTAACCTTTTATAGACAAGATAGGTTAATATGCGCGCGTCATTCCCTACAACTTTTTATACAGTGAATACCCCGATTGGATAACGACGAGTTTATCGAAAAACGCAGATTTATCATAAAGCTAGGCAAAGCCTTGCATAAGTTTGGCACACCCGCTTATCGTCTAGAAACCCACTTACAAACCGTTGCTCGCACCTTAGGTATCGAAGGCTATTTCCTTATTTCTCCGACGTCGATGACCTTCGTTTTGCAACATGATACCGATCAAGAATATAACCATGCCGCTCGAGTTAAGCCCGGTGAACTCGATTTAGGCTCACTCGCCCGTACCGATGAATTGGTCGATGAGTTAACCTCAGGCAAACGCACTTTGGCCGAGGCCTTAGATCGCTTAGAAGAAATCGCCAATAAACCCAACCCCTATGGCCCTGTATTAACTTGCTTTTCTTTTGGAACTTCTGCCGCCGCTTTCGCTATGCTGATGGGCACGGGTTGGAACGATGTATTTTGGTCAGGATTATTAGGCTTATTCGTCTATGGCTTGGTATACCGTGCCGAACGCTCGGCCCGCATGGCCGAAGTGCTCGAACCCTTCGCCACTATCCTTTGCGCCATCGCAGCCTGTGGCATAGCGCGTATCGATCCAAATATTAATATCCCAGTAGTGATCCTCTCCTCCATTATTATTTTTATTCCCGGCTTAGCCTTAACCTTAGGTTTAGCCGAACTCGCCGCACGGGATTTAATTTCTGGCACGGCGCGCATCATGGATGCGAGCATGCAATTATTTAAGCTGTACTTTGGCGCAGTGCTCGGCATGGCAATCGGTAAAGCTATGTTCGGCGAAGCGATTCACATAGAACCTGAGGGTTTACCTCGCTGGGCGATATGGTCGGCGGTTCCGATTCTATCTATGGCGCTGGTTTTTATCTTCAAAGCACGGATGCAAGATTCGCCTTGGGGCGTATTGGCTGGGATAGTGGCGTTTTTCTCAGCCATGCTCGGCGGACATTATTTTGGTGATTCGGTGGGGATCTTCTTTGGTGCCTTGGCAGTAGGAATTTATTCTAACCTCTTCGCCCGCTGGATGAAGGCGCCAGCCTCCATCGCCCTGTTGCAGGGAATAGTGATCTTAGTCCCCGGCAGTAAAACCTATATCGGACTCAATGCACTGATCTCAGGTGAGACCATGCTCAATCAGTCGCACATAGGCTCGCAAATCTTTTTGATTTTTATGTCGCTGATTGCGGGGCTCATCTTTGCTAACGTCGCTGTCCCACCTAGGCGTACACTGTAACAATCGCTAATCCGGCTGGAGCCCGCGCCCAGCCGCTACCTCAAGATAATCTTAAGCTAACCTTAAGTAAAATAAGAAACTTATTAAAATGTTTCCTTGACTAACACTCGTTTTCCATGTGTTATTAAATTGTGAATTGCAACGTGAAATTGTTTTCGCTGCAGTCGTCGATTTCATGGGAGTGGCCTTTTATGCAGAAATTTTTTCAGTATGCATGCATCCTATCTTGTTGTGTTGGCAACCTAATCAGGGTTGCCCAAGCAGAAGAGGCTAAGCTCGCCGATCCCGCAAACCAAGATCAAACAAAACAAAAAGTCAGCAAGATTGTGGTGGTCAACAACCCCATTTTCGATGAATCCGATCCCGATGCTTTTTTCATTCACCGCTGGGCTAACGCCCTGCATATCAATACCAAAGAATATGTGGTTCTCGATAACCTGACCTTCAGCGAAAATGATACTGTCACACAAAAAGATCTCGACGAATCCCAACGACTTTTGCGGGCAATGCCTTACATTCGCGATGCGAAAATTTATATCGCAGAAAAAGATCCCCAAGCCGATGTCGATCCATCCGTTGAGTCCGTGGTGGTAGAGACCTGGGATAATTGGTCATTATTACCGACAGCGAGTTTGAGTAGTTCAGGTGGCGACACACGTTACTCCTTCGGGCTCAAAGAAGACAACTTGCTTGGAACGGGGATCCGCACTCGACTTAAATATCAATCCAATGAATCTCGGAATGGCTATAAATTTGCTTTCGAAGCGCCGCTCAGCATTATTGAACACGGCACAGTTGCCGCTGAGTTCTACGACAATAGCGACGGCCAAGCTAAACACGTTTATGTGAGTAAGCCCTTCTATTCCCTCAATACGAGTACCATGTATTCGGCAGAGTTTTTAGACGATAACCGTACAGATACCCTCAGACAAAATGGGCAAGAGGTGAATGAGTTCACACACACAGTCGACTATCTCAATCTGCAATACGGCTGGTTAATTAATAAAAACAGTCAGCACCTTTCTCGCTTTATTACCGGTGTCACCCAAGACAAGCACGAGTTTGCCCATTCTGAGCGCTATCCTACTTCCATGATCCCTCAAGACAGGGACTTTATGTACCCTTGGGTCGCCTACGAGTTTATCGAAGATGATTTCCACGTACTGAATAATGTTCACCTGATCACCAACAATGAAGACTTTAACTTAGGTTGGCATCACTACGTACAATTCGGCATAGAAACCAATGACATAGGTGATAATAACCCCTTAGGCTACCACGTTAACTGGCAAAGTACTGGCGGGTATAAGTTTGACGATCAACTGTGGCTGTTAGAAATGGGGGGGACAAGCACTATCGGCACCACCCAAAAAGATACTTATAAGGTTGATATTCAAGCCGAATACTTCTATCAAATTCATCCTAAGTGGACGGCTTATGGCAAAGCTTGGGCTAGCCTTTCACAAAATACTTATCTGGATCTAACAAAAGGATTAGGGGATGAAACTGGCGTGCGCGGTTATCCAAACGAATACCAACAAGGGGATAATCAGTGGTTACTGACCGCCGAGATACGCAATTACCCCAATATCAACTTATACCAACTGGCTGAATTAGGCTGGGCAGTCTTTGCCGATCTGGGTCAAGCCTCCGGCGGCCAACTCGCCGAGAATAACGAAGTCAGCGGTCCACTGGGTAGCATAGGCATAGGCGCGCGGATTTATTCCTCTCGATCCAGCTATGGCAACGTAGCCCATATTGATTTTTCACTCCCTTATACGGGCGGCGAGTCAGTAAACAGCTGGGAATGGCGATTCCTAGTGAAAAGCAGTTTTTAAACCTAAGGTACATAATAATCGTATGAACTATGTACTTTTTAAGACAATCCTTGACGCCTTGTGGCCTAAAATAATCCTGGCGCTATCAGCCTAACCTCCTGCTCAATCCTCTGTACCAAAAGAGCATCAGCCAATATAGGTGAGCCACAATTAAAGGGAGGTTTAGGATCATATTCAAACAATAACTGCAGTGTTTTAGCCTGTTGTTCACCCTCTATATGGGCAATGAGTGCCAAAGCAAAATCGAGCCCTGCAGTAATACCGCCGCCACTGATCCGATTACGGTCAATCACAATACGTTTATTTTCAAAGGTAATTTGAGGATATTGTGCCAACACTGAAGCATAAGCCCAGTGAGTGGTCGTGCGATAACCATTAAGTAAACCTGTTGCCGCAAGAATCAAGGCACCAGTGCATACAGATGTAATGTATTGCGCTTGCTCCCCCTTGCGTTTTAAGAAAGAAATGACTTGCTCATCCTGTATTTGCGCCAAAGGATTTGCGCTCCCAGGCACTAAAAGGATATCTATCGGCGGACAATTATCGAAATCGTAATTAGGTTGTAAGTTAACGCCCGCATCACAGGGTAATAGCGTGCTGGTTTTCGCAAAAGTGAAGGTTTCAAATGATGGCACAAAGGCTAAAAACTGTAGTGGCCCATAGGCATCGAGCATCGTCATGCCGGGATAAAGGAAAATACCTACTCTTAATTTGTGCTTGATTGGATGATTTGTTTTATCACTTTGAGCCGCTTCAATATTTTCACTCATCACAGATTCTCCATCGGTAGTGACAATTTCATATTTCAGGTAACACTGTCGTTGCAGTTAACCCTATGACCATCACTATAAAGCCCATTATTCCTAACCATCAGGCACAAACTCGCCCGAATGTTTCAAATGGTACACCTGAGCCTATCTGTTCCACTTAAGCAAAAATCACAACACAAGAGCCATTGAGGCTAATGTATAATCAAACGCCTGAATTGAATTTGGAGCAAAATCCAGTATGCACACCAAGCCCCACATGCGCATAGAACAAAGCCCGCGAGCGATGCTCAAGGTTCTCCACGTTTTCAAGGAAATGCTTAAACAACAAGATTATCGTGATATTGCAGTGGCAGATATTGCGCACAAAGCCGATGTCGGACGCACGACGTTTTATCGCTACTTCAAACGCAAGCTGGATATTCTTATTGCACTACATCAAAATATTTTTGAAGATATATTCGCAGATCTTCAGTCAGCCGAAGACTGGCTTTCAACTAACACACCACCCTCATTGGAAAAACTGCTTATTACTTTTAGCCGAAACAGCATGTTTCGCCGTTCCATGTCATTTAGATTAGGTAGCGACCTCGATGCAGCAACTAAACAATTACAAACTAAACTTGTGCAACATATCGAAAATAAATTGATCAACACCTTCAACACTGACGAATTTATTATTCCAAGCTACACATTAGCCCATAGCATAGCAGCTCTTTATTTAAGCCAAATTCAACAGCTTATCGCCAGTCCCACACCTTGTCCTACACAACAAGCAAAATACTTACACTTACTGACTCGAGGCATAATTGTAGCGGCATTGACGACAACTAATAGCAGCGAAACCCACACCAATGGAAATCATTAAGGTAGAAATCACAGCATTTACACATTCTCAAGCGATGAGTTTGGTAATCCAACGCAAACCAAAAGTGCTACGCAGTAGTTTTACAGTGCTGTTGTGGCGCATTTGAAACAGGCAGCCAAGGCTAAAACTGACGATTAAACCTGGTGTCGACCCTATAAAATCACGACTGCTTTGCGCTAATTGTCGTTTCCTCATCAGTAACAAATCATGCTGCAACTGGCCTTGTTCCGTCAGCACAGTCAGCTTCAACTGCTGTTTTTTAAGTAACTGTTGAATTAGCATACTCGCGCCCCCTATTTTTGATGTTCCGACTCTCGAGTCGAGAGCAAAAGCTGTAATTGCTGCCAAGTCTTCGAAAAGCCAGTTTGTGACAGCACATAGCCAAGACTACGCCAACACCAAAGCAATAAAACAAACTGTAGCACCACCAAAGCGCTCACTGTGGCCAATAACGAACCGCTCAATTGAAACAGCATATAGCCCAGCAGCAATAAAATACTGCCCCAGAATAACGTAATGCCAGTACCAAAACAGACGACTAAAGCCGCAGCGATAATCAGGCTACGCCCTGTTAACCGCCATTCTGCCGTTGCTATTTTCCCAGCCAACTTCAACTGCTCGAGATAGGCTTGCTTCACTGAACTGCTAAGAACAGCTATTTCAGCCAGTTGCTCCATTGCCTGATCAATAACTTTATGCTGGGCAGCAGCTGATGCTGTCTGCCCAGTTTTGGCGGTTTGCGTACTATGCTGGACGGGCCTTTGTTCTGGCGCCTCTGACCTTGCACGGTTTTGCATAAATCCACCTTAGCGACGGCGCAATAAAGCCGTTAATACCACGCCAGCGGCAAAGGCAATCCCAGCAGTAGCCAATGGATTTTGCGCTGCCAACTCACGGGTTTTGCTATAAGAACTTTGCAGCTGTAATTTGATTTCCTCCTGCTTGAGCGCCAGAGTTTCCTGTGAGCTAGCCGCCGTTTTACGCAAAGTGTCTTCTGCAACTGAGGCTTTCTCTGCCACTGCATCAACAGCATGGTGCGTCACTTCAGTTGCTTTCGCTGTTGTGGGTGAATTTAAAGCACCGCTATCTTTACTGTTAGTTTGTTCTGCTACGCTTTTTGAACTGGCCATAGAAAGCCTCCTTGGTGAACACTGTGCAATGCAACAAGATGCTGCACTTTGCATACAAACCAATGCAATGGCTATACCAAAAAATATAAACGCATAAAAACAAAATGTTATAACTACTTTATTTCTATTAACTCTCTCAGTTAACGGTAGATGTTACCTGCATTGAGTAATTTTTACCTGCGACGAAGAAGGACTAAAAATAGCTGTAATGGCGGCTAAACTGAAAGCTAAATAAGCGATAGACTGAAGGGACGGGAGAACGAGATAACTCTTATTTTTTAATGAGTTAATCAAATAAAATTTATCATTACTGTATAAATTAAAAAACAAAAAGCCCGTTTGTCATTACGACAAACGGGCTTTTTGTTGAATGAGGTGAGTTGGCCGATAAGCCGACTCCTCGCAGCGGAATCTGTTCAGTAATGGTAAGGGTTAAGGGTGCTTTACAATCTTTTGTGTCTCAGTTTGTGGCACAAAATGTAGCACACAAAAACCAGACTACCGGATAGTAAGGATTTTTCAAACGAGTATTTAATTGGTGTGTTTTTGGTGTGAATTTTCAAAAAATACTCCAAAAACAATGAAACGGGTGGCTTTAGGGAAGCGCTTTTTTTCTAGGACTTCTCATTCCTATTGAGTTCAGTTAATGGATGCTTTGTTACTGTTACCGCGCCCCATAACATCCACTTCTTTAGTAATAGACCAAATCTCATAGGAAACGTTCACAGCGATGAATCTATACCTTTAATACCCTAGGTTACATTCAGCGTGTTTTGTTGCTTTAGATAGGGTTTTAGAGCTGTGCTGGAGTGATTGATTTTGCTTGACCACTACATTACGAGGATTGAAGCGTCTATCCGGTGATTGGCAGATAGACGCTTAAGAATTATTAATCTGCTAAAGTAGCTTTCACACCATCTCTTATTTCGTTGTAATACATTCGGGCTTCTCTCTTAACTAGATGATTAGCGTAAAGTCCATACGGGAACTTCAAGGCATAATATGATTGGATAATCGCGATTCGTAGAGTCCGCCAATTTAGCTTGAGCTTTAGCTGAAACTGCTTCTCTGTTTCCCACTCACCAACGGCTCTTTTCATAGCTTGCCGTACAGTTGCTTTCTTCTCATCATTCCAAGCAATAAAACCGTGTAGGTGATAGCCAATATCCTCTGTATCTGAATACTCAATAGAGAACCAGAGTTTCAAATCTTTGCATGTTGTCTTACCTAGATGGTAGTTAATCCTCTTGGCTATCCTATCCATCCAGTCAGAAGGGTTATTAACGGTAATCTGTGAATTGAGTTCCCTTCCCATGTTTAAACTAAAAGAATACATGTGCTCTGTTTTAAACCTAAAAGATAGGGTGTAAATAGTATACCGAATTACTGTTGGGAGGGATTTCCATACAGGTAACTTACACCTAACTAATCCATTCTTAGTTTTAACTACAAGGTGTTGAACACTTCGCTCTGCACTTGCAAAGAAATGCTCTACCATCTCAACAAGTTGAGTCTGTTTTTTTGGCGAAAACTCTTGACAAAATTTCGAGAAAACTTCCGAAAATGACTGAGTTGGAGTGTCTTTCAACTCTTCATTTGAAAGTATTTTTTGGCTCTCATTATGAATCTTTGAAGCGTAGTTGTTCTGCTTTGTACTAAAGGATTTTCGTTTGTGTTTCTCTTGAAATCCTGCACTCATTGCATGAATTTTGAGGATAGTTTTTTCATCGGCTTTACCGATAGTCAATGCTTTTTTTCTTATGTCCACAGTGTTATAATACTTCTGTAAATTGTTGTTATTGAAAAAGAACCTCTTGCCGGAGGTTTTTTTATTTAAGCGCTCACAATACTTTTCTGCTCTGCTTTAATCTCATCTATTTCTTCTTGCAGCATCTCTCTAACGATCAGTTCTGGTAATTCATCATTTAGCTCAGGTTCTTCTCCTAACTTAAAGCTTGCCCGTAGGGTGTCATTTGAAAGCTTTAAGCTGG
>NZ_JAGTUL010000178.1:0-211 GCF_018224605.1 Shewanella sp. M16 | reverse complement strand
AGGTTACACCGGCCGTAAATGGGAGGTGAATATACCGACACCTGTGAGCCTGACTCAAGGTGCCCAAACAGGCAGTAATTATACTCAGGGGCCAAGACGTAATCTTGGAACAGTAGCAGATGCCACGTCATCCGTTGCGGATGTGGGTAATGATGGGGCTCAAATTGATGTCCCTGTAGCAATAGCGGGTACGACGGCGAGTGTAGGAACA
>NZ_JAGTUL010000177.1:0-222 GCF_018224605.1 Shewanella sp. M16 | reverse complement strand
TAACATTCGCCGACGGCACTCCTGCAACGGGCTACAGCTATAACAACGGCGTGATTACCTGGACTGCGGTCGTGGCCGAAGGCAAGACCATTACTGTCACCGCGACTCAAACCGACAGCGATGGCAATACTTCTGCACAAGGCTCTGACAGCGCCAAGCTCGACACCCTCGCTGATGCGACCGCCCCTGTGGTCACGATTGTCGATGACGTGAACAACGATA
>NZ_JAGTUL010000176.1:0-223 GCF_018224605.1 Shewanella sp. M16 | reverse complement strand
AGGCCCGAAGGTCCCCTCCTTTCCCCCGTAGGGCGTATGCGGTATTAGCAGTCGTTTCCAACTGTTATCCCCCTCGACTGGGCAGATCCCTAGGCATTACTCACCCGTCCGCCGCTCGCCACCTCAGAAGTAAACTCCCTTGTGCTGCCGCTCGACTTGCATGTGTTAGGCCTGCCGCCAGCGTTCAATCTGAGCCATGATCAAACTCTTCAATTAAAGTTTT
>NZ_JAGTUL010000175.1:0-237 GCF_018224605.1 Shewanella sp. M16 | reverse complement strand
CCGCTGATAGTCACTGACGCGGGCTTTCGTAATCCATGGTTTCGAAAAGTCGAGCAGCTCGGTTGGTATTGGCTGGGTCGCGTTAGAGGATTGAGTGTCTATCGGCCGCATCCTTTCGGTCGCCAATTTTCACTAAAAGCGCTTTATCCCCAAGCCCGTCGTCGCGCAAAACATGTTGGGCGGGTGGCGTTATCGGTAAAGAAACCTTTGTTATGTGAGATGGTATTGTTCAGGGCC
>NZ_JAGTUL010000174.1:0-242 GCF_018224605.1 Shewanella sp. M16 | reverse complement strand
TTAACGTGAAAAATGACATACCTTCGCACAATGAAGATTATATTAAACTCGCCTGTGGCGTCCCTCGATGCTGCGCATTGTATCGAGGGCAGCAGTTAAACATGAATCTACGGTCACATTGTGCGCAGCTTTGTTTTACTTCGGCCTATGGTAGAGAAAATCAAAAATTGCGGCATAAAGGATACAAATCAAAGCACCGACTAACATAATGCCAAGGCACTGTAAGAGCTCATAAAAAGTTG
>NZ_JAGTUL010000173.1:0-244 GCF_018224605.1 Shewanella sp. M16 | reverse complement strand
GAGGATTTACTTATGCCATCTGTATGGGGTTACATAATCAAACCAGCGCTATTATGTGTTGCTGTTTTTACTATTGGTTTAATGGTCATTGTCTTGCTATTCAGCCCTAACTAAAGCTGCGCACAATGTAACCTAGCGTTATGTTGAGGATTCACGGTTTGGTATAGTGCGTTAGCACCTAACCGCGAGAAGGGATGAAGGGGGTGGGCGAGGTACGAGAATCACTCGAGTTCTTTCGAGTCCG
>NZ_JAGTUL010000172.1:0-245 GCF_018224605.1 Shewanella sp. M16 | reverse complement strand
CTGCGCTTTAAAACCGATACACAACAACGGTTTATTGTACGCTCGATGCAAAGCCGCTGTATTGAAGAAGACCAGCACAAACTCTATGCGTTTAGTGAGACGCTGCAAAGTGCCGGTGAGCGGATGATACAGGTGCAACAAAAAGGCGGTCGCAAAGCCAGAGTTGCGCACTGTGATATCCGCTTTACGCCCATTACCGTGAAGGTTCCGGCGAATAAAACGGGCCAGTCTGTGCCGCTGTTTTA
>NZ_JAGTUL010000171.1:0-247 GCF_018224605.1 Shewanella sp. M16 | reverse complement strand
CAAGACGTAATCTTGGAACAGTAGCAGATGCCACGTCATCCGTTGCGGATGTGGGTAATGATGGGGCTCAAATTGATGTCCCTGTAGCAATAGCGGGTACGACGGCGAGTGTAGGAACAGCAGATCGCCCGTCTGTCGCGGGGCAGACCACCAACACGCATCAAACCGCAACAACGCCACAGGCTGATGACATATCTACGGACGAGATGCCTGCAACAGTGGCGGAGGCGAATGGCGCACAAGGTTA
>NZ_JAGTUL010000170.1:0-247 GCF_018224605.1 Shewanella sp. M16 | reverse complement strand
TAACCTTGTGCGCCATTCGCCTCCGCCACTGTTACAGGCATCTCGTCCGTAGATATGTCATCAGCCTGTGGCGTTGTTGCGGTTTGATGCGTGTTGGTGGTCTGCCCCGCGACAGACGGACGATCTGTTGTTCCTACACTCGCCGTCGTACCCGCTATTGCTACAGGGACATCAATTTGAGCCCCATCATTACCCACATCCGCAACGGATGGCGTGGCATCTGCTACTGTTCCAAGATTACGTCTTG
>NZ_JAGTUL010000169.1:0-255 GCF_018224605.1 Shewanella sp. M16 | reverse complement strand
TAACAAATACGTTATCCATAGACAGTGATTTTTCAATCAGATAGCCCGTTAGGTATTCCATACCGGCGGTTGAACCCTTGTACCACCAGAGCCAAGCCCCAAACAATAAGCCCATACAGATATAAAAAGCTGAAAGCTTTAAACTTTCAGCCACGGTAATTTCATGCTGATCCTTGTGCAATACGCCAAGGTCAAAGGCTAATAACGCCAGCACAAAACCGAAAAACATTAACCAAACCCAAAGCGGGTAACCCA
>NZ_JAGTUL010000016.1:0-123178 GCF_018224605.1 Shewanella sp. M16 | reverse complement strand
GTTACTACCACGCTTACTAAATAAAACCAGAAATATTAAATTTCTGGTTGTATTTAGTAAGAGTGGTAGTAACTTAAGTTTCTAGCAGCGTTTTTTACAATGAGATTAATTCACTTTTTTCAGAGTTGAGTTTACTTTATGGCGAAGGGAGATGTCAGCGTATTTCTCTATATAATTATGAGGTAGATAAATCTCTGAGTAAAAAATATATCTAATCAAGCTTTAGGTTTCGGGAGAGGACACTTTAGGCCTGTTTATTCCATTTTGGACACTGGTAAGAAATTATTGCAAGGCGGTACTAAAATTGCCACGGAAAAATACCCTGCAATAAAACATCTATCCGAATAAACAGAAGGTAAAACCAGTAGAGAATGCGGGAAAAGAAATATTACAATGCTGAATCAGGTGAACAGGGGGGGATAAAATGTGAATTCAAGTGAATAAACAGATAATTTACCTAAAAATCAATGGTATATGGCCGTATTTTCAACTGTTTTCTATTCGTCATAACCAAAAAACGGTATGTGCTGTAAGCATTGACCAATAGATATTTTAACCCGAAACTCATCAAATTAAGCTAAAGTTCTTAGTCGGAATTATCCTAAGTTGGTCAGATATATCAGATGAGCAATAAGTTGACTATTTATGCAGTCTGTGTGCATAAGCTAGGTCATTCGACTGAATCTAGCTGTTTGCTTCGAAAACAGCTGAAATCTGCTTGAAAAAACAAGATTTTTGCATTTTAATTTCTATTAAAATTGAATCTCTTTATGTATTCATTACAAATTGAAAATTAGCTATATTGCTGCGATAGAAAATTATTAGGGAAATACAATGTCTGAATTTTTAGAGATCTTAACTCATGCTCGTCGTTTAAAAGCTTCGGTTAAAGAGTTATCTGTTGCAGAACTAAAAGATGTGTACGAAAAGTTAGGCAAGATCGTTGCTGAAAGAGAAGAAGAAGCGAATGCTGAAGCTGAAGCAAATGCTGAACGTATCGCGAAAATTGCAGAACTTCAGAAGATGATTGAGTCAGCTGGTTTGTCACTTGATGACCTTGGCGGTGTTGCTGCTAAAGTAAAATGCACAAGAGTACCACGTCCAGCTAAATATTCAATAGTGGTTGAGGGTGAAGCCGTCACTTGGACAGGGCAAGGTAGAATGCCAACTTTATTCAAACAGCAAATTGAAAATGGCCGTTCAATTGAAGACTTCTTGATCTAAATTCCCTGTCCATTACAGAACAGACTGATGAAAGTCTGTTCTGTCCCCAGGGCAAGAGCGTGAATGTTTTTTAAGCATTTATTATCTTATCCAAATATGCTGAATTCATTGCGGCTAGGCTTCTCTTGCGCCGTAGACTTAATTTGCTTGGCTCTTTTTTCAGTATATTGACGGTAGCCTGCCGCATTCTTGCTAGATTTTCTGCACCATCACCTCGAGATATCTGGCAAGCATCCTCATTCATTGTCACATCCAGTACCCAATGAAGCTGATTTTCAACCGCCCAATGAACAC
Organism: Shewanella sp. M16; assembly: GCF_018224605.1. Taxonomy (NCBI): domain Bacteria; kingdom Pseudomonadati; phylum Pseudomonadota; class Gammaproteobacteria; order Alteromonadales; family Shewanellaceae; genus Shewanella; species Shewanella sp. M16. Next base: position 121,660 of record NZ_JAGTUL010000016.1, on the reverse strand, counting down.
GAGCAGCGTCAGCTCATTTCTCTACCGATAATACCGCGGAACTGATGTAGTAACGAGTCTGAAGCTTTCCTTCACCTTTGTGTATCCGATAACTAATGACTTTGCCAAATGTTGTATTGTTGGCCATTTAGCATCTATCAGCTCCTTGGGAGCCGCTATGGTTTGATACTCCCAATATTCTTTTCGACTACGCTGCGCCTCGATTTGAGTGACGTTTTCTGCTTCCTCAAACTGAGCTGCAAAGGTCTCTTTACACGCTGATGCAAAGCACTTTGATTGCCTTTGACTGCTAACAGGAAGTCGGCGCCTTTATCTATGATGGTATGAGCAATATCTGCTTGAGTGCCCATAGTATCAATGGTAACCAGTGCGCCTTTAATATCCAATAAGGCTAATAACTCAGAGATCGCGGTGATCTCATTGGACTTCGCATCGGTTTTAAGTTGTGCCATCACCACACCATTAGTGACAGAGGAAGCATTCACCATATGAATAGCGGATTGACGCTCCGCTCTGTTATAAGAACCGCGTAAGGTTTTGCCATCAATGGCAATGACTTGACCTTGAGTCAATTGTTGGGTTGCTTGCATCCATGAAATAAAAGCTTGTTGCAACGCTTCTGGATCAACTTTGCTGATAATTCGTGCGATGGTGTCATGAACAGGAATACCTTTGTTGAAATCACCATACTTCTTCAGTAATTCCAAGTGACAATGACCAAAGTCTTCAATATCTTCCCAGCCCTCAGAGCCACCGATGATCGCCACCACGGTAAAGAACAACACATCGAACAAAGGATAAGTCACTTTGGCGGCCTGTCGGTGGTCTTCAATAAGTTCAAAGTGCTTGGTAAGGGAAAGAAGGCTCATGATCGTGTCTCAGCAAAAGAGAATATAAGATCACAAAGCCGTCAAATTGAGAAGTATTGCCCGTTTGAATGGCTGAAAATTGTCCGCGATCTTACCTTGGTTCTGTCCCTTTGTTGGTTAGTAAAGTGATATGGTTAACTCCAATTTTTGTTAATTGACCCTACTTTAACCTGAACTCGGGATAAGAAATGTTGAACTAATAGCCCTCCAAGTGATCGGATCTTTCGACCAAGAGAAACCCCATCACACCGGAGGGCCTATGCATAAATTAGTGGATGTGTTTTGCGATGTCGATGATTTTTGCGCTGTTTTCATTCCAGAATGGGAAAAAACGCTGTTAACCGATGGCACACGCAAGCGTCAACGCGCTGGCCGTATGACGATGAGCGAAGTGATGACCATCATCATACTTTTTCAGATGTCTCACCACCGTGATTTCAAGAACTTCTACATCGGCTATTTGGCTCATTTCTACAAATCCGCTTTTCCCAATTTACTCAGCTATACCCGCTTTCTTGAGGTGATGCCCACTGCTTTAGTGCCGCTTTGCAGCTACTTTACCAGCCTCAAGAGTGACCCCTCTGGCATCGAATTTGTTGATTCAACCAGCATCAAAGTGTGTCATAACCTACGTATTCATCGCCATAAAACCTTGGCGGGACTGGCGTGCAGAGGAAAAGGCACCATGGGGTGGTTCTATGGCTTTAAGCTGCATTTGATTGTGAATCATCAAGGTAGAATCGTGGCGGCCAAAGTGACCCCTGCGAATGTACATGACACAAAACCGGTGAACGAGATGGTGCACAGTGATATGAATAAACTCTATGCTGATAAAGGGTATATCAGTAAAGCGCTGTCCAGTGAATTGCTGGAGAAAGGCGTCACACTGGTGACAAACGTGCGTAAAAATATGAAAGCAAAAGCGATGTCGTTGTGGGATAGAGCGATGCTGTCGAGACGTTTCATCATAGAAACCATCAACGACCAGTTAAAAAATATCTCTCAAATAGAGCACTCTAGGCACCGCAGCATGCATGGTTTTATGCTCAATATGATTGCGGGACTCATCGCCTATCAATTGAAAGACAATAAGCCACAACTGAACCTCACTAACGGGGAGTTTAATGCTATTGCAGTTATGGCTCGTTAAACCGATCTCAGGTTACTTTAGTAATGAGCTAAGGCTTTATCAGGCGCAATTTGTAATTGCGCCAAACGCAGGCGGAACGTGTCAACCTCACTTGAACCAACTCATTAAAAATTAAGTTATTTTTGCGATCGCCAGCTGCAGTGTCGGGAAGTTGACCCCTTTCTGCACGGTGGCTTGCTCTACATCCTCTGGTATTGGATTGATGTAGACCTCAGTTGGCGGCATCGAGATACTTCAAAAAAAGATGCCTACACCTATATAAAAGTCTGGTTTTACTGACGTTGATAATCCGCAAATGGTGATGCAAAATTAATAAGCAGGGATATTCTCTAACGCCACAAACCTGATAATTCATCAATTGGGGAGATCACCACGGCAATAATGCTGGGACTCGTGCTAGAGCTACAATTCTCAGACGGCTTATTATCAAAGGTAATCGTTAAACAGTAAGATCCATTTTCAACCACGACCAGTGCGACGGTGACCTGTTGCATATAACCTTTTTCACCAAAGGTTGATTGCCAATAGGGGCTAGTCTTATCGTTATATGCTGTAAACAATGCACATTGATAATACCAAGGGGAATAGCCAGTTAATTCAGGACTTTGTTGATAATAGGGTTGAGCATAATAAGTTACAAAACGTTGATAACTGGCTTTAAGTGTAATCACATAAGGGGATGATGAATTACTTAAATTTGGCATTATCTTACTGGCATTTAAAGACATGGCATTACTATTATTCAATGCGGCATTGATATCATTAATAGTTTTATTCCAAGGATACTGACCGTTAGCTGTTTTAAAGTCTATGATTGCCTGATTGATATTGCAATCTGGGTTTGGTACAGGCACTACAGGTAAGTGATAGAGTATCATGCCATAGTCGGAAGCAAAATTATTGAACTGACTCGGATCGTAGTAAATACCAGCAGTACTACTCGAGTCGGCATTATAAATATTCCACAATTGATTAGAATTACTACCAAGCGCCATATTACCTTGTGCAAGCTTTACCTGATCAGCATTAACATCAATATATTGAGATAATTGTTGATGCCAAAAGTTAATAGCAAATTGAGCAATATCACTCGACACTAAGGTACTATCGGAAGATGAATCACAAGGAAAGGTAATCAAAAAACATATTAACAACCGCATTAGCAACTTACTCACCAGCCCAGCCTCCTGCTTCAGCGCTAACTAAAATGGCTTCGCTTTAAAAGCGAAGCCTTCAGTTATTGTTGGTAATTTTAAGAGAAACTATTTGCGATTGGTGATTGTAAAATTCCTAAAATCTGAGGATTCCCCAAAGCAATTGTAGTTGTAGCAGTAAAGCTACCATCATCATTAAACTTAATATCAGTGGTGCTACCGCCACCACCTGAAGCGCTGAAAAATGGCCAAATTCCTGCTTTCGCAGCGGCCTGAATTTCAGTGCGTTCGCTGGAGCTATAAGAGGCATTTGAGGTCATCTTAATAGTAATGCCATCGGCGACCACAATAGACGATGTGGTGCGCTGTAAAAAACCATTGCTACCAAAGGCTTTGTCCCAAGTAGTCGAACTTTGGTTGTTCCAAACGGTATTATCTTTAGTCGTATAGGCTTTCGCTAAAGCAGCGCTTTCATACCATGCCGAGTAATCCGATAACACTGGGTTGTTTGGATCATTGGCTGCCAGCGGTCCAGCAGTAAAGGTGGTCACTTTGTCAAACTGAGCATCTATTTTTAAGCCTGCACTGCTCGTTTTGGTGGTAAGTTGGTCATAACCACCACCGCCACCAAACGAAAAGATGTCAAAGAAAAATGACGTACGGCCATTTGCCCAAGTATGCTCAACGTCACTACTTGCGGTTTGGCTGTTCATACTGAAAGATTTGCTTGCCCCCCCAGCTAATGCAGACTTCATTGCATCAACAGTTTTATTCCAAGCATATTGCTCTTTGGCCGAGGCAAACTTATTAACAGCAATATTAATTGGATTGATATAGATGTTTGTCAATCCTGTTACACAACCCGCTTGACCAGGAGCATTTCTTATTGCCCATGAGCTAAACAAATCGGAAACCCCTTGAGCATCCCAAGTTTTAGGATCGTGATCACTAAAATAGCTGGTCCATTTACTGTAATAGTCACCCATACAATTTTGGAAACTCGAGTTTGAACTTGGCACCAGAGCACTCAAAATCAACCCATAATCAGAGGCAAGGTTATTCACTTGGCTTGGATTATAGTAATTGTTAATCGATGCTGGTGGCACCGCGTTAAACAAATTCCACATATCCTGAGAGGTATTCATTGCTGAATTTGGTCCCTGGTAAAGTTGAAATTGATCTGGCGATAAACCTAAACCGGTGACTACGGCGTTGTACCACTGTGCAGTTAGCGTATCCATTGCTTGATTAACTGACGTAGCATCGCTTCTTTCTAATATAGCTGTACCTGAAGACATAATAATATCCATATAAGTAGTGAAATAGTATCAACTCTTCATACATGAAAAAACGTTCACCATACGTATTGGTGAATAAAAAGTTAATTCATTATAAAGGGTTATGGGCGCTTGGGTCCGAAGAGAAGATAGGTATTAGACTTCAATGTCTATCCGTTCCTTTGGGTATTGTTTGCTCCTAGCAAGCTAAATATAGCTACGAAAATTGGGAAGTAAAGTGAGTGACGCCCTAACTTTAGACTGATATTACGCATCATTTAAGCAGTCATACTTGCCGGATAACTGCAAAGAGTGGAGGCAAGAAGCGTATAAAACAAACGCCAGAGTTCAAGGCCAAGGTGAGACTTCAGGCCGGCGGCATTGGTGAGTCCTTTGGCTAAGGGGGACTGTTGGTGGTCATGCCTGCAATGCCAGCTAGGTCATTTACAGTTTATTGGGCTGATAAGACCGCAGAGATTAGTGATGATTAACAAACAAAGTCAACCAGTACGCCTGTCAGGATAACTGATCTGATCCGGTACTTTTGGACATCTCGCTAAGTGAGTAAAATCGCTTATTGAGGTGAAGTATGTCAACAAAGAAACCCCGCAAGATCCATACGCAAGAATTTAAAGCAGAAGCGCTGAAGCTTGCTCAGAAAATTGGTGTAGCCGCAGCAGCGCGTGAGCTTAATCTTTACGAGTCCCAACTTTACAATTGGCGCTCAAGTGTTGAGAAGAAATCAAACACCACGTCAAGAGAAGCAGAACAGGCTGGCGAGGTAGCAAGACTTAAGCGCCAACTCGCTGAACAAGCAGAAGATTTAGCCATTCTAAAAAAGGCGGCTACCTACTTTGCGAAGAACCAAAAGTAGCCAGATTTGAGTTTATCCTTGAGCATCAGCACCGCTTTTCTCTCAAGCGGATGGTTGATGTGCTCAAGGTATCGCGTAGTGGGTATTATACCTGGCGACAGAACGGCATGCCATTGAGCTCAAGAGCGATTAAGTGTGCGGCCCGTGACGTGCTGATTAAAGCGTCCTTTGACGATTCCAAGAAGCATAACGGCGTAAGGCGGATATCAAAACCATTATGGCTAGCATGTCACGGCAGCGTTTAGTGCCAAAGGCCGCTAAGAAATTTAAGGTGACCACCGACAGTAACCATAGGCATCCCGTCGCGCTTTTCGCTGTGTGCGGCGTTACCCCATAGAAATATTAATCCGAAACTCACTAATTCGAGCTAAAAGTCTAACTCGAAAATGTCCGTGCGACCTGAGGTCGTATGAAGCGCTGTTCACCGCGATAAGAGTGAACCATCTGTATCACCAGATGACCCTAATACTCTGAATAAAGCAGCGAGTCTGACAATGTAACGATATTTGGCTTTATGCCGAATGGGAACAGAATCGTGAGAGGACGTTCTTCCTGATAACCACAAGTCGGGTAAGTGCTAGGGTGTCAGTATGATGAACGTAAGTGAATCCATGTAAGGTGCGTTATCCGAGAAACAGCGGAAGTGGTTTATACGCTGTGGCCAAAAGGCACGAGAGTTGGAAAGAGATTGGACAGTGCTCTTTCGTGATCAAATAACTCTCCGCACTATAGTGGGCATCTAACCTGACGTTGCGCGACATACGGAACAGGGTAAGCCTGTATTGCTCCCCTTGGGAAAGCGGTCTGCGAAGACTGCCGATAGTCATGCAGGTAAAGGAGGCTAGAAAAAGCGAATGCCGCATTGTAATGATGCGGATACTGATTTTATCAGGCGCGAAAGCGAGCTGACTTCTAGCTGGTCTCCCGTTGCAAGATGATTTGAAGAACTTTATTCAAGGAGAAACGCAAATGATGGCTTCAAACGAAGTTAGTGCACCTCCTGACAATGCTCAATGGCAATCCATTAACTGGAAGGCGGTTAAGCAACATGTATTAAAGCTTCAAATGCGCATTGCAAAAGCAACCCGAGAAGGTAAACACAGCAAGGCGAAAGCATTGCAGTGGATATTAACCCACTCTACATCAGCAAAATTGCTTGCTGTTAAAAGAGTTTCTCAAAATAAAGGCAGCAAAACACCAGGGATCGACGGCATTATTTGGAATAGTGATGCTCGTTGTATGACTGCGATGAATCAACTGAGCCGGAAAGGCTATCATGCCAAACCGCTCAGGCGTATCTACATCCCCAAGAAAAACGGCAAACTCAGACCTTTAGGCATACCCTGCATGATAGATAGAACGCAGCAAGTGCTTCATCTTCTCGCCTTGGAGCCTATTTCGGAAACGGTGGCCGACCTCAATAGCTATGGCTTTCGACCTAACCGAAGCGCAGCAGATGCAATTGCACAGTGCTTCAAATGTTTATGTATGAAGCGCTCTAGCCAATGGTTCTTGAGGGTGACATCAAAGCTTGTTTCGATAAGATAGGTCATCAATTGCTCAGCGACAACATTCAATTAGATAAGCGAATGCTGAAACAATGGCTTGGATGTGGTTATGTTGATAAAGGATTGTTCTACAAAACAGCAGAAGGAACACCGCAAGGCGGGATAATCTCCCCAACGCTGATGTTGCTCACGCTGGCTGGGTTAGAACAATTGGTTAAGTCTATTGCCTGTAAAACAGGTAATAGGGTCAACGTTATCGGATATGCAGACGATTTTGTTATCACAGGTTCTTCGAAGGAAGTGCTCGTTAATGAAATCAAGCCGCAACTAATTGGTTTTCTACAGGAAAGAGGCTTAACACTCTCTGATGAGAAAACGCACATAACTCATATCGATGATGGTTTTGACTTTCTGGGATTCTATCTTAGAAAGTACAAAGGCAAACTGCTCATTAAACCGAGCAAGCGCAACGTTCTATCATTTTTGAGTAATCTACGTGAATTCATCAGAAAACATCCAACAATCCCCGTTAACGATTTAATTAAAATACTGAATCCGAAACTGAGAGGATGGGCGAACTATTATCGCCACAGTGTTGCAAAGCAAGTTTTCGGTTATGTAGGCTATCAACTTTTCTGGTTGTTATGGCATTGGGCTGTTAGGCGTCATCCAACTAAAAGTAAGGACTGGGTGAGGCGTAAATACTATATGAATCGCATAGGAGGATGGCAATTTCACGGTTGGCAGAAAATCGCCATCATGGACTGCCATTTTAATCTGGTTCAGATAGCTCAAACGCTGATAAAGAGACATGTGAAAATCAGGAGCGCAGCCATACCTTACGACCCCGAATACGAAGCTTACTTAAGTAAGCGGAAACAGGCAAAGGAAGGTCGAAACTCTTGGTTCGATCCTGTCTTAGCTGCTATGTAGGGTGCTGGGTAACAGAACACGCCTTAGCGGAGGCTTGAGCCGTATGCAGTGAAAGTTGCCTGTACGGTTCTTAGGAGGGCGGTACTTGGTAACAGGTGCCGTCTATCCGACAAAAACGAGTCAATATCTACATTAAACAAACTGTAGTGGGTGCTAAAAGTGTCAAATTGGGAGTCAATATCTACATTAAACAAACTGTAGTGGGTGCTAAAAGTGTCAAATTGGAGTTGACTAGTTCTTGCTTCCAGTTGAGTAATTTATCAGTAGGTTGTTTGCGTGGTTGATGGGTTATATCGAGGTGTTCTACTCCTACAGCTTTATTTCTATATTTCTATCGATTTCGGAGACAAGGTCACGAATACACTCTTCACTGCAGGATATGGAAAACTCATCTTTTTTGCTGCTTTAAAACATTTTGGCTACAGAGTGTAATTTCGTGTGAGTACATATTTGCTTTAAACATGAAGTTAACACTATTTTTAGTTGTCAAAATTGATCAAGTATTGATCCGTAAAAAGACTGTTTTTTGTGACCGTGACCAACAAGTTGTCGTTAATTGTCACTAATGGACTGTCCGATGGTCATGTGAATAATGCTAATTAAATCAATTGACAACAATTTAGGTAAAATAGGTAACGCACTAAGATCCATATCTGCACGGCCTGTCACGCCGGGGGTCGCGGGTTCGAGTCCCGTCCGCTCCGCCAAATTGCAAAAGCCCCATCGAAAGATGGGGCTTTTTGCTTTTTACTGATCTCCTTAATTTCTGCGCTGTTCATCTTATTAGTGATGAGACTCGATTCAAATGTCAGCAAGGATCACGCTGAAATCTTAATAGGATTAAGATAGCTACTGTGGAGCCTGTGCGGTGTCGGTGAGGATGACTTCAACCCGACGGTTTTGCTGGCGGCCACTGGCGGACTCATTATTGGCAACAGGTGAGCTTTCACCTTTACCTAGGCTGCTGAGCCGATTGGATTGGATCCCTTTTCCTTGTAAAAAATGGCTAACACTATCAGCTCTTTGCTGCGATAAACCCAGATTGTATTGCTCACTGCCTACGCTATCTGTATACCCTTCAATCATGGCACCACGCGCGGGATACTTGTTCAGAAAGTTCGCTAGGTTGGTTAGATGTTGACTGGTCGATGACTTAAGATCCGCTTTGGCAGTATCAAATAAAACATCACCTAAGGTTACGACCCAACCACGTTCTGACTGACGGGCATTCAGCAATGTGAGCTGGGCTTGCAGTTCGGTTGTTTCCTGACGCGCATCTGCAGCATCAGCACGGGCTAGGCGCGCATCTTGATGGGCTTGATTGGCCTCTGTGGTGCGAGCATCCAATCTGGCGTCATCGCGTTTTTTAGCGAGGACTTTGTGTTGATCCTCGGCAAAGCGGCTCTGCGCTTGAGCTAAGGCAATATTGACTTTCTTATCAGCAACAAACACTAGGTGCTGTGATTGTTGCTCATCTTTTACCGGTTGTTCAGCAGTGCGAACGGCTTCTTCAGCTTGTTTAATGGCAGCAGGGGCTAAAATTGCCAGTTCATTATTCGCTTGCAGTTTATTAAGTTCTGTACGGATATCACCGATGCCTTCAGCTATTTTAGGCGTACTGCTACAAGCTGCTACAGTTGTTAGGAGTAGGCTATATGCCAGTATATGACTAAAACGTAAAGGCAGACCCGACGAAGCGATAAGTTTTTTCATTACTGAATTCCTCCTGAACGGCGTAACATTTCTTGCTGCAGTATGCTGATATTGTTTTTCATTTCATTATTGACGCTATTGGCTTGTGCCAGCTCAGCGCGAGCTTGGGCCAATTCGGCCTCAAGGCTCGCCTCTATGGCGTAACGATCGGCGCTAACAGTGTCCATATTGAGTAATGCGCTGCTTGCAGATTGAAGTTTAAGTCTGGCCTGTGCCAGTTCATTTGAGGCATATTGGCCGACTCTTGCTTGCTCAGCGCGGGCAATGGTGTGTTCAGCTCGTTCCATTTCTGCGGTCTTAGTCAATGGCGTTGAACTGCAGCCCACGAGCGCTGTTGCAATACAACCTGCTAATAAGAAGTGTTTGGCTCGCTGCAGACCGATTGAATATTGCTGTGGTTGTTGATTTTTATTGATGTTCATTTGAAATTCCTTTCTCGGAAACAGTGTCCAGAGTGTGGTCTTTAGGTTTGTTATTCCACCATGCACAGTTAAATATGCTGGTGAATAGCCTCATTTTTGAGCCAGTTGGTATGAGTGAGTAATTTGACGCCACGGAAATTCATGATCTACTCCTCTGAGTTAAAGAGGGCCGACACAGTAAGGATTGCATCGGCTTGAGCTAAACGCAGTGTGTTACTGCAAGGTTTAGTTTTTGCACTTAATCAATGAAACTTTTCCCTGTTTGTTCGTCACGTCCTAGTCTAACGAGTGATGATTTGGCTCTTTTTCAGTCCAGTTACCTTCCTTGTTGTTTGATTTAAGTTCTTCAACCTCGCTTATTTTGTGTGCTTTTACTGGTATCCACGTCTTGTTTAGCTTTATCCGCAACTGTGGCTTTGATCATCTGACGGTTGCGGGCTACGACGGGAGGATTGGCTTTGTTGGTGTCGGAATTCTGTGCATCGTTATCGATGGATTTATGTTGTTCTGTGAATTTTTTCATATAAACCTCAAGTAACCCGGTGTAGTGCAAGAGTGCATGAACCGTACATTCAGCATGACCTGCTAAATATTGAACGTCTGTGCGTTAGCGCGCATGGGATTAGTGATGGCAATATTGGCCGCTCGGCACGTTTTTTGTTTGCTGAGTGGGCCGATATAATCAATAATAATACATTGATTATAAAGGTAATGTTTCGGATATTAGGCAGCATCAGTTTGCGCCATGTTGGCGTGTCGGGCGTTGATGACTGCCTGTTCTTGTTTATGGTTTGCAATACCAGTGTGGTTGTAGTACTGAAGTGGAATATGGGATAACGATAGAATGGCTGTTGTACGAGTGGTCTAGCCATCCGTTATGTGTATTTTTGTATCCACAGTACGTTTATGTTTGCTGCGCTTGTTGAGGGGGCATCAGCCGTTCTGATTCCTGTCTAACGACCGTGTAACATTCACAACAGGTTTGTTCTAGTAACTCGCGATCGACCACTTCAATATTCCCTCGGCTGTAATTGATAATTCCCATGCGTTGCAGTTTGCCTGCCGCATCAGTGACACCTTCACGGCGTACGCCGAGCATATTGGCAATCAATTCTTGTGTCATCAGCACGCGATCATCGGGCAACCTATCTATCGAAAGCAGCAACCAACGACACAGTTGCTGTTCAATACTATGGTGGCGATTGCAAACCGCAGTCTGAGCCATTTGGGTCAGTAGCACCTGACTGTAACGTAGTAACAGATGGAGCAGGGCGCCATGACGGTTAAATTCGTCTTTAAGCCGCTGACCAAACAATCGATAGGAAACGCCAGCACTTTGCACTACAGCGCGACTCGTGGTGCTTTCTCCTCCCATAAACAGTGCAACGCCGACCATACCATCATTGCCAACGACGGCAATTTCAGCGGATGATCCATTTTCCATCACATACAGCAGCGAAATAATCGAGTCCAGCGGAAAATACACATAACGCTGTTTCGAGCCGGCTTCACAGACCACTTGTCCGAGTTCTAATGGAACTAGCTCCAGATGCGGGAAAATTCGTTGTTTAACTTCCTCTGGTAATTCACCTAACAACCGATTGGATTCTGGCGGGAAGTGAGTTTCCGGTGGCGGTCGCTCTGATACAGATTTCAGTTTTAGTGTGTCCATTATGATAGCGTGTCCTTGTTTGGTGATGTCGCTAACTCAGGTTACAGCGAGAAACACCTATGCTATGTACGGTAGCGAACATAATGGCAGGTTTTTTGAATCGTTGAGTGGAAAATATGCACTTAAGTGCGCATTGAGTGATAGCAACTGCAGCAACGGGCAAGTAGGGCTTGCCGATCAAGAATATGTAATCGCCCACGATTATATGAAATGCTACCTCGGGTCTGTAAATTGCCTGCGGCCTCGGTAATACTGCTTCGCCTAACACCCAGCATGTCGGCTAAAAATTGATGGGTTAGATATAACTCATCAGTTTGAATTCGGTCGTGACTCATTAGCAACCAACGTGCTAGCCGAGACTCAATGGAGTGAAAATGGGCACAGACTGCATTTTGTGATAATTGGCATAACAAAGTGTATAGATAAGTCTCTACTATTTGCTTCAGATTGGTATTTTGAGCGAGTAAGCCTTCAAAGGTTTCAATGGGGAGCCGCCAAGCTTGACCAGAACCTTGGATTATCGCCTCTGAAGGCACTTGCCGAGTGCCCAGCAAAGTCGTCGCCCCAAGCATACCTTCGTAACCAATCAAACCCATTTCCAATGCAGGATGTTTGGGGAGTTTAGCAATCAAAGAAATAAAAGCCGTTAAGGGAAAATAGACATATTGATATGACTCGCCAGGCTTGCACAGTAAGTCGGCAAAGTTAAGTTGGACTAATTCAGCTTGCGATAATAAATCCGCTTGTTCCACAACTGGCAGATGACGGATTAATCGGTTCTGAATTTGTGGGGCTAATGTGTCTTGGTGTTGAGTGGGCATAGCGGTTCAACCTGTGGTGGCATTGACTTGGCACCAGAAAATCTGCTGCAAAAAGAAGAGCCGCAGCATCAGAACGGGGCTGCGGAATGATGGAGATTAAATGACTAGTTTTTTAGTTGCGGTGAAGGTGCGCCAGATTTTAGTTGCATATCGTTTTTGACTGAAATAACGCCGGGGACTTTGCTTGTTAGTTTTACCGCAGTATTGATATCTTCACGCGATTTAACAAACCCGCTGAGCTGGACCACGCCTTTAAAGGTTTCAACATTAATCTCGGCCACACTTAAGTTTTTATCACCTAAAATGGCAGCTTTCACTTTGGTGGTGACCACACTGTCGTCTAAATACTCGCCAGTACCTTCTTTGTTGTATGCAGAACTGCAACTGGCCACGGCGACTAAGCCTAGAGCCAGCAGGAAGATACTTAACATTTTAATTGTTCTCATCAGATTATCCTTTTTGATAAAGAGTAAAAATGGGGGCATTAGCTAACGCGTCCCGTTAACAGCAATATAATCAGCACCAGTAGCACTATGCCTATAAGTCCACCAGGACGATAACCCCAGTTTCGGCTATGGGGCCAAGTGGGGAGCATGCCGAGAAATAACAAAATTAAAATAATCAATAAAATAGTCGCAATTGACATGGCTAATCTTCCTGATACCGGGGCAATTTTGCACTGGGTAACATGAGTCTGTGCCGTAGTAAATGGGATGTCGGTACGGTGGCGCACTTACAGGGATCTGACGAGTCGATGTGTTTATATTCGCATTAACTGATAAGCGGTATGCCGAACAGAGCGAGTGATTGTAGAGATGCATACTCTAACTTATGTCCAATGACGGACATGTTCAATTCGAAACCAACGTTTGGTATTTCACTTATTCCGTTGTCCAGTTTCATGGGCTGCGCTAATAAAGAGGTCAACAAAATGAATTATCATGATCGCGATGTTTACGGTATTTACAACAATCCACAGTTCGCTTCTCCATCATTGGCACAAGGACCCGGCCCATATCTGATGGGCGCTGAAACACTGATCGGCAATAATGTTGTTAATAATTCTGGTGAAACCTTAGGGGATATCAAAGAAATTATGCTTGAAGTGGAAACGGGCCACGTCGGGTATGCGGTACTGTCGTTCAGTACTTATTTGGGTTTTGGAGAAAAGCTGTTTGCAGTGCCTTGGAAGATGCTGACACTTAATCATGAGCAAAAATGTTTTGTCATGGACATATCATTAGAGCGACTCAAAACGGCGCCGGGGTTTGACAAAGGCCATTGGCCCAATATGAAAGATGTTGAATGGGAAAACGAACTGCACGATTACTACGGTAGCCGTAGGGATTAATGGTGTTAAGCAGGGGATTTATCCCCTGCGTTATTATTTGGATTCGGTAAATATGTATAAGTGTGGTTGTGTCTATCAAGTGAGTAGGGCCCACACGCATTTTAGTTGTTAGGGATTTGCTTATCGTCATGGTTGACACCTAATAACGATAAAAGTTTGAGCTAGCGTATTATCGAAAGTCACCAGCGTGTATCGCTGATCAATGTTTTCGCTTCATCAAATGATTAAAGCCTTGTCGAAAGATAAGGCTTTTTTGTTTTTCTATTTTAAGTTTAAATCCCTATTTAAGGTAAATCTGATGTTTTCGGATTTGTACTACAGCTTATTTTACTTGATGTCGCTAGATTGCTCCGTTTTCTTGATTTTTCTCCATAGGTGATGAGGGAAGAATCATATTTAACAGTGGATATATCGAATAGATCATTTCAGCTTACTGTTCATGCTGTTGTCATCTGCGTCATTAAAGCTAAGCTCATTAGTATTTAGCTCAGTTATCTAAAGGATTTATATGGTTGAACACATTACTGGCATGCTAGCGCTAATTGGAGTGCTATCGTTATTTTGTCAATGGCTTGGCTGGAAACTTCGGTTACCAGCGATTTTACCCTTGTTGCTATGTGGGCTCACTTTAGGCCCTGGGCTTGGATTCCTCAATCCTGATGCGATTTTTGGTGATTTGCTTTTTCCGATTATTTCCCTCGGGGTCGCCGTGATTTTATTTGAAGGGGCTTTGACTCTTAACTTCAAAGAAATCAAAGATCATGGTCGTATGGTGACGCATCTTGTGACTATCGGTACCGTGATCACTTGGGCCTGTATCAGTACGGCCACCTTTTATTTACTGGATTTTAGTTGGGAAATTGCATTGCTCTTTGGGGCGCTAGTGGTAGTGACTGGGCCTACGGTTATCGTGCCAATGCTCAGAAGTGTGCGTCCTAAATCCCAGCTGGCGAGTATTTTGCGTTGGGAAGGTATAGTGATTGACCCAATAGGCGCGCTGCTCGCAGTGTTAGTCTTTGAATACATAACCGTTGCCAGCGATCAAACGACGCATGTGCTCTATGCCTTAGGCTCTATGTTGTCCCTCGGATTAGGACTTGGCGCAGTGGCGGGTTATCTAACGGGACAAATCTTAAGACACAACCTATTGCCACACTATCTGCGTAATACCGCCGTTTTGACCTTAATGCTGGGTATCTTTGTCGGCTCGAACCTATTACAAGAAGAATCGGGTTTATTGACTGTGACGGTTATGGGCATTTGGCTTGCGAATATGCGTGGTGTGGATATTGCTGAAATCCTTGAATTTAAAGAAACATTAACCGTACTGTTAATTTCTGCACTGTTTATTTTACTGGCGGCGCGATTAGATTCTAATGCCATGCTCGGCTTAGGTTGGGGTGGACTGGGTGTTTTAGCGGTGACCATGTTATTGGCACGACCGCTGAGTATTTGGGCTTCTGGTATAGGCACATCTCTGTCGAAAGCGGATAAGTGGTTTTTATGCTGGATTGCCCCTCGAGGTATTGTGGCCGCGGCGGTATCTTCTTTATTTGCAATCAAGTTAGAAGCCAACAATGTGCAGGGCGCAGATGCAATTGTGCCCTTAGTGTTCTTAATTATTATCGGCACTGTGGTGGTCCAAAGTTTAACGGCGGGACGTTGGGCACGATTTCTTGGAGTTAAAGCCGATTCTGCCCAAGGTTTATTGATCTTTGGTGCCTCTAAATTTTCCAGAGAGTTAGCGAAAATTTTAAAAGCCAAAGATGTCAAAGTGCTACTGGCTGATAATAACTGGGACAACATTAGGCTTGCGCGTATGGATAATATTCCAGTGTATTTTGGTAATCCTGTTTCGGAACATGCTGAAACTTATATGGATTTAACTGGAATTGGCCGCGTGTTGATTATTTCACCTTACCGACAGTTAAACCCGTTAGTGAGCTTTCATTTCCAAGACTTTTTTGGTGCTAAAAAAGTTTTGGGTCTTAATAATACCGAAGTTGGCAGTGCGCGCCACCAGCTCTCTGAAAGTTATAAGCAACGTTTATGTTTGTTTGGTGATGCAGTGTCTTATGCCAAGATAGCCAGCCTAATGGCGAAAGGCGCTCAACTGAAAGTAACGAATTTAACCGAAAACTTCAGTTTTGAACATTTTCGTAAACGTTACGGTGAGACGGCAATACCACTGATTTACCTGACAAAAGAAGGTAAGGTCGTCGTTGTTTCGGGTAATGATACCGTATTTCCGAATGGCATTGAGCTTATCAGTCTATTGCCAATTGAAGCCTTAGAAGAAGCCAAAGTGCAGCAAGCAATTGCAGAGCGGGAAGCCCAAGAAAAAGCAGCAGAATCTGCTTTAGCAAAGGAAAAAGCGGAAGAGGAGGCCGAGCGATTAAAGCTTGAAAAGGCTCAAGCTGAGGTGGCTACTGAAGATAATACCGCTGATCCACTACAAGCTGTAGATGAGACCTTAGTGAAGAATTAACCTAGGCTGCTATTGCGTTTAATGCTGCTTAATGACTTGAGTCGTGTGATTGGTTATAGGCATTAAAAAAGGAGGCTAATTAGCCTCCTTTTTGTGGTTTAAATCTTAGTGAGTATTACGCAGCACGTTCCTGTGAAGTGGTTGAAACCACTTCTGGACGAAGTTCTGCTGGGTCAAAGTCATCAACGTTGATTGATTTCATACGACCAATTTCTGCTCTTTCCAGTAATTGCACTTCGGCATCGCTTAACACTCCTAAGGCTTTACCTTCTGCGGCAACTTTATCTAACCACATAAATGGTAGACGTTTACCACTCGCTTTACAGACTTTGTCATGCAGCGGTTCAGACGCGATGATGTCGAGTAGTGTTTGTTCTTGGATACCCACAGCATTGTGCTCAGAGTTAGTCCAGAACTGGCCTTTACCTAAACGGTTACGGCTTTCACACGGTGTTTGCATGATCTTCGCGACTTTATGATCTAACACATCGCTTGGGCGTTTCAGTGGACGACCGAATGGGAACATCACCACACGTAATGCGCCGCCAAGGCCCATAGGGAAGTTATCCAGTAAATCGTCTAAAGAAGCTTGTAGCTTGTATAGCGCATCTTCAACTGCCCATTGTACTAATGGCAAGTCGTCGGTTTGACGGCCTTCATCTTCATAGCGTTTCAGCGTGGCTGATGCCAGATACAGTTGGCTCAGTAAGTCACCTAAACGGGCAGAGATACGTTCTTTACGTTTTAGGTTACCGCCCAAAGTTGCCATGGCTAAGTCAGAAAGCAGGGCAAGGTTGGCACTGAAACGGTTCATCTGTTGATAATAACGTTTAGTTTTATCTGAATAAGGCGCGTTAGAGAAACGGCTTGATGTCAGACCTAACCAGAAGCTACGGATGAAGTTACTGGTCGCGAAACCAATGTGACCAAAGATTGCCGCATCGAAGTTAGCTAAACCTTGACCCGATTCAGTATCAAACGCTGACTCCATTTCTGCGAGTACATACGGATGGCAACGAATCGCGCCTTGGCCGTAGATGATCATAGAACGGGTAAGGATGTTTGCACCTTCAACAGTAATTGCGATAGGCGCAGCTTGGTAGCCACGGCCTAAATAGTTATTGGGGCCAAGACACACGCCTTTACCGCCGTGAATATCCATGGCATCGATAACGCATTTCTGCATTCTATCGGTCAGGTGATATTTCACAATCGCAGAGATAACCGACGGTTTTTCACCTAGGTCGATACCTGTAGTGGTCAACGTGGTTACCGCATCCATCAGATAGGCGTTACCGCCGATGCGTGCCATTGGCTCTTCGATACCTTCAAGCTTGCCGATAGGCAATTTGAACTGACGACGAATGCGAGCATAGGCCCCTGTTGCCAGCGCTGCGGTTTTCACGCCGCCAGCTGAGTTTGATGGCAGTGTGATACCACGGCCCACTGACAAACATTCCACCAGCATGCGCCAACCTTGACCAGCCATTTTCGGGCCGCCAATGATGAAGCTTAATGGTACGAATACTTCGTTGCCGCGAGTCGGACCGTTTTGGAACATGCAGTTGAGCGGGAAGTGACGACGACCCGTTTCTACTCCTTCCACATCGGTAGGGATCAAAGCACAAGTAATGCCGAGTTCTTCTTTATCACCAAGTAGATGCTCTGGATCGCGCAGTTTAAAGGCTAAGCCTAATACTGTCGCGACAGGCGCTAAGGTGATGTAACGCTTGTTCCAGGTCAGCTTCATCCCCAGAACTTCTTCACCTTCCCATTGGCCTTTACACACAATACCAAAGTCAGGAATCGAGCCTGCATCGCTACCGGCTTCTGGGCTGGTCAGAGCGAAACAAGGGACTTCTAACCCTTTGGCTAAACGCGGTAAATAATGGTTTTGTTGTTCTGGCGTGCCGTAATGTTGCAGCAGCTCTCCAGGGCCTAAAGAGTTAGGTACGCCAACAGTTGAAGCCAATTCACTACTTAAGCCCGCCAGTTTTTGTAACACGCGAGATTGGGCATAAGCTGAATATTCTAAACCGCCGTATTTTTTCTTAATGATCATGGCGAAGAAACCGTGATCTTTCAGATATTGCCATACGTCGGCAGGCAGATCGGCAAGTTGATGTGACACTTGGTGTTGATTCACCATGCGGCACACTTCTTCAACAGGGCCATCGAGGAAGGCCTGTTCGTCTGCACTTAAACGCGCAACTGGGTAGTTATGGAGTTTTTTCCAGTTCGGGTTACCCGCAAACAGATCCGCTTCCCACCAAGTGGTGCCGGCTTCAATCGCTTCTTTCTCTGTTGAAGACATTTCCGGCATGATGCCGCGATATACCTTCATCAGTGGACGACTGATCACATTTTGTCTAAATGCACTGATATTTAACGGCAGCGCGATCACGAGGAAAACGATCCAAGAGATAGGGCCGACAACATCGAGTGTCCATCCTGCTGTCATCACAACAGCGGCTGTAATAGTGGCAGTGAGCAAAGATACCCGAAGGTAAGCTAGGGCTCCTAGCACTAAGATCATGGCGATGATCCAAAGTAGGGTAGTCACTGTAATTCTCCTTAAATATGACCGAGTGCCAACCACAGGTCATAGAGTGTTTTATTGATTGCGATCACAATTATAGTTTGTGGTCAGACCTGTGTCGCATAAAAGTTAAACCTAAGAGAATTTTAATACAAGTATTTTTCAAACAATTGTTTAAATTATTTGTCAGCTTTGATCATTCCACAAATGTCATCAACTAGTTACAATGCCAATAAGTAGTTTTTTTGATTGATGATAGGCGAGAAATATGTGCGAGTTACTGGCGATGAGCGCCAATGTGCCGACCGATATTGTGTTTAGTTTTACGGGATTAGCACAACGTGGTGGTGTAACCGGTCCCCACGTGGACGGCTGGGGTATTACGTTTTACGAGGGCAAAGGCAGCCGTACTTTTAAAGATGCTTGCCCGAGTAGCGAATCGCATATTGCAAAATTGATCAAATCCTACCCGATTAAAAGTGAAGTGGTGATAAGCCATATTCGGCAGGCTAATCGCGGCTGTGTGTCTTTAGAGAATACTCATCCTTTTACCCGCGAATTATGGGGACGTTATTGGACCTATGCCCATAATGGGCAATTGACGGACTATCTGCCCAAGTTTCATGTCTCGCGCTATCAACCCGTAGGCGATACCGATAGCGAACTTGCTTTCTGCTGGATTTTGGAACAAGTCGCCCAGAAGTTTGGCGGTACTAAACCTGAAGATATGTTGGCTGTGTTCCATTTTGTCGCGACGTTGGCCGAGCAAATCCGTGCCTTAGGTGTGTTCAACATGATATTGAGCGATGGCGAGCATTTAATGAGCTATTGCAGTAATAACTTATGTTACATCACTCGCCGCGCGCCGTTTGGTAAAGCGAAACTTATTGATACCGATGTGGTGATTGATTTTGATAAGGAAACTACCGCCCATGATGTGGTGACTGTGATTGCGACTCGCCCATTGACCGAGAATGAACAGTGGCGCGTTATGCAGCCGGGTAACTGGAAGCTGTTCAGATTGGGTGAGCTGTTAATCGATCTCTGATGTGATACCACTGAGCTAAATAATGAGGGCAAGCGGATTTACGGTTGACTTTGTTTTGTTCAGGTCACTTTATTAAAAAGTTCGAGTCAGTATCTAACATACTTTCTAGCAATCAGTGATGAACCATTAGCGATGAACATTAACTGAACTTAGAGGTAGGCCCTAAGTTCAGTTAAATATAGTTCGGTTAGATATTAGTTCGGTTGGGCTTTATTCGATATGAGTTTGGCTTTAGTTCAGTATTGTGAAGCTAAGGCTTTGTATCATTGGGTTAAGTTTATACATCTTAACTCAATGCCTTACCGATTAACCTTCAGTCGTGCCGAGCAGTTTAGGCACTAGCGGTTTCTCTGCAATGTCTGCAGGTATGGTTTCTTGGTGCGGCACTTCATCGAAGTGATATTTAAGTAACTTAATATCGAGCTGCTTACTGCCTTTTTCAAAGTGAGTTAACCGCACGGGCAAATACGCTAAGTCAGGCGCCATCCAGAAGAAGGTTTGACGTTTTTTATTGTCACGCACGACTTCAATTTTGACTGTGTCGTAACTGCCGCTGTCGATGTTCATTCGTTCTTTACCGATCACATGAAACTTGTATTCATCGACTTCGTTGTCCTTGACCATCTTATAGTCGAGCACTTCTTTGCCCGCCATCATATCTAGCCTAAATTGCAACTGCACCATAAGAGGATCAAAGATTTTATCATCATAGGGAAACTTGCCTTTTTCATCTTTGTAACGGGTATGAATAAAGCCTTGAGCTTTGGCGAATGCGGTTTGCTCCGTGTAATTAGGCCCGACACCTTGGCGTTGTTGTAAGTAACGCAAAGGACTGAGCTGCGTATCATTTTGAGTAAATTCACTCAAGATGTGACGCACATCGGTTAACAATAATAGGCTGAGATCGCTATCAAAACGATACTTAAACACGCCATCTTCGGCATTGGGTAGCGTGTATTTGGCTTTTCCTAATTCAATGTCTCCATAGTTGACTTGGTATTCGGCCGTCTGCGGTGTTAGCGGCGTTGGCGCTGCCATGGCAAACATACTTTGAGTGAGGACGGTAAAACTCACTAATAATGTGGGAATGGTACGCAAAGAATGCTCCTTGGGTCGCAGGTTTTCACCTTGTATCACTACAGAACGGTCGGTAGTGGTTGATAAAAAAGTGTCGAGTAGCATGCTTACTTACACAGTTCTGGGTCAATCAGTTGAGCATAAATCAATTATTGGATCGACTGTAAGCAGGTTATAGCCGAGGACGACGTTTCTGTAAATAGAGATGTAAATAGTTTATGGATCAATATATTAAACTAAAATGGCATTGCCATGACTAAAGTCACCAGATCCGGGCGCCACTCGTATTCAGACAAATTAATTTTGCCGCAGTTCACTGTTATCCCTTCAATTCTTAATAATTCCATCTGTTCTTGAAAGAAGGTTGAATTTTTCTCGAAGGATATTTTGCCTTGACTATTGAGTACCCTATGCCAAGGGAGTGACAAATGTTCGGGAGCTGCTTTCAGTGCTTTTGACACATAACGCGCTCGTCCCGGTAATCCTGCATAATCGGCAATTTTGCCATAGCTGCTGACTTTACCCTGCGGGATCATGGCGACGATATGCCAGATTTTCGCCATAGGAGACAAGTCCACTGCTTGGGGCTGTTTTCTCGCTACACTCTGTTTATCTTGTTCAAGGTATTGATACAGTGGTGATTTGTCTTTAGGGAACGATGCCATTGAATTGTTAACCCTCAGCTTAATGGTATTGATACCTATCACATTAAATATCTAATCAGTTCAAAGCCTCACAGGTATTTAAATCTCAGGCGCATTGACGCAGAAATCGTTATTCTCTTTTAAGTCAATGCAACACCGGAGTGGGATACCTGTGAGGCTCCCAAAGGGCGGGTTTCAAAACGCTTTATACTGCGTTTAAGGCTTTCGACAGAGCACCACTATGCCTTCAGCCTTCGCCTTGTCTAAAGCGCGTTGAATTCTCGCTGAATGAACAGATATTTAATACGATTGGTATGACTCACAAAGAATCACGCTCAAAAACTTTTGCTTGATGAGCTCACGCTAGTGTAACGGTAAAGCGTGGCTTAGCGGAAGATGTGAGGGTATTTGGCATTTAAAGGATTAAGCACTTCTCGATATTTTTATCGGCTAGCTCGATTACTAACAAAATATTTAAACTGTTTTTAGCTTAAATATTGTGTAAATGGTCAAATAGTCCATAATAGCGCCAATTTTTTTGACTCGATGAGAGAAGATAACTGGCATGGCTGTACTCGATATTCTAACTATTCCCGATGAGCGCCTTAAACGTAAAGCGCAACCTGTAAAAGATATTGAAGCTGTTCAGGGATTTATCGATGATTTAATCGAAACCATGTATCAAACGGACGATGGTATCGGTTTAGCAGCAACTCAAGTCGGCAGTACAGATGCCATTATCGTGATCGATTTATCTGACGGTCGCGACCAGCCTTTAGTGCTGATTAATCCTGAGATTGTTGAAAAGTCAGGTGAGTTCGTCGGTGAAGAAGGTTGTCTGTCTATCCCAGGTTACCGCGCTAAAGTGTCACGTTTTGAAAAGGTTAAAGTGACCGCCTTAGACAGAACGGGCAAAGCTATCGAAATCGAAACCGATGAGTTTTTAGCCATAGTGTTGCAGCACGAAATCGACCATTTGCATGGCAAAGTATTTATCGAACATTTATCCATGCTAAAACAACAAATCGCCCTTAAAAAAGTGCGTAAATACGCTTAACTTTTGACTTAAGTTGTATTTTAGAGAATGGTTGTACCTATTGACTAGCCGCATTTATAGTGCGGCTTTTTTGTTTTTAAAATCTAATCAAAGAAGATTAATGCTGTGATATGTGAACATAACAGCTTGTTTTTACTCTGATGAGTGGATAAGGTAACCCAAAATCTGCATTAGTTGTGGGTTCAGTTTTCATCATTAACAGCAAGTGTATGGATACGGTAGGGAAACAAATGAAACTTAAGGTAATAGCCTGTGGTATAGCCTCATTCGCCATGCTTTCACTGAGTGGTTGTAGTGCATTTTTTAATGGTAATACTACTGAGAAAAATGCGGTATCAAGTAGCTTAGTTGAATATTTATACCCTGATGAGAAGAGTCGCCAAGCCCAGCAGCCATCCTTACCTGTGCTGCGTTTACCTATTACCGTCGGCATCGCTTTCTTGCCTTCGTCCCATTGGCAAGCCGATGCAATTGATAGCCGAACTCAGATGGCATTACTTGATAAGGTGAAAAAATCCTTTGTTAAATATGACTATATCGATCGTATCGAAGTGATCCCAAGTACCTATCTTAAAAATGGTAAAGGTTTTGAAACCTTGCAGCAGGTTGCTCGCCTGCATGATGTTGATGTGATGGCATTGGTTTCTTACGATCAATTGATGCAAAGCCACGAGAACAAATCCGCCATTCTTTATTGGACGATTGTGGGCATGTATTTAATCCCTGGCAATGAAAATGCGATTCAAACCTTTGTTGATACAGCCGTTTTCGATATGCGTAGCCAGAAGATGTTATTTAGGGCGCCAGGTATTAATCAGTTAACTGAGAGTTCAACCGCTGTTGGCGTGACGACAACCCTAAGAGAGAAATCCTACGAGGGCTTTGATCTTGCGGTGAACGACATGATAGTCAATTTAGATGACGAGCTTGCCCGTTTTAAAACTCGGGTTAAGGAAGAGCACGTCGCCACCATAGAACATAAACAAGGTTACAGCGGCGGTGGCAGCTTATCTTTATTAATACTTTCACTATTGGGCATTTTTGCGATGCGCCGTTTAACGATTTGCCGTGAATAAAAAATTAAGCGCAAATTAAGATCGTTAAGGATGAGCAAATTGAAGTTTGCTTTGAATCAAGACGTGAGCAAAAAGTATATAAAGTTGAGCACAGGTTCTGGTTACCAATTTACTTGTAGTTAACGTTTTGATTTTTTTTTAAAGTGGTTTACAGAGGCTGCGGTATTGCGTCGGACACCACTTAAGCGGCGCGATAGATTACGCGTTTAACAAGGAGAAAAATTAAATGGATTTAAATTCACTATTACTGTTTGCAGTTGCTTGCCTTGCTATCAATCTTATCCCTGGACCCGATGTCATCTACATTGTATCTAACACAATGAAAGGGAAAATGATCAGTGGGCTTAAAGCTGCGATGGGTTTAGGTGTGGGTTATTTTGTTCACACGCTTGCTGCTAGCTTGGGATTATCTGCCATCATTCTCAGTTCAGCGTTGGCTTTTAGTATTGTGAAGTGGTTAGGGGCCGCGTATCTAGTGTATTTAGGCATTCAAGCGTTAATATCAATGTGGCGTGGCAATAATAAAATTATGGTTGATAACAATAGCAAACCAAACGGCAACGTAGTTTTCCAAGGCATTGTCGTTAGTGTACTTAATCCTAAAGTCGCTTTATTTTTCCTCTCTTTTTTGCCGCAGTTTATTGACCCGTTAGCGGGTTCAACGTCAATTCAGCTGTTAACCCTTGGTCTTATTTTCAGTTTGTTAGCGACCTTGTGTAACGTCCTTTATGCGTCGGCAGGAAGCAGGGTATTTAGTCGCCCCAATTCCCTGCGTTATTCGAGAGCCTTAGAGGGGATATCAGGTGTGTTGCTTATTGGCTTGGCCAGTAAAGTCATGACCAGTGATAGATAGTGGAATAAGGTCATTTTGTCGAGTAAGACATAAGTCCTCTTTGCTCTGATAGATATGAGCTTTTCAATCTAGCTATGACAAAGATCGCTTTTGATTACGAACAATGATTTTTTATTATGAGTGATGGCACTGACTCCCGTTATAACTTCACAAAATACGGTAGCGCGATGAGTGCTATGCCGATGCAGACGAGTAAGATTAGGTTGCTGACAAAATAAGGGTAGATCATCAGGGTTATCCCAACGACAAGAGGGATGGGGGCCGCTTGGCGTTTGCCATAGGTGAAAAAGCCAAGACCAAAGAGGCTAAAGACTAAACTCCATAGTAATAATGCTGGATTATCAAACATCTTGAGTTCCTAAATGGTTAGCCTAGGTAGGCTTTGACCTTATCACAGCGTCAAACTGGTCAATCGATTACTTAAACTATTGGTTAAACGGCTGCGTCGTTTTATTGAGTCTAATGCTGACTATCCCGTAGCGTAATTAAGCTTTATTCATCTTATTGCTGCGATGTTGCCTTATTTTACTCGTGCTATAGCTCATATAACTCTAAGGGTAAGCCGTCGGGATCGCTAAAGAAGGTGAATTTTCTGCCTGTGTATTCGTTAATGCGGACGGGTTCAACGGTAATGTGATGGCTATGAAGATGTTCGATGGCGGTTTCAATTGATGCTACGCGAAAGGCGAGATGCCTAAGTCCACAGGCTTCGGGATAGCTTGGTCGTTTGGGTGGATTATCGAATGAAAATAACTCAATTTGACTCTTATCGGCCAGTTGTAAATCAAGTTTATAGGACTTACGTGCCTCTCGGAAATGCTCTGCAAGCACGGTAAGGCCAAGAATGGTTACATAAAAGTGTTTGGACTTTTGATAGTCGCTGCAAATAATCGCTGCATGGTGAATGCCGAGTAACATTGCTTTCCTTTGTGATTTTTAATGGTTGATCAAATAAGATAGAAAGGTTTGAGAGTATAACGGTTAAAAAAAGATAGCGTCACAGTTTAGCGTGACGCTATCGGTCGATTTCACTTTTTAGCTCACCTAGGCTTTTTGCTCGTTTAATCTTCCAGCTCGAATATGGCTGAAGACAGCGGTGCAAGTTGCATCTGAACTTGTCCTTCACCTAGTTTGACAACCAACTGTGCTTTATTGTCTTCCAGCAAATCCTTAAGTGAATAGGTACCATCCGTTAATTGCCATTGGTCGATAAGTGGCTTTGGTAACTTAAGGGATAATGGCTTTGCTTGAGTTTGATTAAAGTTATTCACAATAATCAGTTTTTGGCTCGTTTTATTGGTCGTATCTTCCTCAAAGCGCTCAAAGCGCACAAAGGCAAAAGTGCTGTCATCATAACCCGTTGCACTGCCATGAGTATCCATTGTGGCGGTTTGTGCGCTGCGGTTGGCGGCATCGAGCGAGTAATACTCTCCTAAGAGCGCAGGTACATTTTTACCTGTGCTTAGGTTCAGTAATTTTTGATAATAAGCCCGCAAAGTGACTTCCTTTAGGGTTGATTGTCCACCATCAAACTTGCCATTGTTCATCCAGCGCTGATGGGCGGGGACGCCAACATAGTCAAAAATACTGGTGCGTGATGCATGACCAAATCCTGGGTTGTCGATGGCGGCTTCTCCCACTTCTTGGCCAAAATACACTAACGTCGGTGAAGTACCTATTGTTGCCGACACTACCATAGCGGGTAGGGCATAGTGTGGATTAACGGCTTGGGTTGCCGTGGGCTTATTTGTGTGTAGCGCTGCTAAAAATGCTGCATTACCAATACGTTGCTCGTCGTGGTTTTCTAAAAAGTGCAGCATGTGAGATTCAATATCCTGCACTTTTTCCTGATCTGCCGCGATATTAGCTGTGCTGGTTTTACCCGCCATCACGGCTTTTAGGGTGTCGTAAAGATCGACCTTATCGTACAGATAATCCATTTTGCCAAGTTGGATATAATCTCGATACAGCTTGGGGTTATAGACCTCGGCCAAGATAAAGGCATCGGGATTTGTGTGTTTTATCTGGCTGTTGAGATAGCTCCAAAACTCCACTGGTACCATTTCGGCCATATCATAGCGAAAGCCATCGACCCCTTTCGCTAGCCAGTACTGCGCAATTTGATTGAATTTAATCCAAGAGCTTGGGAGCTCGGCTAAGTGTTGTTGCCAAAAAGCGTAATGCTGCGCCTGCGTTAAAGTGGCGAAATTGGCTGGCAGGCGAGGGAAGTCATACGTGCCATCGGGGCGTACGCCGTAATTGATTTTGACTGTTTCGTACCAATCATTGGCATCAGGCTTGGCTAAGCGTGAGCCATTGCCAGTCCATTTTGCGGGAAATTCGTTGAATTTGCCTTCACTTAATGGGTGAGCTTCTCCGCCCAGCGGTTTAAGATTTGCGGGTAAGCTTGGCACTTCAAAGGCATGCGCTTTTCCCTTTTTCCTCTCGAAGCCATTATTAACATCAACTTTATCAACGACATAATAGAAGTTGTTGTTTTTGGCGTATTCCATGCCTGTATCATCATCTTCGCCAAAATCGCGCACGCCTTGGGGTTTACTCACGGATTGATAATGGCGCGCCACATGGTTTGGCACTATATCGATAATCACCTTTAAGCCGTGGTGATGGGTACGGGCAATGAGCGCTTCGAACTCGGCTAAACGGTTGGCGGGATTGACCGCCAGATCTGGGTTGACGTTGTAGTAATCTTTGACTGCGTAGGGTGAGCCCGCACGGCCTTTTACCACATCGGGATCATCTGCACTCACGCCAATCGCGCTGTAATCACCAATCAATGCATGGTGGGGAACGCCAGTGTACCACACATGGGTAACGCCTAGGTCCTTGATACTATTGAGTGCAATATCGTCGATATCATTAAACTTGCCGACGCCATTGTCGGCAATCGTGCCCCAAGGTTTGTTGGTTGGATTTTTATTGCCATAAAGGCGAGTAAAGATTTGATACACCACAGGTTTAAACGTCATAACCTCACTCTCAGACTTTGGCAGTAACTCATTATCAAGCGCCTGCGTCGATGTATTTGCATTGGGCGAGAAGCTAAAAAGCGAGGCAGTTAATAAAGAGGCACTGAATAGAGCGTTTAAACATAAGCTGAGTGATGACTGTCGGCGCTGCTGGGTTTTTGCCGCTTTGGTTATAAGTAAAGCCACTATGGGAAATTTAGCCTCTTCAGGGCACTGAGTCACTCGGGAATAGATAGGCGATAAAAAGCTCAAGACTGAATTCCTTTTAGGGTTGAGTTTTTGATTGGGTGAGTTGTTTGAGCCTGAGTTAAATCGCTAGCTGAGTAACTCATGTGATTAGAGGTCTGACGGCTAGGTAAGCCAGTATTTAGCTGCGGTCTTGCTTTAAACTCAAGTATAGTGACCCCTGCGTGGGGCAATGCTAGCGCTTGATTGAGTGAAACTGTGTTGCCACTGATGATATCTGTAGCGGCGCGGTTATCGCCAAGTACACTGGCAAAGCGGTTTACATCTAGCGTGACTGCTTTGTCATTTTTATTGTAAATCACCATGACTTTATCGGCTAAGGGCTGAGTACAGGCATTGTGTTGGGTTTGAGAATTGTGTTGAGTTAGTGACTTAAGTGCTTCGGCTTTCTGTTCAGCTGATAATGGATCATTTAATAAGCAGCGAAATTGCACATAGATGCCATCCTGCGGCACAAAGTGCAGTAAATCGCCCGATTGCAGCGCAGGGGATTGTTTACGGTAATTCAGTAGGGTACGGATAAATTGCTGCGCTTGTCGTTGAGGTTCACTCAGTCCTTGGCCGGTAAAGGCATTCGTGGCATTGTTGGCAAACCCGCCGGGAAAATCACTGCGTACAACGCCATCGTGACGGCCCTCGGTTGGGCTTGTCATCAACACTTCTGTACCGTAGAACAGCTGTGGAATGCGTTTGGCGGTCAGCACATAGGTGAGGGCCATCTTGTATAAGTCTATATTTTCTTTAACTAAACTGAAGATACGATTGGTGTCGTGATTGCCTTCAAATAGCACTAGCTTACTAGGTTCTGCATACACAACATCGTTGGCTAAAATCTCGTAAAGCTTGATAAAACCCGTATCCCAGCTTTCTGGCTCATTAAGGCTGGCAATCAATTTTTCATATAGCGGGAAGTCCATCAAACTGGGTAAATCTGAGGTATAGCCATCGGCATTGATTTTGCCCTTTTGCCAATAGGACACTGTGATGGGGTTTGCGGTCCATTCTTCGCCAACAATATTAAAATTTGGGTACTCAGCCATTACGGCCTTAGACCATTTAGCGAGAAACCCTTTGTCGGCGTAGGAGTAAGTATCTTCACGTATCCCCGAAAGTCCTGCGTACTCGACCCACCAAATACTGTTTTGGATAAGATAGGTTGCCAGTTTTGGATTGCTTTGATTTAGATCTGGCATAGTGTCGGTAAACCAGCCGTCGACAAAATCAATATGATCTTGCGCTGCCGCGTAGGGATCTTGCACTGTAGTGCGCCTATGGCTGGTGAAACGGGGGCTGGTAACGCTGGATGTGATAGCGCTGGATTTAGCATCGGCAGACTGAGTCAAATTAGGCTTGGATTCTTGATTCTTTAGCTGCGTTTTTGTGGCATCGTTCAGCCAGTCATGGCTGGGTAAATCGTTGAGCCACCAATGGTTAGAGCCGATATGATTCACCACAACATCTTTAATCACCCCTAGGCCAAGTTTGTTAGCCTTAGCGACTAAGGCTTTATAATCCTCGTTGCTGCCAAAGCGGGGATCGACGCGGTATAAATTGGTAATTGAGTAACCGTGGTATGAATACTGGGCTTGATTATTCTCAAGCAGTGGATTGATCCATAACTGAGTCACGCCAAGTTTTGCCAGATAATCTAAGTGCTGGCTGATCCCTGCGATATCGCCGCCATGGCGAGCATCGGGATAATAGGGGTTGCTGGAATTGCTAGGAGAGTTAGCCGCGACTTGCTCTAACATATCGGCTTGATTGTCATTACTCGTGTCGCCATTGGCGAATCGGTCCGGCGTGATAAGGTAAATCACATCCTTATTGCTAAATCCTTGGCGCTCACGGCTACCTTTAGCGCGCCCTTGCAACGTATAGGGCAGGCGATAAAGAGGTTTATTGGCTTTTGAAGCAGAGTCAGTGCTTGAAATCACTAGTTCAAAGGTTTGCGGCGCAGCTTGACTCAGATCTAAATTGATAAACAAATAGTGAGGGTTATCAGTATGCTCAAGGCTTTTGAGTGTGATGCCTTTTCCTTGTATATCAACTTTAATCTGTTGCGGTAAGCTTGGAAGTTTGCGGCTATACAGCATCAGCTGTAACTCAGGATTGTGCATTCCCGCCCACCAAAAAGCGGGTTCAAGCTTAACGTCCGTCGATATATCTGGCTCAAAGGTGTTTGCATAGGCCGTATTAAATGAAGAGCAAACCAAGCATAAATAAAGCGCAATCATTAGGTTTTGACGGATCATAATGTAAGCCTTTTAAAGAGAAAGAAGTAAAACGTGCTGGCATGATGAATGTTAGAAATGCTGAAATCTGCATAAGCAAAAGCCTGCTTCTTAATTGAAGCAGGCTTTATTTGGGGTAGTTTATAAAGAGTAACTTAACCCTAGGAAGTACTGTCTACCGAAGTATTGGATTGTTCCTGTTTGATGTTCTTCACCAAAATAGGTTTTGTTCGGCTCATCGGTTAAGTTATTAATTTGGAATAAGAACTTAAGTCCATTTTCCAGTGCGTATGAAGCTTGATAAT
Organism: Shewanella sp. M16; assembly: GCF_018224605.1. NCBI lineage: Bacteria > Pseudomonadati > Pseudomonadota > Gammaproteobacteria > Alteromonadales > Shewanellaceae > Shewanella > Shewanella sp. M16. Next base: position 91,362 of record NZ_JAGTUL010000016.1, on the reverse strand, counting down.
CCACAATTGTTTCGGCATCGAAGAAAGCAAGTTGTGATTCAACTGCCACTTGTTCTGAAACATAGCTACTACGATATCTCATGCTGACGCGAGTATCGAAACCATCCAGAGTATAGAACAAGGTGGTGTTGAGTACGCTTTCTGATAACCCTGGTAATGGAATGGTTAAGTTTGAACCACTTAAATCTGTGGTAAATTCCACTTCACTGTCTGAATACGAGTAGCTGCCAGTGAAGCCAAGACCGCTGAGTGGCGAGGGTAGGAAATCAAATATTTGGGTATAACCTAACTCAACACCACGAATGTAGCCGCCATTGTCGTTGTTGATTGCAGTTTGATATTGACCTTCATCTTTTACTACTGGGAATTCAACACCATTATCGATAATAGTATCGGGGACGATAAATCCATTACCTTCAAAATCAAATGGTTGGATTGTAAAGTTGTTGATAAAGGATTTAATATCTTTGTAGAACAAGGCTACGACAACCGCACCTTCAGAATCTTCAAAATAGTGCTCGTAAGATAAGTCGTATTGATCTGCATAGAACGGATCGAGTAGAGGACTGGTGTTACCCCAAGCATTGTACTTTTTGTATCCCGGTGTAGCAGAATCGTCATACCAAGATCCCATGCCTGACTTTAGCTTGTCGATTGGAGGACGTGACATCACAGAGGCTGCAGCAAAGCGCAGTTGATCATTTTCAGTGAGGTGGAAAGTTAAGTTGAGTGACGGTAAATAATCGGTATAGGTTTTACCTATCTCGTTACGGATATAATCGGTACTGATCACGCCAAGTTCATCAGTAATCGCTTCACCTAGGCCATAGCCAACTTGTTGTAGACCTTTACTGCTTTGATCTGTTTGAACAACACGCACGCCCACGTTACCCGTGACTTTCATATCGCCTAAGTCAAACTCGAGATTACCTTGGACATAGCCAGCTAATACATCTTCATTGACCGAACCGCTTTGGATCATGGTCCAGTTATTAGACCAATTGGCTGTCGGGGTGAAAGGGGATTGTCCTGTTGCCGCTAACTGTGCGTTAATCAGCTCAATGGCTTTGTTAAAATCAACGGAAAGGAAGCTAGGGTAACCAGATAATTCACCGCCAAAGTTGACGACATTTGTCATGTCAGTGTTCATTTGAAGCACGGGCTGGTTAGTTGGGTTTTTACCAAATTCAAAACCATAACCTGCTTGTGAACGTTGCGCATTAAACTCACGTTCTGAGTAGCGCAGACCAAAATCAACTGAAGTTAAGAAACCAGAATCTAACACATAGTTAAAGTCTAACTTGTAGGCGACAAGATCGTTTTGTTGATCGTATGGCCACATACCCACTTCTTTTAAACCCAAAGTCGCCGTATCTGTATAGTCGTGTGAAAAACTGACATCCGCAGGATTCAATCCATGTAGTCTATAGGTGATTGATTCTGCTGAGCGTACTTCATTACCTATATCATCATATAGAACGGCACGCGTACCACCGTTGACGAACTCGCCATCGGCTTTTGAATAGCTCACATCACCTGCGATAGTCAAGGCGCCGCCATTATTCCACTCAATATTGACTGAGCCTGATGTCAGTTCTGAATATTTTGAGTCGTTATCGTTAATCACAAAAACAGCAAAGTTATCATTGCCAGTGGTTGATATGGTTCCACCAGTAATAGAGCCATTTTCGACAACGGGATCACTGAAAGTACCATTTTTTAATGACTTGACTCGGAAGCCTCTAGCAAAGTTTTCGGAAGTGAATTTTGAATGGAATAAATCACTTTTCACACTAAGATTGTCTGTAGGTTGCCAATGGATAGCCGCCATATAACCATCGCGAGTATCATCACCACCTTTTTGCTGCAGTTCAAAACCTTCACTGTTTGATTCTAAAATATTATCGCCATTGACATCTTGTTTACCGTCATTGAAACGTAAACCAATGAATTGACTGGCAACATAAGGTTGGTACAAATGGGCATAGCCTAGCGCCACACCGAGTGTATCTTCAAGGAATTTGCCTTGATAGGCAAAGCTAAGACGGTTGCCATATTGATCGGCATCGGAAATCTCATCCGCTCTGTCATTAAAACTGCCGCGAGCATTGATATTAAATGATTGGTCTTTGTCGCTTTTTAAGGGATCTGCGGTTTTTAATTCTACCGTACCGGCGACGCCACCTTCAATCAGCGAGGCTTTTGGTGTTTTATAGACGGCGGCTTGACTAATTAATTCGGATGGATATTGGTCAAACTCAATCGCGCGTTTACCGCCCGTTGTCACTTGTTCGTGTCCATTAAGTGTTGCAAAGACGAAATCACCATCAAGACCTCGAATATTGAGGCCGCTTGCTTGTCCACCAGTGCGCACTGCGGTCACGCCTGGTAAGCGAGTCAGTGCATCAGCGATTGACTGATCGGGAAGGGCGCCAAGATCATCTGCTGAAATCGATTCAGAGACGGTATCTCCAAAGCGTTTATCATTTAGTGATTTGATGACACTGGTTCTAAAGCCTTTAACTTCAATAACCTCAATAGCAGCTTCTTTTGCTTTTGCTTCCTTATCTGTGGTCACTTCATCTGCCGCATAGGAGTGCATACTGGCACCTGCGGCGATGAGCGCTAAGGTTAGCAAACTGGGTTTAAATCGCATCATATCTCTCTTCCCCTTGGAGTCGCTTTATCGCTTTGTAGAGCGTTTTATCGTTATCACCGCGTTATTTTTGCGGCCTTTTTTTGGTATATGGGCGCTTAATTGACTGCATAAGTGCTGCGTTTATGACCAAATTGTTATGCAACGGTGAAGATACTACTCCCGAGTTTCTTAGCTGAACAACAGAGTGCATACGTATTCAATACCTAGCAGAGTTAAGAATAGACTGTGATAGAGGGTGAACTCAGGGAATAAAATGATTTTATTTTGCAATCAAGTGACTGTTAATAAAAAGTAAATTTCATTGTGATGTCATGTGACTATTGGCTGCATCTTCTGCATACGTATGCAGGTGTATTGAACCTTATTTCCCTCTTCACGTATGCTCGGTAACACAAAAGAAGCCGCGATGACTTTACTCTGCAGTAACAAAACGATAACTGTTTGCTTGAGTGTGTCAGGGAAAGTTCGCTGTAGAATAATGATAAAAGGGGCAACAATGAGTGAGTTAACGTGGTGGCGTGGTGCAGTGATTTACCAAATTTATCCGCGTAGCCTTTTAGATACTAATGGTGACGGCGTCGGGGATTTACGCGGCATTATCATAAAGCTGGATTACATTGCGAGTCTCAATGTCGATGCCATCTGGATTTCACCTTTCTTTAAATCTCCTATGGCAGATTTTGGCTACGACATCAGTGATTACCGCGAAGTTGACCCTCTTTTTGGCACTATGCATGATTTCGATGAATTGATTGAAAAAGCCCACGGTTTAGGTATTAAGGTCATTATTGATCAAGTATTAAGTCATACCTCGGACCAACATGCGTGGTTTATTGAGAGCCGCGAGAACCGTTCGAATCCCAAGGCGGATTGGTATGTGTGGGCCGATCCTAAGGAAGACGGTACAGCGCCTAACAACTGGCTCGCGATTTTTGGCGGTTGTGCTTGGGAGTGGGAACCGCGCAGACAGCAATACTATTTACATAACTTCCTGCGTAGTCAGCCCGATATTAATTTCCATCATCCCGAAGTGCGCCAAGCTGTGCTGGATAACGTTGAATTTTGGCTTAAAAAGGGGGTAGATGGCTTCCGCTTAGATGCCATTACCTTCTGTTATCACGATGAACTGCTCAGGGATAATCCGCCAAAGCCTAAGGATAAACGTCAGGGCCGTGGTTTCAGTGAAGATAACCCTTACGCTTATCAATACCATTACTACAATAATGACCGTCCGCAAACCATCGCTTTTATTGAAGATTTACGAAAGCTCATCAATCGCTATCCAGGAGCGGTGACCTTAGGCGAAGTCTCTGCCGAAGATTCTTTGGCTGTAATGGCTGCCTACACTAAGGGCGAAGATCGCCTGCATATGGCATACAGTTTTGAGTTGCTTACTGATGATTACAGCGCAAGTTATATTCGCCAAACCGTAGAGGCTTTGGAAGCGAGCATAGGTGATGGCTGGCCATGTTGGGCTATCGGCAATCATGATGTGCAGCGTGTAGCGAGTCGTTGGGGGCAAGGTAAGCTGAATTCAGACATGGTCAAAATGCTCAATGCCATGCTAAGTTCGCTGCGCGGCAGTATATGTAGTTATCAAGGTGAAGAACTCGGTCTAACCGAGGCGCCAATTGAATACCATGAGCTGCAAGATCCCTTTGGCAAAACATTTTGGCCTATGTTTAAGGGGCGTGATGGTTGCCGTACGCCAATGCCGTGGCAGCAAGGCGCTGACTTTATTGGCTTTAGTGATGTTTCTCCTTGGCTGCCAATTCCACCTGCGCACCAAGCGTTAGCTGTGGATGTACAAGAATCTGATGCTGATTCTATGCTCAATGGTTATCGACGTTTTCTGGCTTGGCGTAAGTTACACCCAGTGTTAGTTGAAGGTGATATTAAATTTGTTGATACAAAGGAGCCCATTTTGGCCTTTGTTCGCACCTTAGGCGATATCAAAGTGTTTGTGGGATTCAATTTAGGTGATACCGAGGTCGAGTTTGATTTCTCTGCATTTGAAATCAGTGAGTCGCTGACGGGACATGGCCTTAAAACCGCACAAATAGAACACAATCAGCTGAAGTTTTCGGCATTTACCAGCTTTTATGCAGTGTTAAAGTGAAAATGATTCATTTTTATTCGGTTGAAGTGTTATAGATACGGGATCCCAAGCCCACAGTTTGATATAAACCCGCCCACGGGCACCATGGGGAATGTAACCTTAATTAGTTCCTGATAATAAAAACATACAGAGAGAATAACTATGGCGTCATCAATTAATACCGGTAGCTACACGAGCAGCACTGGCGAAAATGGGTCGGGCAGTTATCGTTTTGCCTTGATCTCATTGACTTCACTGTTTTTTATGTGGGGTTTCATCACTTGCTTGAACGATATTCTGATCCCGCATCTTAAAGCTGTGTTTTCACTGAATTATACTCAAGCTATGTTGATCCAGTTTTGTTTCTTCGGTGCTTATTTTCTAGTCTCAATCCCTGCGGGTAACTTAGTGAAAAAGCTGGGTTATCAAAAGGGAATTGTTACTGGTCTCGTGATTGCAAGTATTGGTTGTGCGCTGTTTTATCCTGCGGCGGCCCTCGCTACTTACAACTTGTTCCTCGGTGCATTATTTGTTTTGGCATCAGGCATCACAATCCTGCAAGTGGCAGCCAATCCTTATGTCAATGCCTTAGGCAGTCGCGAAACTGCGTCGAGTCGTTTGAACTTAACGCAAGCGTTCAACGCCTTAGGCACAACGGTTGCACCGTTTTTTGGTGCTATGTTAATTCTTTCTGTTGTCAGTTCAGTATCAGGCGATTTAGCCCAAGCGAGCGCTGAAGCAGAAGTGGTTAAACTGCCATACCTGTTACTTTCTGGCGCCTTGGCAATTTTAGCGCTGATTTTTGCGAAGTTAGATTTACCTGTGATCCGTGAGCATGATGAAAGTGTTCAAGGTGAAGTTCAGACCCATCTAGGTAAAACCAGTGCCTTACAAAGCAAGCACTTAGTGCTCGGTGCTGTGGGTATTTTCGTGTATGTCGGCGCAGAAGTGTCTATCGGTAGCTTTTTAGTTAGCTTCTTAGGTGAAAGCCATATAGCGGGTATGCCAGAAGCCGAAGCCGCCCATTACATCGCCTATTATTGGGGCGGCGCTATGGTGGGACGTTTCATTGGCTCTGTGGTGATGCAAAAAGTACCAGCAGGCTCAGTGCTTGCATTTAATGCTTTTATGGCGGCGCTACTTGTGGTTGCAGCGATGACAACCAGTGGCAGCATTGCCATGTGGGCAATCCTTGGGGTGGGATTATTTAACTCGATTATGTTCCCAACGATCTTCAGCTTAGCGCTTCGTGATTTAGGTCCACACACTTCACAGGGCAGTGGCATTCTGTGTTTGGCGATTGTGGGCGGCGCGATTTTGCCTTTATTCCAAGGCATGTTAGCGGATAATCTTGGCGTTCAGCTCGCCTTTATTCTGCCCGTGATTTGTTATGGTTTTATCCTGTTCTACGGGGCTAAAGGCTCAAAAATGTAATGGGTTAAACTGACTGTGGCAAAAAAGCGATCTTAGGATCGCTTTTTTTTATGGCTTTAACCTTAACTCGGCGCCAGCGCGCTTGCGTATTAAGGCCTGACCTCCTATGATCCTCCGGTTTTATCATTCATGGTGACCTTTTAAATGTTGAATTCTCCGCTTTCTGCCAGCTCGAACGAATTAGTGATCAGTATCTTAACTATGGTGCTGAGCCAAGGAAAACCCTTAGATCGGGCCTATTCTCAGCATTTTTCTGGGTTGCAATTAGTACCCGCCGAGCAGGCGCGTATCGCATTGACGACGGGTGATATCCTACGTCGTTTAAATCTATATTGTTATCTGGCGGAAATCAGCCCAGATGAGATGGAGCGTTTTGGCTCTAAATTGCTTAATGCCTGGCATTTATTCCATGGGCTTGAATTGCCTAAAATGCAATATTCGTTGCAAGTTGATGAGGCGCGTTTAGCTGAGCGCACCGAGCAAGCGAAAACTAAGCCTGTGTTGTGGGACGGTTGCCCTGAGTGGCTCGATGTTATGGGCCGTGAGCAACTAGGTGAGTCTTGGGAAAAAGAGCGCGCCGCGTTAAGTACAGCGCCGAAACGTTTTTTACGCGCTAATAGCCTTAAGGTGACTCGTGATGAACTGGCCGCTAAACTTGCCGCTGAGTTTGTGAGCACGCTCTGTGTTGATGGGGTTGATTCCGCCCTTGAAGTGACCTCCGATTCAGCCTTGTTCCGTACCCAAAGCTTTAAAGATGGCTTATTCGAGCAGCAGGATGCGGGCTCTCAGCGCGTAGCTGCGGCGCTTGATGCCAAGCCGGGGATGAAAGTTATTGATGCTTGCGCGGGTGCTGGCGGCAAAACTTTACATATAGCTGCACAAATGCAGGGTAAAGGACGCTTGTTGGCCATGGATGTGGAGCAATGGAAACTCGACAAACTTAAGGAGCGTGCCCGTCGTAATGGGGCACACAATGTCGAAACCCGTGTTATCGCCAGCAGTAAAACCATTAAACGCTTAAAGCTCAGTGCCGATAGGGTATTGCTTGATGTGCCTTGCTCTGGTTTGGGTGTATTAAAGCGTAATCCCGATGCAAAATGGCGTGATACCGTAGAGCGTTTACCCGTGTTAATGGAACTGCAAAAACACATTTTGAACAGTTACAGCCGCATGGTCAAAGTCGGTGGCATAGTCGTCTATGCGACTTGTTCTATCTTCCCTTGCGAGAACCGCGGTCAAGTGGATGCGTTTTTAGCCGAGAACCCCAACTTTCGCCTGATTGAGGATGAAAGTATCAGCCCAGCCGATAGCGGCTTTGATGGCTTTTACCTTGCCAAACTTGAACGTATTCAAGAATAAAGCATTGCTTTTTAGACTAAAGTAAACCTTTTACCGCGCAGGTAAAGGGTTTACTTAATTAACATTAGTGCCTAGAATTTCTTATAAGTTATAAATATTTAACATTGTTAATCAGTATTTATATTGCAACTTTGCTCTTAAGGAAATTATGGCGTACGGCGTTAACCTTCCAGATCTGCTCGATCATGCAGACGTTAAACTCGCCCACAATGTCAGCATAGCTTGTTATAGCAGTATTCTTTCTATGCTGCTCAATGGCGCACCGCTACATGAAATCTTGCACGCCTTAGTCTTAAAAATCGAAGCTCAAAAAGTAGGAACCAGAGGGTCTGTGTTACTGCTCAGTGCTGACGGTAAACGTCTGTTATTAGGTGCCGCCCCCAATTTACCCGACAGTTACAATCAAGCCATTAATGGTGTCGAAATTGGCCCCAATGTGGGTTCTTGTGGCACGGCAGCCTATTATGCGCAGCGTGTCATCGTTGAAGATATCGCTCAACATCCTTACTGGGTTAATTATAAAGAACTGCCATTACGTGCAGGTCTTAAATCTTGTTGGTCAGAACCTATCAAAGATACTCATGGCAAAGTGCTAGGCACATTTGCCATGTATTATGACACGATAAAATCCCCAACAGAGCAGGATTTAGAGCTCATTTCTGAGGCGGCAAGACTGGCGAGTTTAGCCATTGAACGCAGTCGTGCAATGGAGTTTCAGCATTTAGCTGTGAAAATTTTTGACCGTTTACCCCTTGCTCTGGTTATTTCCAATTCTGACGATGCAGTTCTCTATGCTAATCCCGCTTTCAGACATATAGTTATCCCTCAAGATACTGATATTGCTAACTTTCATCCTAAGATTTTTTTAGCATCATCCCAATCTAATGAATTAGTGGGGTTATTTGAGCATTTAACTCAGGACAGAATGTGGCAGGGTGAGTTGGTGGGTCTTAGGGGAAATGGCGAGGAGTTTTATCTTGACCTTATCGTCACGACCTTCCGAGAGTCCAATGATCAGCAACCCTGTTTTGCATGGCTATTTTCAGACATTAGTGAACGTAAGAAAGCGGCGCAGCTGATTAAGTATCAGGCCAATAATGACTCTCTTACCGGACTTGCTAACCGCAATGCGTTATTCAAGCAGATCCAAGCGTTAATTACCTCCGACAGTTTGACACCCGGCTTTAGTTTTATGTTGATGGATTTAGATAACTTTAAGCAAGTTAACGACACCCATGGCCATGACAAAGGTGATGCGCTGTTAGTGCAAGTGGTTAAACAGATCAGCGAGTGTGTTGATGACACTATGGTGTTTGCACGCTTAGGAGGGGATGAGTTTGCCTTGTTATTACCTGGGGTTGTTAACCAGAAAGAATTGGCACAAATTGCAGATACAATTAACAAAAATGTGGCAAAACATTATGTGCTAGCCGATGGAAAAGGCGTTTATAGCTCGGTAAGTATAGGGATTGCACGTTTTCCTGAAGATGCCCTCGATCTTGAACAGTTGTTAAATTGTGCCGATCAGGCCATGTATATTTCTAAGGCAAATGGTCGCAATCGATATCATTTTTTTACTGAACAAATGCAGCTAAATGCCGAGCGTGTTGCTAGCCTTCATAATCAGCTTAAGCAGGCATTAGATCAACATACCTTCGAGCTTTATTACCAACCCATAGTCAATGCGACCACAGGCTTGATTGTCCGTGCTGAAGTGCTGCTGCGCTGGCAGCATGAGGGAACGTTTATTCCACCCGATGAATTTATTCCCATCGCTGAGAACAGTGGTTTAATCGTTGATATTGGTCGAGATGTTCGCCTTGGTGCTATGCAGACTATTTTAGAAATGCAGGAACGAAATTGGCCCATTAATTTATCGGTGAATGTCTCGACTTTTGAGTTTTGGTCCCATGAACTACAAGATGCCTTTGTGGAATCCTTTGCTGCGATTACCGAGCAACTTGAGGTGACAGATTTCCCTTATGATAGATTAACCCTTGAGATCACTGAATCTTTATTGATGAAGCAGCATACGTATCTTATTGATGTACTTAATGGTTTGCGAGTTAAAGGGATTAAAATTTCCTTAGATGATTTCGGGACGGGTTACTCATCTCTATCTTATTTAGCTAATTTTCCTATCGATCAAATTAAAATCGATAAGAGCTTTATCGACAGATTAGATGAAGGCAAACGCCACGAAGCGTTGGTGGAGGCCATAGTGCGTTTAAGCCATGCGTTAGATTTAACTGTGACGGCAGAAGGGGTAGAAACTGAGTCCCAGCTAAAATTTGTAATGGCGAATCATATTCAAGAAATTCAAGGATATTTATTTTATAAGCCTATGCCCAAAGCTGCATTCTTTGCCCTGTTGGCAAAGCAAGCTGAGCTGCATAAGGGGTTTGACGTTTGACCTTGATGTTTGACCTAGATGTGAGGGCGGCTTAATCAGTGACAGTCTGATTTTAATATTGGGTTTAGATGTAAGGTAATAATTCAAGTTTTAGATATAACACATTGAAACATAATAAATAAAAAGAGCGCCGAGGCGCTCTTTTTATTACTGAAAAAAGGTGCTGCACTGAGTCTCTGCGTTCATATTGAGTCAGGTGGCGAGCGCTAAGATTTAGCGGTTATCTGGCTGTTAATCACTAGACTCAAGTATTCAGTAAAATCATGACCGTGATTTTGCAGCATTTTGGGGAACATAGAAATCGGCGTAGAACCTGGGAAGGTATTGATTTCATTTAGTAAAATTTCATTATCCGCGGTTAAGAAAAAGTCGATGCGCGATAAGTGACGCAGCTTCATTCCTTTAAATGCCTTGATTGCATAGGCGCGGATTTGTTCACTGATCTCAGCCGACACATTCTGCGCCACCACATCGGTGCGTGCTTTACTGTTTTTGGCGTATTTCTCATCGAAGGTGTAGAAGGTGTTGGTATCACAGATGATTTCACCTGGTACTGTCGCCACCACTTCACCGTTGTACTCGTATACTGCGACTTCTAACTCACGGGCTTTAATGGTTTTTTCAACGATAACATAGGGCGCATAGCCGAAAGCATCTTTAAGCACGCCAGCGACTTTATCGCTGTCATCGACTTTATAACAACCAACAGAGGAACCCTGTGAGGCCGCTTTGACGAAGATGGATCCCCATAGTGCTAATGCGGCTTGGGTTTGCTCTATTGCTGCATCATCGAATTGGTTTAGGAAAATATACGGGGTATTCGGAATACCTAAGGCAGAGAACCACATTTTAGCGGTGATCTTATTAAAGCAGTTACTGCTAGCCTCGGATTCACAGCCAAAATAGGGCAGTTGGATCAAATTAAAATAGGATTGAATGTCACCTGTTTCGCCGGGATAGCCATGAATGCAGGGAATGACGTAATCGACCGGCCATGGGGCTTTGCTCTCATCGCGGAAGCGAATTTCGCGGCTATTGGTCAGTTCACAATCATCACCCGCAGCGGTGCGGTATTGACCAAATTTATCCAGTTCGACACGCAATACACAAAACTGCTCGGATTTTGCCAGTGAGGTTTCAAAATAATTGGCCGACATGAGTGAAATATCGTGTTCGGCACTTCCGCCGCCGCACAGCAAAAGCAGGTTGATCTTAGACATTGTGAGTGATTCCTCAAAGTGAGCAAAATCGGATGACATCGGCCTGTGGCAATACGAATATCATCCTATAGTACAGCCGCTGTCATCTTAGTTTTCTTGCCCCTATGAGTGCAAGGTTTTGCTGACTGATGGCTATTAAGTGGTGAATTTTAACGCATTACATCGCATTGCAAATATGGGGTTGTGCCTTTGTCGGGTTTATTTTGATTTTTGTGGCGTGAGATGGCAATGTCGTTGGACTATTGCTTCGTCACCGTCATCTAAACTGTGCAACCCAGTACGAGTGACACTTACTTTAGGCGCATTACAGCATGGTATCTCATGGTGAATAAAAACATTCGGTTAGCCCGCTTACAGGATACAGATAGTGTGCAGGTATTACTTGAGCAACTCGGTTATTCTTTGCCCTATGCCGCTTTAGCCCAGACGTTAAGCCAATATCAGCATGATTCTCTGCGCCGCAGTGATGAATTACTGGTGTATGAGCAACATAATGCGCAGGGTGACCTGCAAGTTGTCGCTGTGATGGCCTTAATGTTCTTTGATTATTTCCCCGCCTTGAGTCGTATCTGTCGTATAACCGCAATTGTGGTGGATGCCGACATGCGGGGTCAGGGCGTTGGTTCTCAGTTGATCGCCTTTGCGAAAGAGAGGGGAAAGCAAGAGAATTGCCAGTTACTCGAACTCACTACATCGATGCAGCGCATTGCCACACAGCAATACTATGAAAGTATAGGGTTTACCAAAACATCCTTTCGCTACAGCTTAGTTTTGAGCGAACCAAACGGCTAATTCTTGGCTCGAGCGAGCATAAACAGATCCGTTGTCCTTGTGCCTTCGGGTACCGGAAAAACGTTGCGGGTGACATTGATAATTTCAAATTGATTTTAGCAACTGATATTGCCTAGCCCACAGCAGATATTTAGTCATGTGAATTTGTACATTAATACAAAAGCTCAGAGTAAGTAGTTCAGATCAAAACAGATGTTTAGCCCTAAGTTATAGGCATGATTTTTATGTAAATTCACCATTAACTCGACATCCATCAGTTGCGCTAAGGTCACTGGTCTCGCTTCCCAGCGCGGTGCGTGGCCAGCATCATTACAGTGTGCTAGGTATAAACGTCGCGTACTTTGATGTATGCCAAAATACGTCATATTACAACGCTGGTTAATCGTTAAATAGGGCTCAAAGTCGAGTGCGTATACCTGCATGTCTTTAAATTCTGACCACTGGATATAGCGGGTTTTTTCATAATAACGCTTAGGTAAAGCGGCATCTGGTGCTATGGCGTCAAACAAGGCAATAACGGCTTGTAGATCCTTAAGTGTAATAATGTCCTTTTTAATCAATGTTTAAATCCTTAGTTTCATGGTTAGAGTAAATCTAAAAGTCATATCTTAAAATGTAGTTCTTAAAGTGTTCCCCATTGACCACAAAGCTTCATTCACCCCAAAGGCGGTCGGCAAGACCCGATGCGCGTTGGGTTGCTTGGCTACTGGCCCGCTCGAATACGTGCTGGGTGCCTAAGCAGGTAAAGTGGACTTTAGCGCGGGTGATGGCGGTGTAGACCAACTCTTTGGTCAGCAGTTGCCACTGGGCTAGGCTGGGGCTCGGCGGCAATACTAAGGCCACACGGCTAAATTCGCTGCCTTGGCTCTTGTGTACTGTCATGGCGTAACAGGTTTCATGGCTGGGCAAACGGGCTGGCAAGACTTTTAACAGGCTGCCATCGGCCTTGATAAAGTGCGCCATTAAACGTTCGGGTTTATCTTCATCCTGCAAAATCAATCCGATATCACCGTTAAACAGGCCTAAGTTGTAGTCATTGCTTTGGATGATAATCGGCCGACCCAGATAAAACTCCTGTAGTGGTTTAATCAGCTTGGCATTTGCCAGTGCTTGAGTCACATACTGATTGATGCCTTCAACCCCATAATCGCCCGAGCGCATAGCACATAGAATACGGTACTGGTTAAAGCGTTCAATGATGTCTGCTGTGCTTGGACGTGTGCCTACATCACTATTACTTGCATCATTGTTACTTGCATGGCTATTCAAGGCACCGAGATAAGCGCCATATTGCTGGCAGGCTTGCTCCAGAAGTGAACTGAGTCCCATATTATTAGCAGGCTCGCTCACTTTGGCTTGGGTTTGGCTTACGACCATACTGTGTTCTAACCAGCTCAATTCTGCAGGTCCCTGTTGCCATACCTGCAAAATACTTTGAAGATCTGCGCGATTGACGGCACTGGCGAGCAGTCCAATCCCTGCATCGTCTTTAAATCTGTGGCTGTGCATTAGCATACATAAGCTATCGCCAAGTTTAGGGGCGTCGCTGATATAGGGCGTTAACTCAAAACCCGTTAAAGCACTCAGACGCTCGGCTTGTTCCTTGGAATAGCGCATTTGCCACAGAGCAGGGCTGTTTGACGCTATGTTGTTCTGAGCAAGGTTATTGGGATCTACTGGTATTTTAAGGCCCGCACAAATATCGGCGAGCACAGCGCCCGCCTCAACCGAGGCGAGTTGGTCTTGATCGCCGAGTAAAATCAAACTGGCGTGCTCAGGCAGTGCGCTGAGCAGTTTATACATCATGGGCAAATCGACCATAGAGGCTTCGTCGACAATCAATAAGTCGAGCCTAAGCGGATTACCTTGATGGTGGCGAAAGTGCGGCGAATTGGGGATCACCCCAAGCAGCCTGTGTAAGGTTGATGCCTCCTCTGGAATGCGGCCCAGAGCCGTTAAAAAGTCTTGGCTATTTCTATTGCGAGCTTCATCAATAACATTAGCATGGGCGCTGAGTTCCTTCGCCAGACGCGCTTTTGAGGCTTTGATTGATTCGCTTAAGCGAGCCGCCGCTTTTCCCGTTGGCGCGACTAAACGGATTTCCTGCTGTGATTCCATTTGTAGCAATAATAAAAGCTTAGTCACAGTAGTGGTTTTGCCCGTCCCTGGGCCGCCAGTGATCACCGACAGTTTTTTACCCAGCGCTGTGGCCGTGGCGACCTTTTGCCAATCAATGGGTGCTGTGTCTTCACTGTTAGTTAGTACATTGGTAGTGAGTGCATGGGGCGCGAGCACATTGGCAGGGAACAGTTGATCTAGCAGTGACCTCAACTTAGCGATTTGCGGTTGCTTTTGGTGGCTTGCTTCTTCAGATAAGTGCTTAGATACGCTTCCGGACAAGCGGATTAATGAGGCGGCCACTGAGGTTTCAAATTGATGATAACGTTGTAAATAGAGTCTGCCATTATCAAAAATAAGCGGTTTGTTACTGCCCGCTTGGCCGACGGCATCAAAGGTTTGTAAGGTCTCAGTGAGTGCTTCCAGGCTTAAGGTGATTTTACAATGGCTATTTTGTTCGGCCATGGGATTAAGTGGCACAATATGGGCAAGCACTAGGCAACTGTGCTGTGAAGATAATTGCTGGCTTAATAGCGCACACAGCAAAATAAACAAGGGATGTTGGCTATCGGTTGGATGCAAGTGACTCATTTCGAGTGCGAAATGCCGATCTAGTGGCATGAGCAGTCGTTCTTGCTCCCACTGTTTTAACAGCTCTGGCAGCGGCGCTGTAAGCTGAATTGCGCCATGATCTATCCATTTCGCCGCTGTGAGTGAATGTGCATTTAGCCCTTGGGTTGAGCGCATCATGCCGTGACTCCTGTATCGATTGCACGAGCCAACTTGCTGTGAAATAAATTGTCATTAAAAAGTGAATCTAGCGCGAGAATAAGTGCCTTCGGCGGCTTGTCGTAATAAATACCATAGCCGGGATATTGAGCCGACATCCCCCGTAAGAACAAGTAATAACAACCGCCGATGTGGCTGTCGTAGTCATAACTTGGCAGGCGTAAACTCAAATACCTGTGTAGCGCCAATGAATAGAGAATGTACTGCAAATCGTACCTGTGATCGGTTATTGCGCTTTGCAGCGCGCTCTGATGATAGGCATTGATGTTGTCGCCTAAATGATTCGACTTATAGTCGGCGATATAATATTGACCTTGGTATTCAAAGGTTAAATCGATAAAGCCTTTGAGCATGCCCTTGAGATCATCAAACTTAAGTGTCGACTCATAGCCAAATTGCTGCAGTAGCGTATTGAGTTCAGTATCTTTAAGTTCGCTTAAGGGTAAATAAAACTCCATTTCGACTAAGGTATTCTGTGGCGATAACTTGGCTAAGCACAGATCTGGATGAGCAGGTTTGACGGCGCTTACATGCCCCGTGACTTGCGACTCTAAGGCGTGCGGTATCGCGCAAAGCGGTGCATGCAGCACATCCAAATACCAAGTATGTAATACTGTTTGCCATTCGGGCGCGATACCGTATTGCAACATGGCTTTAGGCAATTGCAGCGGTAAGTCGATTTCTGCCTGCGTAAAATCAATCTCTTCTAACACTAAATGCATAAAGCTACCAGCATTGGCGCCGCGCTCAAAGTTAAAGCGATTGAGCATGTCATCCTGCAGATCATGACTTGCCTCATCAGGAATAGAGAGTGTTTGCGCAGCCATATATTCAAGCGTACCTAATATTTCATCGTCGGCACCCGGCGTGGTTTTACCATGGCTGGTATTTTTAACGAGACCTGAATAACTGCCGACTCGCCACGGCGTGCAGTATTGGCGGGTTAAGGTTTTCGCGCTAAGTATTTGCGCTATGTCTTGGCTTGAGGGCAATGGGCGCTCGTCTATGTCATTGGGCACCTTATCAAGACTTATGGCTTCCACATCTTGAGCGAGTAGCTGCGTTGCATTGCAGATACGGGCAAAGTCACATTCTGAGTCGCCTATGCAGAGCAGATAGCCGATGGCGGTTTCATGCAGCTGACTTTTAAGGCCATTTTTAAGCTGACGACTGTGGTTGGCGATATACAAGTAACACAAATACACAGGGCGAGTGAGCGCCACATATAATAGGCGTAAGTCTTCGGCCAAGGTTTCTTGTTTTGCGCGCTCCCAACCGTCATCCGTGCCTTCGATATCCCACACTAGCTCTTGCTCACCTGCATCGTTAGTTCTGTGGTACAGCATAGGCGTCGGGCGGCGGCGATTATCACGGGCTAGGCTGACAAAGGGCACAAAACACACGGGATACTCAAGGCCCTTACTCTTATGGATAGTGACGATCTGTACTAGATTCTGCTCGCTCTCAAGGCGTAGCTGCTGTTCATCGGTGCCTGTGTTATCAATCAGTTGCTGTTCATACCAATTGAGTAGGGCACTCATACCATCAAGTTCGGTGGCTTTTTGTTGTAATAGCTCGGCAAGGTGGCGAAAATCCGTCAGGCGACGCTCACCGTTTGTGGCATCTTGCTCTTGAGCATCGACCTCTGCACTGGCGGTGTGCAGTAAACGGTCAATCAGTTTAGTGCTATTGGCAAGGCTTAGTAGCGCGGGCATGATGCCGCGTTTCTGCCACACTTGGTGCAAGTTAAAAAATTGCTCTAATAACAGCTGTCTGTGCTCTTCATCTTGGTTAAAGGCATGGATTTGCTCGGCGCTATAGCCCAATAATGCCGTGGCTAGGGCGCTGCGCAGTGCCAGTTCATCTTTAGGGTTCGCTAGAGATCGCAAAATTAACGCCATTTCCCGCGCTTCAAGGGTATCGAACACACTGTCGCGACTTAAAAACACCGCGCCTATGTGGCGTTTACTTAATGCGGTTTTCATCACTGCCGCTTCGTTGCGATCCCGCACTAAGATGGCGATGTCTTTGGCGATCAAAGGCCCTTTAGGGCTGTGGCATTCGCCATTGGCCGCATCTGTCAGTAAACGGGTAATTTGTGCCGCCGCGTCTTCGGCGAGCAAGTGTCTTGCCGTGGTTTTATTGAGGCCGTTTTCTGCACTTTCGCTTAAGAGTCTTAATCTTAAGGCGGCTGGATTGGCGGTTTTTTCAGTGAGGATTTTCCCTTTAGCACTGCTGGGCGTTTTCACGCTATCAAAGGGGATCGACTGACTGATAAAAGGATCGTGATGCTGGCTAAACAGATGGTTAACCCCAGCGACCATGTTTGCGCTTGAGCGGTAGTTGGTATCCAGATGATAGTGGGCCTGCGTATGATGACGGGCCTCAATATAGGTATGGATATCGGCGCCGCGAAAGGCATAAATGGCTTGCTTAGGATCGCCAATCATCAACAGGCTGAGCTTATTTTCTGTATCGTTTTTGCCTTGCTGCTCAAATGAGTAGCGGTCTTGGTAGATGCCAGAGAAGATCGCAAATTGCAGCGGATCGGTATCTTGGAATTCATCAATAAGCGCGACGGGAAAGCGTGTTGCCACGGCTTTGGGCAAGGTTTCATTATTGGCGTTTAACGCTCTCGCTAATGTCGTGAGTAAGTCATCTGGGGTCAGCACATTTTTTTGTTGTTTTTGCTGGGCAAATCGCTCGCTTATGCCGAGTTTCGCGCTATATAAAAATGCTGGTTTAATGGCGGCAATCAATGTGGCGAGTTGCTCCATATGATCCATCAGCGGCGCTTCGCTCACACTTGGGATCACGCCGCCCTTGTTGAGTTTTAACTCAGACAGCGATAAGGCTTCTAACTCTTTCAGTGGAGGCAACCCATGCCCGAAGGTGAGCCAGTTATCCAGCGCATCGAACATGGCGGCGAGCTTGGGGTACTTATCCGTTGCTTTGCCAAAGCGGGTGCCGTTGAGTGGCAAACTGTGTAGCAATACCAATAAGCCATCGCGCCCCCGTGGCCAAGCTAATTTAAAGCGCTCTAAACTTTGGCGTAGTGACAGGGCTAAGGCATCAAACTTAAGCGCGGGTTTCAGAGGCTTTGCTTGACTGGCGCCAAGGAGCGGTCGCAACTGTTTGACTAAACCATCGGGCTCGCCAAATTCCTTGGCAATGATTTGCGCTAAGTAATCGGGCAGCGGATAACAGGCCTCACGCCAAAAATCCCGCACGGCATGGTGCAAAAATTCGCTGTCGTCCAAGGTAAAGTCCGATTCGAACAGCAAGGAAGACTCAAAGGCGAGATCCGATAAAATTCGCTGACAGAAACCGTGAATGGTAAAAATCGCCGCTTCGTCGAGGGATTTAAGGGCGAGATCGAATCGCCTCAGGGCAATGGCGCGATCACTCTCTGGGGTGTTGTCATACAGCGCCTGCACAAAGGGATCGGCAATCGTTAGCCCTAAGAAGCACTTAAAGGCGACTTGAATACGCCGGCGAATACGATCTCTTAACTCTTCGGTGGCCGCATTGGTGAAGGTAACCACGAGAATTTGCTCACAGGTCAGCGGCGCAGGAATGCTATCACCAAGCAATAAGCGTAAGTAAAGACCTGAAATCGTGTAGGTTTTACCTGTGCCAGCGCTGGCCTCAATAAGACGACTACCGCCAAAGGGCAGAGTGAGAGGATCAAGCGCTTGTGGTGCAGACTGTAAGGCTTGCGTGTTCAACGGCATCTGTTCACTCATGCTTGCTCTCCCTGTGCGCTATTGCGGTTCAAATGTGGTGCGAGAGCCTGTGTTTCATTAGCAGGGCCTTGGCTCATGCCATCGTTAAGCGCAAATTCCTCAAGCTGAGCCAGTGTGTCTTTGAGATATAAACTCACCATAGGGCGATAGATACGCTCGGCTAATGCGCCAAAGCTATCCTCAGAGAAATCCCGCGGGAAACTAAATAATCGCTGGTAATGGGGTTCATTTCCTTCTCCAAAAGCAGTTTCACCCAATTGACTCTGCTCATCTAACCATTCGGGTAACGCTTGCTGCAAACGCTCATCGTGCTCACCCTCGCAGCTGACGTAGGCCAGTGACGTGCGCGGCATAAAACACAGTGGGTGTTGTTGGCCTTGGTAAAACAACACCAACAAATCGGCCAGTAACGCATGGGCGCGCTCAGCTGTGATTGGCGCTAAGGCGTGGAAGTGCCCCATGTCGAGTAGATAGCTTGCATGTGTGTGGCCCATTGCCATTAAACACAGGTGGCGAAGGTACAACCTCAGCACATCGCGACCGTGGGCGCTACCAGGACGGTAATTCACTAACCCCTTAGGGCTAATATCATCGATACGGCCTTGCAGTAACACTTGCTGGGATTTACCCGCCGTGATGGGCAAGTCAATCACGAGTTTAATATCGGCGTGACTGCTGGCTTGTTCTCCCTTGAGGAACAAGGTTCTGCCAATCAAAGGTTTAATATCATGCTGATATTGGCGCAGTAGCAAATCATCGAAGGGCTGCATGGGCAAAGTGCCACTGGCTTTGAGGCGTTTAATCAGCTCGATATCGGGCTCAGTTAGGCCTTGGCCTATGGCATCATCGAGTAACTTGGCCTGTAACATATAGCGCTCTAGGGCATTCAAGCTAAAGGGCTCGTCATTATCATCGGCCTGAATATTAAGGCTGAGATCGACTTTTAATGTACGGTTGAAGAAGTACTGCGCTGGATTTCGAAAGAAACGGATCAGGGCTGACACATCCACTTTCTTACTTTGCTGTTGTTCGTGCTCAGAAGCTGGCTGTGCCTCTGTATCTGGCACTGAGTCTTGTTCATCCGCTTCGAGCATGATGCGAGTTTGCACGCCGATAAAGCGGCCCGCATGTGTGCCAGCAGTGTCCGTATTGGGTGGACACCATTGCAGGCTGTAACTTTGGCCTATGCTTGAGCCATCTTTGTCATCACGTTTTACTGTGGCTTGATACAACTTGGGATCAAAGGGTTGCAGTGGCTGGTGGCTGACAATCGCGTTATAGAGGGCTTTTTCGGCATCCTCAGGTTCAATTACGCTTGCAGCGTTTTGCGATTGAATCAATAGGGCTTCAGGTAAATAGCACAGCTGACAATATTCAATCAGCTCAGAGACGAGCATAGAGGCGATACGCTCAGAGTTATCCCGTTCGCTGCGGCCAATATAGCTGATATACAGTTGTTCCCGCGCCGATAATAAGGCTTCTAAAAACAAATATCTGTCATCGAGGCGGCGGGAGCGATCGCCTTTACGGGCACCGAAATGCGCCATTAAATCAAAGCCAACGGGATGTTGAACCCTAGGATAAACCCCATCATTCATACCGAGTAAACACACGACCTTAAAAGGAATCGAGCGCATCGGCATTAAGGTACAAAAGTTCACGCTCCCCGCAAGATAACGCTGGCCGACCCGAGATTCGGTTAAGCGTTGATTAAACCACTGTTGCAGCACTTCAATACTGAGGCTCAGTCCGCTTATGTTCTCTTGGGCTAGCGGCGCTAACGGGTTTGTATCCAACGTTCTTGTATCCAAGGGCCTGCCCGCTGACAGTAACTCTTGCTCTAGGGCGGCAATGGCATCGCGGATTTCCTGTAATTGTTCGCGCTCGTCTTCATCGGTGTCGTAGAAGGCATCTAGTAGCTCAGTTAATTCCGCTAAACGCAGGGCGCCCACTTGTGGCTGGGCGAGTATTTGCGCCGTTTCATCGAGCACTTCAATAAAATTGAGTAGCTTACCTAACGCCTGCGCCGATTGGCCTTCGATGCCAGTGACGACAAGATGGTCTTGGTAGAGCGGCGCATCGTCACTCAAGGCGTAACCTAAAATCAGCCTTTTAATACCAAAGGCCCAGGAGTTTTGCTCAAACGCTGGCACACCTTGTTTAAGGCGGCTTTGTTCATCGCGACCCCAGCGCACGCCCGCT
The DNA here is from genome assembly GCF_018224605.1 of Shewanella sp. M16. Lineage (NCBI taxonomy): Bacteria > Pseudomonadati > Pseudomonadota > Gammaproteobacteria > Alteromonadales > Shewanellaceae > Shewanella > Shewanella sp. M16. The sequence continues at coordinate 70,532 of NZ_JAGTUL010000016.1, read as the reverse complement.
TCATCTAACCAGCGGCGGATCAGTTGCAATTCATCGTCATCGAGCTGGAAACGGCGCAAAATGGCGGGCACTTCGAGTATGCTCAAAATGTCGGTCAGACCAAAACGACTTTGATTAATCCCAAGTAAATTTAAAAAGCTATTAATGAGCGGTGATTCCTGCGCTGCACCGCGGTCGGCAATGGCGTAGGGAATGTAATGCAGGCCTTGCTTCGCCGAGAAGACTGCATCGATATAGGGGGCGTAGGCGGCGACATCGGGCATCATGACCACTATGTCTTTGGGTGTCAGGTCGACATTATTGCTGAGTAACTCAAGCAAGTGATCGTGCAGTGTTTCGACTTCCCGCAGTGGGCTGTGACAACTCTTGACTCGAATGGATTCATCGTCGCGCTTTAGTAGGCGTCTGTTCTCGACATTTTGGTACAGCTCGGCATCTGGCCCTAGCACTCTGTCTAAGGTTTGCATCTCTAAAATATCGTATTGCACGCCGTGGAGCATGCTGGCATGACTGTGTGGCGAGTTGGGATCGTCACAGGGCTCACAATACACATCATCGCCAAAGTCGCAGTGTTCGGCGGGGAGCTCAAGCAGCATATCGAGTAATTCACGGCCCATCTTGCCGTTATTGGCAAGCAGCGGGTTACCCACTTCTAGTTTATCTTCCCACAGTTCGGCTAATTGGCGTTTACCCGCATATTGCACCGCCATGCGGGCACGATTACGGGGATCAACAATGTCGCCCCAATAGTGCTGACACGGGCTTAAGCCAAGCACGATCACATCGATACGGCCTGCCAGATGGTAAAGCACTTCGAGGGTTTGCGGCGCCATCGAGGAAATGCCAAACACAAATAAGCGTTGCGGCAATTTAGCGAGTGACGTGTCGGGATTATTCAGCGCGGTAATTAAGTCGCTGTGCAGGTTGGCCCTGTGGTAATGGCTTTGATGGAGCTCATCGCGGTTAAAGGCAATCAGTGCGCGCCATAAAATGGGTTGCCAGCGTTGGTCTTCATTCAGCGGCTTGGTGAGTGATTCGGGATGCTCGTTTTGCTCCCACGCTAAAATCCAATCGGGGCGATACACTAAGTATTGGTCGAAGATATCGGCGATACGGCCACAGAGTTGGTACAGCTTAATGTCGTCAGCCGTCAGAGCACTGGTGTTGAGATGTTCACTCGTATCGGCGGTATTTATGGTTGACGTGCTGTCTAGCATATTGTCTAGGCTATTACCTTGCACATGGCCTAGATAGTGTCTCAATGGCCCAAAGGCGTCATTTTGCAACATGCGCGGTAAAAGTTGCATCAGCTTCCACGTCATCGCCGCTTTAGTGAAGGCGTTGTCCTTAGGCACATCGGGTAATAAGTCATGGCACAACTGCCAAGTAAAGCTCGATGGCAGCGGAAATTCCAATGCGGCGGCAATCCCATTTTGTTTGGCGATTTCGAGGCGCAGCCAAGTCGACATGCCAGGGCTCTGCACCAAAATATGCTCATTACTCAGTAGACGTGCAAAGGCAAGGGGTTGGGTCAGGTAAGCGGCTAAATGGGCGCAGAGCACTTCCATCTGATTGGACTGGATTAACTTTAGCATGTGCAACTCGGCATAGTGACAGTAAAACAATTCTATGTGTTTGATTTATAAGATTCAACACTATTGCTGCTTCTGTGGAATTAACTCGCAATTTTAGGCGTTTACTGAGCCTTAAACTGGTGAAACTTGGCCGGCTAATGCTCAGCTTACAAATGCTAGGCTAGCGTGAACTTCTTTTTCACCTTTGCCCTGAGCAATAACCAATTCAGTTGCTTCGCCGCCGCTTTAAATGCGGTTAAATGCGCTTGATAGTCATCAGCCGGTAAATCTTGATATTTCAGCGCCACATAACTTTGGGTCAAGGTGTGCATCAGCGTGCAAAGCTGTGGTGCACTGTGTTGGTATTGCTCGATAATCTGCTGCGCAAATTGGTTTGGCCCATCACTGTCATTACGCTTAATACCATGGCGGGCGAGGCGATTGCAGATCTGTTGATAGCGGGCGCTGATAGGATCGCCCTGAGTGCTAAAATGTAATAGCCCCGCACTGTAGGCGATATAGAGCACGATAAGGCTGATACACAGCCCCATAAAAACCGCGATTTTAGTGTTAGTTACATCACCTAAGATGCCGCTGAGCACTTGATTCTGCCTATCTTGATTGAAACCCAATACCCAAACGCTCCAGTAATAATCTATGCTGGCAAAACGTTGTCTTAACTCATTGAGCCAAGGCATGGATTTAAAGTGTAAGCTACTAAAAGGGCTTTCCTGCAGGTAACTCAGTGCGGGATCAAATTGAGCGTCGAATCCTTGTTCGATACGATCGGGCGCCACCATAGCGGTCGGGTCGAAACGCACCCAACCTTCACCTTCGAGCCAAACCTCTGCCCATGCATGGGCCATATATTGATACACGCTGTAGTAACCCGCTTGCGGATTAAACTCTCCGCCCTGATAGCCTGTGACCATACGTGCGGGTAAGCCTGTGGCCCGCGCCATAACAATGAAGGCTGCGGCATAGTGCACACAAAATCCGGCTTTGTTTTCAAATAGAAAATCATCTACTTGTTGCGGCCCAAGGGGGGGAGGCGTGAGTGTGTAGAAAAAAGGCTCGGTATTGAAGTGGCGCATCATGGCCCACAATCGTGGCTTAGGCTCGGGATACTGAGTCTTGAATTGCTCGGCCAGCGCCCAAGTTCGTGGATTACTGTTACTTGGTAGTTCGAGGTTAATCTGCCTTTGCCGCGCAGAGAGCCTAAGATCCATCTTCGCCTTAGGCCAAGACTCTACTTGATAACTCATTCGCTGATCGACATTGCGCAGTGCTAACAGCCGATAATCTGGCATATTGACCACACTATCATCTTGGCTGTAGGCGACATCGAGGCCAAATAACCACGGCTGGTGGCTCGGCTCAGCAATCACTTGGTAACGAATACTATGCTTATCTTGCGCACCTGATGCCATCTCTTGATCTTCGCTGCTTATCGAAGCAGGACTATTGCTCATGGGATCAGGATTATTGACCATCAATGCTGGACTGGGCCGTGAGGGAGGAAACAGCAGCGCATCTTTTTGCAACTGTTTAATCCCCGCGTCTTGGCGCCAAGTGACACCATCATAGTGCTCCATCACGAGGGCGCGCCAATATAACTCGGCATTAATGGGCGTTGCATTGGTAAAACTCGCCCTAAAGGCAAGTTCAGTCGAACGGGTGAGCTTACCTATATCACCAATCGCCAGACTATCGGACAAGCCCGTTTGGGCTTCTTTCATGTTGGGCACTAACCAGAGCGGTGCAAGACGCGGTAACACTAAAAATAGCAGCAGCGCGAGGGGAAGGCTCTGGAGTAAAAATTTGCCACCTTGCCAAGCCGTGTGTTTTAAGGATTGCTTATCTTGATACAAAGTCACGAGTACGCAGGTATTGATCAGTGTCACCACGAGCAAGTGCGCGGTATTAAGCAGGGATTGATGGTCGATAAAGGTCAGCGCGATAATAAAATAGCCCGCGAGGACGACAACGCGCACATCCCTTTGATTACGCATTTCAATGTATTTTAAGGCATAACCTAACAGCAGCAGATTCACTAGCGCATTGAGTAAGCCGATTTCCTTTGAGACGAGTGCCAGTGTGGTTGCGGCGCCGATTGCAAGACTGGTGACCAAAAAACGCGGTGGCTTTGCCACTTTGCCGACATAAATCCCCACACGCCACAGTAAACAGATAGCGCAAATGCCCAAAGTCCAAGGCGTGGTTTTATCAAATAGTGGGCTTAATACCGCAATATTGGTGATCAATAACCAAAAAAGTGTCTGGCGGCTAATATTGTCGCCGATTTGCGGTGTCATGCTATTGGCCGCTAACTTCATACTTGCTCCCTCGAAGTAGGGATATGATGCTGCTTGCGGGGAGCTTGATTCGTTTTTTGTGGGTGATTAGCGGCTGATGACTGATATGGGGGCTTCGCCGCTGAAGGCGCTAATTGTGGATATAAGGCAATGGCTTTTTGACAGGCGATCCTATGGTGATTGCCTATCGCGGGCGCGATCAAGACATCGTCTCCCATTGGGTTTTGCAGATGTAAGCCAAAATACTGCTCAAGTTGCGTGAGTTTATTGACTTGCCAGCTTAGCTGACTCAATTGGGTTTCGAGGCGTTTGGCATCGGGTCTGAGCCTTAACCAGACGGGATCACCTTGGGGCTGCTGGAATTCTTTAGTCAGCATGCCGCGACCCTGTGCCCATTGTTTCCATGCCACTTGCTTGAGGGATTCGCCGAGCACATGGGGTTTAAGGCCTTTGAACTCATCAATCCCCGATACATGTTTACCCGCGAGTAACAGGGGATCTTGCTCCGACTGAGTATGATCAGCCTCAAGCTGTAGCGGCGCTTCAATCGGCTGGGCAAAGACTAAGTGACTAATGGCTAAATCCACATGCGACCACGCGCGGCAAAGTCCTAAGGGATAGAAGGATTCAATTTTGAGCCGACCCGGTGACACATGACCCCGCTGATGATATTCGAAGGGCACGAGCGCTTGTTGTTCATCTGTACCCAGGTTCTGCACCGTATAAGTGCGATTATTCGGATAGTTAAGTTGTATGTTATGGCCACTATGGTGAGTGCTGATGAGGACGGGAAAGGTTAAGGTTTCGCCCGCATAGACTTCGGGCGGCGTCGTGGCCCGTAAATGTAAGCCGGCCAGATTTTTGTAACTGTATAGAATGCAGGTATTAAAGAGGCTTAGGAGTAAGATGCTGAGGCCAATGACTAAGTTGTTTTGATAGTTAGTGCCGAATAAGTATAAGAGTAAAACCAGACCAAGCCAAACTAACCCAAAACCGCTCGGCAGAATAAAAATGCTGCGATGGCTTAAGGTTATTTCGGGACTCGGTGGCAAGCGTCTTGCTAACCAACGTTGCCAAATCGGGACTAACGTCGGAATGAAAGTCGGGAGTATCAGTCGTTTCACTTCTGAGTTATTTCCTTAGTTTAATGGGTTAACTGCATACTTTAGCGATATCTCCTCATTACAGTATCTTGCTACATAATAGGGTTAACGCTGGCGAGAATTCGCTCAGATAGGGCTTCACCCTGTAATTGGCTACTGGTTCTGAGTCTATGCTCCGCTACACAACAAAATACCGCTTGCACATCTTCGGGGACTAAATAATGTCGACCTTCTAAAAAGGCCCATGCCTTAGCTGCTTGTAATAGCGCTTTGGTGGCACGCGGTGATAACCCCACGCTATCACTTTGGCTACGGGAAAAACTCACTAAGGCCAGAATATAATTGAGTAAGGCATCGGAAGCGCTGACCTTGTCGCACTGCTCTTGCAGTTGCATTAAGGCCATCGGTGTCAGGCATTGGGGCAATTGATCTAAGGTTAAGTGGTTATGATTGCTCTTAAGCATAGCGAGTTCAGCATCGTGGCTTGGATAACCAATAGAAAGACGCATCATAAACCTGTCGAGCTGCGATTCTGGTAGCGAAAATGTACCGGATTGATCGGTGGGATTTTGAGTCGCGATTACAAAGAAAGGATTGGGCAATCTGTGGGTGATGCCATCGACGGAAATTTGTTGTTCGGCCATCGCTTCGAGTAAAGCGCTTTGTGTCTTAGGGCTGGCGCGATTAATTTCATCGGCCAAAATCATCTGCTTAAAAATTGGTCCAGGATGAAAGATAAATTGTGCTTGATGTTTATCAAAAATCGATACGCCGAGAATGTCGGCAGGCAGCATGTCACTGGTGAATTGGATCCGCTGATAGCTCAAACCTAAGCTTTGGGCTATACCATGGGAAATACTGGTTTTACCCATACCGGGTAAGTCTTCAATCAACAGGTGCCCACGGGCGAGAATACAGGCTAAAGCGAGACGAATTTGCCTAGGCTTGCCCAGCAATACTTGTTCGAGTTGTTGTAGTAATTCGCTGATCCCAGATTGTGCCACGGGCGACTCCTAATACATTTGGAAGTGTGCTTAAGGTGCATTTGCAAGCTGATGTGCGTTATCACTATGGCGGATCATCGCCCGTATATCCAGTGGCATTTCTAGTGCTAAATCAATTACTCGACAGTATTAGGTTTGGTCTTGAGTGGGCTGGTGGCGCGAATGTAAACCGTTTTAGCCTGATCTTACGTAAGGCACAGTGCTTGGCTGCTGGTGGGGCGAATAAACCAGGATTTAAACAAAAAGCCTTGGACAAAGTCGACACCGATATCTCGCGCAAAGGCTAAGTGAGCTTCAGTTTCTATGCCTTCTAAAATGCACTGTTTGTGGGTCTTTTTGGCAAAGTTGACCAATGCAATTAATAATTGGACTCCCTCGGGGTGTGTTATGTGTGTTAACCAATGGCGGTCAAACTTAAGATAATCCACATTCATCATCAGATCGACACTGAGCATGGAGTGGGGCGCACCAATATCATCCAGCGCCACATGTATCTTAGCTTGTTTAAATTGAGTGAATAATTGACTGGCCAGCTGGGCATCGTTAATGCAGGTGTTTTCGATGATCTCGACCGTGACGCGTTCATAGTGGGACAGCAAACGAATGAGCTTGGCGGTATGTGGTCCATCGACGGCGTGGGGATCAACATTGATAAAAATTCGCTGCTGACTCGGCGCATGGATGAGTTGAAATGCCTTGGCTTGATATTCAACTGCAGCGAGTATTTCTGTGGATTCATGCAATTGCTCGAACACAATATTAGGTGCAACCGCATCACCATTAGGCAAGTAAAAGCGTGCTAAGGCTTCATAGCCGTCGATGGCTAAAGTATGAGGATTGACAAAGGGTTGGTATTCGCAGCTAAGGGTTAACGAACTAAGGTTAATCATGGGTGTAATGGGATTCTTAATGCTTTAATACTAATTATTCGCATTTAACGCCCTTCAGTGCAAACAAGTTTTCGATAAAACGGCGTGATTGCTGAATAATTATTCGCTTTGCTAATTATTTGAATTTAGAGAATATCATTTAGAATTTTTGGTGGTTAAAGCATGAGCGTTACCCTAGGGTATGCTGAAAAGTAGGAACTCGATGCTGCTGAGTATCGAGTTCCTTTTCATGTCGCGAGTTAGTAAGCAAACTTAAGCTCAGCTTCGCTGAATAATGGCTGTGCTTTTTGCTTTTGCGCCTCATAAATCAATCGATAGCTGAGGACGGCTTGAACATATTCACGGGTTTCAGTAAAGGGAATCGCCTCGATAAAGCCCATGGCATCGAGTTTGCCATCAGAGTTTGATAACCAGCGACGCACGCGAGAGGGACCCGCGTTATAGGCCGCCGTGGCGAGGATGCGGTTTTGGTTAAACTCTTTCAACAGCTGGGCATAGTAAGCGCTACCAAGATTGAGGTTAAGCTCTGCGCTGTAGAGATCCTTTGGATCGCTATATCTGGCCCCGTGTTTTTTGGCGGTAGCTTTGGCCGTGGCAGGCATAATTTGCATTAGGCCACGGGCACCTACGCCCGAGGTCGCATAAAGATAGAATGCACTTTCGCGGCGGCTAATCGCACGGATCTCATCGATGTTAACCCTATGCTTTTTGCTGGCGTGCTCAAAACCGGCTTGGTGTGCCATAGGGAAGCGTAGAGGAATATCATCCCACAACTTACCTTGAATACTGGCTTCAACACCAAAATCGTACCAGCCCTGTTCATGGGCATAGCGTCCATAGCGTGCTCGCATCGTATTGTCACTGCGTTTTAGTAGCGACATCCATTCATAGCGAGCATCGAAATAACGGTCGAGTGCCATTAACTCTTGTACTCTGACAAAGCCGAGATCATCGGTTAACTTTTGGCTATTGGCATCAACAACAGGCTCAGGGCTTTGATTGAGTGATACCGGTTTATTTAAGAACTGCGCAGCAGCAAAACCGTAAAAATTACGTTCATTACTGATTGTCGCGAGCGCTTTTATGGCGCTTTCAGGCGCTTCTTTGGCATTGGTGCGATAAAGCCAGTATTGCCAACGTTCCTTTGCCAAGGTTTCTGGTTGGAGTAGGTTCAAGTAACGGGCAATACTGCGCATGTCGTGATCGCGGATAGCCCATCTTAAACGGCGCTCAAATAGGTCGTCATTTTTCAGCTCAGTGAGCACATTGTCGACATAGTTTTTATAGTTATCATCTTGTTCAATTAAAATGCGGCGAACAAGGTATTTATCGAGTTGCTGCGCTTGTTCTGGGGTAAAACGATGGGCCTTTTGATACCGTTCATACAAATTAATGGCTTGGTCGAGATCCTTACGGGCAAGGCGTTTTAATCCTGCGGCAACAATGTCACCGACAATGGGATTTTTATCTTTAAACTTTTCGGTATGGCGCAGGCTATTGGGATCTTTATAGACGGCGACTAAACGCTTAGCTTCGTTACTATGAGTGGTGATTTTTTGGGATAAAAAACTCAGTAAACTCGTTTCGCCAGCCTCGAAACTCAGCATCATTCGCGCCCATACGACATCTTGAGTGCGTTTACCGGCTTTGGTCCATGTGTTGAAAAGAGGATCACATTCCTTTGGGCGCGAACCCCCAAATACCCAAAGTGATTGTGCGGCCGCATAAGCCATTTTTAGATCGCCCTTGGCGAGTTTCGCCTCATAGTAATAACACTGCAGGCGGATGTCTGTAGGCGCTTCTGGGGTGATCGCAAGATAATCATTCCAGCGTTTTTGGCTACCAGCATTGTTTAAATATTTAGACCGTAACCTATTGTACATGGGTGTGGTTTCATATTTTTCAATCAAGGCTTTAGCTGCATAACCCTGTAAGGCATTAAGAGCACCTATGTCGATATCATGATCTAAATAAATCGCGAGCGGATAATTACCTAGTTTTGCCCGTAGGGGTTTATAGGTTGCATAATCTTGCTTCTTCAGGGCTTTTTCGGCCTCAAGAAAGGTTTTCTGCGTTGATGTTAACGCAAGTGCAGCAGGGGCATTCAATGCGCCTGCGAGCAATATTGCACTGGATATAACCACATTTATAACTGCTTTGCACATGGAGCGTTTGCCTCCGGGCATCAAGGTATCAATCGACATGTCCGTATCGATTTGAGGTAATTAATGGGTGTTCAATTCTTGTTATCTATCATCGCACTCGACAGGCTCGAGTTCTGTGTCCTTAGGCTCGCGGGTATGCGACAGATTAAGTTCAGCGTCGTCATCCTGAGTGTCGTTATCGTCCTGGGCTTCATTGAGCGCTTTTTCTAGCAGCATTTTATCCAGTTGTTTGCTGGTATCGACCCCGAGCTGCTGCATTAAATGGGCTTGACGCACTAGATTGCCTTTGCCCGATGACAGCTTGTTCATTGCGCTGTGATAGGTTTTTTCTGCATTATCTAAGGCGCGGCCGAGTTTTTCCATATCTTCAATATAACCACATAACTTGTCGTAAATTCGACCCGCTTGTTTTGCAATGGTTTGTGCGTGTTGATTTTGATATTCGTAGCGCCAAATATTGTTAATTGTGCGCAGGGCTACCAACAAATTCGTTGGACTAACAAGCATGATATTCTGCTCAAGGGCAAAATTGACTAGGCTAGGATCATGCTCCAATGCCAGTAAAAATGCCGGTTCGATAGGAATAAACATCAACACATAATCGAGACTCTTAAGGCCATGCAGATGTTGATAATCCTTTTGACTTAAGCCTTTAATGTGACTGCGAATTGAAATGACATGCTCGTTAATGGCCTGTTGGCGCAGTGCCGGATCTTCACTGTTGAAGTAGCGCTCATAACTAACCAACGACATCTTAGCATCGATGACCACATCTTTATTTTCTGGCAGATGCACAATCACATCCGGCTTAAAGCGTTTACCGCTATCATCCTTGAGATCTTGCTGAGTATGGTACTCATGGCCTTCACGTAGGCCGCTTTCCTGCAGTACGCGATCGAGGATCACTTCACCCCAGTTACCTTGCTGTTTGTTATCGCCCTTGAGCGCTTTGGTCAGGTTGATGGCATCTTGGCTCATCTTCAGATTGAGCTCCCTTAAGTGCTCAAGCTGATGTTTGAGGGCGCTGCGTTCGGATTGTTCGTGGGTGTAGGATTCACGAATTTGCTGTCTGAATCCTTCTAGCTGTTGCTTCAATGGCCCAAGCACGCCTTCGAGTTGGCTGGCATTTTGGTGCTTAAAGTTTTCGCTACGTTCTTCAAAAATACGGTTTGCGAGGTTTTCAAATTGGGTTTGCAAACGCACTTCGGCCGATTCTAAGCTGGCAATTTTATCCTGCAGCGATTCTTGCTGGGCATCGGCCTTGGCTTGAATGGTTTGCTGCATGGCATTGGATTTCGACAGGGCTAATTGGATCTCTAACTGACGGCGCTGGCTATCATTTAATTGCTGCTCCAAGGTGGGAACGCGTTCGGCTAAGGCCTCGGCTTTGCCCAGTTGTTCAATTTTGAGCTCAAGGCGTTGCTGGTATTGACGTAATTGCGCTTCTTTGTCATCGACCAAAATTTGCTGTTGTGCTAAGGATAATTCTGCATCTTCATTGACTTGACGCATTTCTTGCTCAAGTTGGTCTTTGTGTAGTTGCCAGCGTTGGCGGGTGAGTTTTTGATTGAGCAGAGCACCGATCAACAGGCCTAAGAAGGCAATGGCGAGAAGGCCGATGATTTCGGCGACAGAAAAAGATTGAGAAAATGGCATGATCAATAGCACTCCTTTAGCTTTGGCGCTTAGGTTCGCATGCCCCCCAACAGGCTTCAAGCCCTTTAATCAACTATATCTGCGCTTAATGCTTGAATGAGCAAGTCTTATACGTTTAAGGTGAATTTATTCACGGGTGGAAAGTTTTTCTGGCTTTTACCTGTCTATATAAGAGTGAGCGATACAGACGAGCGCCAGAGAAGGTTTTTATCGCGACTCGGTGGCTTTAATCATTGGATGGTAGAGGTGTCAATTGGCTAAACATTCCCGTTTTACCCCAGGTATTCTTAAAAAAGCGCAGTGGCACATGCAAGACAACCAAGTGACGCCCGAAGCGGTATTTCGCTCGCGTCGGCAAATTGTAAAAGCCATGGGACTCGGTGCTATCGGTGCCAGCGTGCCCGGTTATGTGCAGGCTGGATTATTCGATCTATTTGGCGATCAACCTAAGTCCTCATTTATCACTACGCCACTGACGTTTAAATCCAATAAGCAGTACGGTGCCGCCGATGTGTTAACCCCGTTTGATAAAGTGACGCAGCATAATAATTTCTACGAATTTGGTACGGATAAGCAAGATCCCTTCAATAATGCCCAAGGCTTTAAAGTTGATCCTTGGCAATTGCGTATCGAAGGTGAAGTTGAACGGCCCATGACCTTAGATTTTAATGATCTGACTAAAATGTTCCCGCTTGAGGAGCGTAACTATCGCCTGCGCTGTGTTGAAGCTTGGTCTATGGTGATCCCTTGGGTGGGGTTCCCGCTGGCGGCGTTATTAAAAAAGGTTGGCGTCACCAGTAAGGGCAAGTATGTCGCCTTCGAAACCGCTTTTGATCCCGAGCAAATGCCGGGGCAGAAGAGCCGATTAATGGGGGGAGGTATTCATTATCCCTATGTTGAAGGCCTCACGATAGCCGAAGCTATGAACGATTTAACCTTAATGTCGGTGGGTTTGTACGGTAAAACCTTGCCACCGCAGAACGGCGCGCCCATTCGCTTAGTGGTGCCGTGGAAATACGGCTTTAAGAGCATTAAATCAATCGTGCGAATTCGCGTTATGGATAAACAACCGCCGACCAGCTGGAATCAGCTTGCCTCACACGAGTATGGATTTTATGCCAACGTTAATCCGGCGGTGGATCATCCACGCTGGTCGCAAGCCACAGAGCGTCGTATCGGCGAGGGGGGATTGTTTTCAGCAACCCGAATCGATACCCAGCCGTTCAACGGTTACGGCGAGTTTGTGGCTTCACTGTATGACGGCATGGATCTGAGGAAATACTATTGATGATTGGTTTGTTGTTTGGATATTCGCCATTAAGCGGGGACAAGGTATGTTGAGATTAACCGCTAAGCACTTGTTTTGGCTAAAGGCGTTATTTCATTTGTTGGGTTTAGTGCCCATCGTCTACCTTGTGCTCACTGTGGTGCTTGGCCGTGCGGGTGGCGATCCCGTGCAGCACATTATTCACTACACAGGCATAGGCGCATTAAATGCGCTAGCGGCGACCTTACTGATCTCACCGATTGCCAAGTTGACCAAGCAAGGGTTGTTGATGCAGACCCGCCGTTTAGTGGGGTTATATGTGTTTGCCTATGCCACCTTGCATATCTTGGCGTTTTTTAGTTTAGATCTGTTATTTGCTTGGGAATTACTGTTTAGTGAAGTGGTAAAACGGCCGTACATTTTAGTCGGCGCAGTGGCTTATCTTATCGTCACCGCTTTGGCGATAACTTCGTTTAAAGCCTTGATGCGCAAGATGGGACGTCGTTGGCAAACCTTGCATAATGGGGTGTATTTAGTCGCGATATTAGCGCCAATCCATTTTTACTGGTCGGTAAAATCGGAAATCATCGAGCCGAGTCTGTATATCGTAGGTTTTAGTGTGATGCTGCTGTGGCGCACGCCTTGGTTTAAACGTCATTTCAGCCGTAAAGTGGCGAACAAAACCGAGCATAAGCTGACACAAGATAAAGCTTCGATAAAGTCGGTTTAGACGTATGGCGCGAGCAGTAAATCACTGGCTTGATTTATGTTTCTTTGTGCCTAACGTGAGATCTAAAGTATAAAAACAAAAATGCCGAATGAAGATCCGGCATTTTTCGCTGAATAAATAGTCTTGCTCAGCTACTTTTTCGGGGTCAGTAGGCAGGACTTAACCTAAACCTTGGGTCGCTGATTTCATTTGAATGAACTCAATTTTATAACCGTCTGGATCTTCAACAAATGCAATCTCAGTGGTACCACCTGCGACAGGACCTGGAGCACGAGTCACTTTGCCACCGGCTGCGGCAATAGCAGCGCAACGGGCGTAGATATCTTCATCGCCAATCGCTAAGTGGCCAAAGCCTGTGCCTAAATCATATTTGTCAGTGCCCCAGTTATAGGTCAGTTCAACCACGGCTTGGCCTGTGGATTCTTCACCGTAACCCACGAAAGCTAAAGAATATTTGTACTCTGGATTTTCAGAGGTGCGAAGTAGTTTCATGCCGAGCACTTCAGTATAAAAAGCAATACTGCGTTCTAAGTTACCGACGCGGATCATAGTATGTAATAGTTGCGACATAGGTCCTCTCTCTAAATAGATTACGGGGTGGAGTATACCAAAAATCCGTAGATGGACCTCGATAAATGTCAGCCATTGTTTTTTACAGCGCTTGACCCAGATTAAAGCTTAGGATAGGGAAATGATTGTCTGTAAGAGGAATTTTCAGGATTTAGAAGAGAAAATTGCCGATAAATTGGCTATCGCTCACAAAACACAGATACAAACATGGGTTTTTATCACTGGGTTGATAATAATGTAGCCATACCAACTAGGAGAGTGAATGATGAACACCGAACTTAAAATGGCTTTAGGCACCACAGTTGTTATTGCTTTATTTTTCAGTGCTTTTTTTGTTTCAATGTTTTAACGACTAATACAAGTTTGAGTTAACCCAGTTCCAAGTTAAGCAAAAAAGCCGCTATTGCGGCTTTTTGTTTGTTTGAAATCCAGTCTAATCAATGTGAAAACAACACTGAAACGTCAATTTGCTCCACTCAGTTGATTCGAAGCTTATTCTTCAGGGTATATTTTTTCTTTAAAATCACACAAGTCTTCAATGATACAGCTGCCACAGCGGGGTTTGCGCGCAAGGCAAGTGTAGCGTCCGTGCAGGATAAACCAGTGGTGCACATCGACTTTAAATTCTGCTGGCACGACTTTTAGCATTTTCTCTTCCACTTCGACTACGTTCTTGCCGGGCGCGAATTTAGTGCGATTGGCGAGGCGAAAAATATGGGTGTCGACGGCGATGGTTGGCCAACCAAAGGCAGTGTTTAGTACCACGTTAGCCGTCTTGCGGCCAACGCCGGGCAGAGACTCTAGGGCTTCGCGGTTTTCTGGTACTTCGCCATTGTACTTTTCAATCAAGATCTCACAGGCTTTGATCACATTGATGGCTTTGTTGTTATATAAGCCTATGGTTTTTATGTATTGCTTTAAACCTTCTACGCCAAGGGCATAAATGCTGTGGGCTGTGTTTGCTACAGGAAAGAGCTTGTCTGTTGCCTTATTGACACTCACATCTGTTGCTTGGGCCGATAACGTCACTGCCACTAGCAGTTCGAAGGGACTTGAAAAATTGAGTTCGGTTTCAGGTTTGGGATTGTTATCGCGAAGACGAGTGAGGATCTGGATACGTTTTTCTTGATTCATGTACGATTCCTGCGCTGTGGTGGGTTTCAACTCTCAACCGTTCATTATCACTATCTTATTAATGATGATTGATGAGTTTACAACCCACGTTCGCTGATTTTCTTATGCTTTGAGTTTTGCCGCTAATCATGTGCTAGGCACACATTAAACGCGTTAACACTAGGGCATATCTGATCGCCATAATGCCTGTCGTTACTTGAAAGCCTAACCTACCTTAGTGATCCGTGCGCGGGTAACGCTCGGTTCTGCGGCGACTTGAGGTTGGCGTTCTTTGACTTTTTTATCAATCACATTTTTCAATGCAATCAATAATCCCATCACGATAAATGCGCCGGGTGGCAGCATAGCAAGGAGAAATGGGGTATCGACTTGCCATAGATGCATGGTTAATGATTTAGCCCATGGGCCGAGCAGTTGATCCGCACCATCAAACAGTGTGCCTTGGCCTAAGATTTCCCGCGTTGCGCCCAGCACTGTAAGCACTAAAGTAAAACCAAGGCCCATCATTAGACCATCGAAGGCGGCACTAAACGCATTATTACGCGAGGCAAAGGCTTCGGCGCGGCCGATGATGATGCAGTTCGTCACAATTAATGGCAGGAAGATCCCAAGGGATAAATACAGGCCGTAGGCATAGGCATTGATGAGCAGTTGCACTGTGGTGACTAGCGCGGCGATGATCATCACAAACACAGGAATACGAATTTCTTTTGGCACATAGTCGCGCACCAGTGACACCAAAATGTTAGAGCCAATCAGCACCAGCATAGTGGCTAGACCAAGGCCAAGGGCGTTAGTGATCGTTGCAGTAACCGCGAGTAGCGGACATAAACCTAACAGTTGCACTAGGCCTGGATTGTTTTTCCACAGTCCTTGCCACGCAATTTCGCGATAATTAGTCATGGTTGGCCTCACAATTTAGCGGCTGGCTGAAAATTTGTGCTTGGTTAGTGCTGAAATACCATACCGCGTTTTTGACTGCTTTAACATAAGCGCGCGGGGTGATGGTTGCACCGGTAAATTGGTCAAAATCGCCGCCATCTTTTTTAACTAACCATTGCTTATCATCTGCAGAGCCCAGCACTTTACCAACAAACTGAGTGACCCAATCCGATTTACGTAGTTCAATTTTGTCACCCAGCCCAGGGGTTTCTTGGTGGGACAAGGTACGTACGCCTAAGACTTCACCTTGGATATTAATTCCAACAATTAATTTGATATTACCGCTATAGCCATCGGGTGCTATGGCTTCCATGGCGATAGCGACAGGCTTGCCTGCATGGGTAGCAATATAGGCCGGCATTGGACTATCCGTGCCTAATGCTTCTTTGTTTAATAGCAAGGTACACTGAGCGGTAAGCTCGTTATCATGTATTTCATCAGGGATTAATTGTTGCAATACTCGCATCAATTCCTGTTGTTCTTGCTGCTTAATCTTGTCAAAGGTTTGTTGATTGACCGCGGCGACGAGACCCGTGCAAATCAAGGCAAACAGCGCCAATAAAAAACCATTTTTAATCATCGGATTTTTCAACTCTTTTTCCTTAAGCTCTCGTTGCCAGCAGAATGACATTATCTTGTAGCATGACTGTAGTCCGCCAAATGGCCTTAGCTAGCTGAATGACCATAGGTGCGTGGCCGCACATAGTAGTCAATAAAGGGGGCACAGAGGTTAGCCAATAACACGGCAAAGGCAAAGGCGTCAGGGTAACCGCCTTTAATGCGGATGATGTACACCAACACACCAATTAACGCGCCGAAGATAATGCGACCACGGGGGCTGGTTGCTGCTGTGACGGGATCGGTTGCGATAAAAAATGCCGCTAACATGGTCGCGCCAGAAAACAAATGTAATAGGGGACTGCCTTGGGTATCGGGCGACAGTAAGAAACCGATACTCGATGCAACAAAGAGCCCCAATAACACGCCAGTACTGATGTGCCAACGAATGGCTTTCAGTTTAAGTAACACTAAACCGCCAGCCAGATAAGCTAAATTCACCCAGAACCAACCTACGCCTGTGCTGCCATCAAAGATGGCTTTAGTCAGGCTTTCTGTGGTGGTTAATCCTAGGGATAAATCGGTTTTAAGGGTATCGAGTGGCGTCGCCATTGCGATGCCATCTATCCCTAAACGAAACTGTTCCAAGTTAACGTGGGCGCCAATGTTGAAGATAAGTTGCAAGCTCTCAGCTAGGCTAGGCGAATGCAGCGCAACGGTACTCGGTGCTATCCAAGTGGTCATTTGCACTGGGAATGAGATTAACAGCAATACATACGCCGCCATTGCAGGGTTAAACAGGTTATGGCCTAAACCGCCGTAAAGGTGCTTAACGATAACGATCGCAAAGGCGGTACCCATCACTATCATCCACCAAGGTGCTAGGGGAGGTATGGCGACACCAATCAAGATTGCGGTCAGCATGGCGCTGTTATCGCTAAGGCTGGCTTTGATATTACGATTGCGAAGTTTCATCACCGCAGCCTCACAGCTTAAGGCAACTATAATCGCAAGTAGCACTTGAACAAGCGTGCCCCAGCCAAAAAAGGCGCATTGCACCACAAGGCCCGGCAGTAAACATAAAATCACCCTTTGCATCACAGTTGAGGTATGCAAATTACGTGTAACATGGGGTGATGAGGCTATTTTAAACGCCATTGTGTTCCCTTTTCATCATTCTGTTCTTAATCATTAGCAACACTTGAATCGCTCGAAGCTTCGGTTTGTTGAGCGAGTGCCGCTTTTTTGGCTTTTGCCTTGGCTATGGTCGCAGCAATCCGTGCTTTTTTAAGCACATCGCCTGATAAGGCTGCCGTTTCAATGGGTTCTGTAATTTGTTCTGCGGATGGTAAAACGGCTTCGGGTTTAGCTGCTACGGCATCAAGGGCTGCTGCTATCGACGGCGATTCTACGTTAGCTTTAGTTTGAATGTCGTCAACGGACTCTATTTCAGACTCAGCTGCTGATGCCGCAGCTATTTTCTTCGCTTTAGCCCGAGCAACAGCGGCGGTAACTTTAGCCTTTTTAATCGCTTCAGCATCGTTAACATCAGTAGCGGCTGCTTCTGTATCATCATTCACATCTGCTTGAACGCTAGCTGCGGAATCAACTGTTGGAGTCGCGGTCTGAGTTAAATCATTGTCAGCATTTGTCTCAACTTGCTGCGCGGCTTTTTTCGCTTTAGCACGGGCAACCGCGGCGGCTACTTTGGCTTTCTTAATCGCTTCTGAATCATTAACGTCACTAACGCTAACATCACTAACGCTAACGTCAGTATTGCTAACTTCAATATCACTAGCGGCGGTTTCTGCTTGCTGCGCCGCTTTCTTGGCTTTTTCCCGCGCGACTGCGGCAGCCACTTTGGCCTTTTTATCATCGGCAGCGCTGGCTTCTGGTGTGCTGTCAGCCGTTTCAAGCGGCGCGGTATCGGCTTGCTGAGCGGCCTTTTTAGCTTTGGCGCGAGCAATGGCCGCGGCGACTTTGTCCTTCTGAGATAACGGCGCTTCTTGCGCGATTGCATCTGTTGCTAAGAAGGATTCATCACTGGCATCAACATTCACCACATTGTTTGTATCAGCACCATTGGCATTCACTTGGGCGGCTTTCTTCGCCTTAGCGCGGGCGATGGCTGCGGCAACGGCAGCTTTACCCTTGGGCGCGTCTGTCGTATCAGTGCTTATTACGTTTGATTGATGATTCGATGATTCTTCAGTCGACAACTCTTCAGTTGCTGATTGTGCCGCTGCGGCTTTTTTCGCGGCGATCCGTGCCATGGCTTCAGCGACGGCATTTTTATCCGTGCCAGTCATAGTTGCTTGTCTGCGCTCTGCGGCTTCTTTTGCCTTAGCTTCACGGGCAAGCTTTTCTTCTTCAAGACGCGCTAAACGGGCATCGAAACGCTGTTTAGCGCGCTCCGCTTGCTGCTTTTCATCGGCGGTTTGTTTAAGTGCAGATTTGGCAATGCGGTAATACTCGACTAAAGGAATATCACTAGGACAGACGTAACTACAACAACCGCATTCAATACAATCCTTTAGATTGTAGCTGGCAGCTTTGTCATATTCTTCGGCCTTGGCGTGCCAAAAGAGTTGCTGTGGCAATAGGAGTGCAGGGCAGGCATTGGCGCATTCGCCGCAGCGGATACAGGCTTTTTCTTCTGGCGTAGTTCCTATTTCTTGGCTGCTTGGCACCAGAATACAGTTAGTACCTTTTAAAATAGGCACTTGGATATTCGCCAATGCATGGCCCATCATAGGCCCGCCAATAATCACCTTTTGTTCAGGCTCTGGCGTGAACTCAGTCGCAGCCAGCACATGCTCAACAGGTGTGCCTATCGGTAACCAGTAGTTTCCCGGTTTGCCGACATTTTTGCCCGTCACAGTCACAACGCGCTCAATCAGCGGTTTACCTTGGGTAACCGCTTGATGAATCGCAAAGGCAGTGCCGACGTTATGCACGACGATACCGAGTTTGGCGGGAATCGCGCCCGAGGGCACTTCGCGGCCAGTAATGATTTGAATTAACTGCTTTTCACCACCAGAAGGGTATTTTGTCGGAATGACGGTTACCCGAATGCTGTCCGCTGGGAGCCCACATTGGACGACTGCAGCTTGCATGGCTTTGGCCGCTTCTGGCTTATTATCTTCAATAGCGATAACAATGCGTTTTGGCGTTAATAACCGATGAATAATGCCAATACCGGCGAGGATATCTTGGCTGTATTCGCGCATTAATCTGTCATCGGCGCTGATATAAGGTTCGCATTCGACGCCGTTGATGATGACTAAATCAATTTCACTGACCGGATTAAGCTTAATATGAGTTGGAAACGCCGCGCCGCCCATGCCTGCAATGCCAGCAGCACGGATCTTATCGATCATCTGCTGATGGGTTAAATCCTCAAGCTCATTTTGCACCAGCTCACACCAAGTGTCTTTGCCATCGGCTTGGATAACGCAAGTGTTAACTGGCAATGCTGAGGCATGGTTGCTGGCCCTTGGCTCAATGGCAACGATAGTACCCGATGTCGGCGCATGCACAGGTAAATGCCAAATGGAGGTACCTTGAGTTAACGGTGTGCCTTTTAATACGCTATCGCCGATGTTTACCGCAAGTGTGCAGTTTTCACCGACTTGAGGGATGGGTACTAAGTACGTATCGGCTAAGGGCAGTTGGCTAATCGGCGTCGCGTTCGAGAGGAATTTGACTTCGGGTGGATGTATACCACCGGGTGAGCGCCAAAGGGTTCCTTTATCTAATTGATCTAATAAAGTTAACACCGCTTTTCCTCTTCTAACTGTGGGTCTTGGTTCTGAATCTCTTTGATGAGATTCTCTTGAATGAGAGTCACTGGGATGGCATTTAAGCGCCAGTTCCAATTTTTAAGATTCTGGGTGACTGGGATCATATCAATACAATCGACGGGACAAGGCTCAACACAGAGATCGCAACCCGTGCAATCGGTTGTCAGCACAGTATGCATAAGCTTACCTGCACCGATAATCGCATCCACGGGGCAGGCTTGAATACACTTAGTGCAACCAATACATTCGTCTTCACGTATGTAGGCGACCTTTTTCACTTGAGATTGTGCTTCGGCATTCAGCGGCTCGGGCTCGACGCCCATCAGGGTCGCCAGTTTTTCCATGGTGGCAGTGCCGCCGGGAGGGCATTTGTTGACTTTATCACCGTTGGCAATCGCTTCAGCATAAGGGCGACAGCCAGGGTAACCACATTGACCACATTGTGTTTGTGGCAGAATCGCTTCGAGTTCATCGACAATCGGATTGCCTTCAACCTTAAATTTAACGGCGGCAAAACCGAGTAATAGCCCAAAAACTAATGCCAATAGGGTCAACAATATGACTGCAATTAAAATTCCGGACATCTTACTTAACCAATCCTGTGAATCCCATAAAGGCGAGGGACATAAGACCTGCGGTGATCATCGCTATGGCGCCGCCTTTGAAAGGTAAGGGGACATCTGCGGCTGCTAAACGTTCGCGCATCGCCGAGAAGAGAATTAACACTAATGAGAAGCCTAATGCAGCACCAAAGCCATAGATAGCCGATTGGATAAAATCGTGCTTCTCGTTAACGTTCAATAGGGCAACACCCAACACCGCACAGTTAGTTGTGATCAGCGGCAGGTAAATCCCTAAAGCGCGATGCAGTGCAGCACTGGTTTTTTGCACCACCATTTCAGTAAATTGCACCACAACCGCAATCACTAAAATGAAGCTCATGGTTCGCAGGTAGCTCAGATCAAAGGGCAATAGTAGATACTGGTTGACGAGGTAACTGAGAATCGAGGCTAACGTCAGCACAAAAGTGGTCGCCATAGACATGCCAATAGCGGATTCCAGTTTACTGGAGACCCCCATGAAAGGACACAAGCCTAAGAATTTCACTAAAACGAAATTGTTGACCAGTACTGTACTGATCAACAAGAGGAGATATTCAGTCATCTCAATACTTTTCTAAACGGATCTTGGCCGTATTATCGACTTTTCCGTTTGCATAAACAACATATAGAATGCAGGGTTAACCATCTTTACTGTAAATTTTGGCGACGAATTAGCCCGTTAAAGTATTAAATTTGATCTGTAATCGCCATGGCTTGGGGCTGTGCTATGTAATAGCCTTGCAATCCATCAACTAAGAGTTTTTCGAGGGTGAGTTTTTCTTCTTGGCGTTCGACGCTGGTCGCAATAACCCGAATGCCTATCCGTCTTGCAACATCCACCATCATACGGACGAAGAACTTATTATTGCTGTCTTCATCAATATTCGATGTGTAGCTGCCATCAAGCTTTATGTAGTCTGGGCGCACTTCACTGAAGAATTTGAAGGACGTAAAGCTCATGCCAAAACGCTCTATCGACACCCGTGATCCAACGCTATGTATTTCGCGAACGAACTTATAGCTTGCCCCTAAGTTAGACTGCATACCTGACTCATTGATCTCAAATACTAAGCGCGAGGCGATGTATTTTTGCTTGCCTAAAATGTCCTTTAGCCAAGCGACAAACATATCCTGATGCGCAGAAAATGCGCTGATATTGATGCCAAAGTTACCCGAAATGGTCGGGTTTTCCTTAAGCATTCTTAATGCACTGATCACCACCAGTTTATCTAATTCAGAACTCATACCGTGACGTTCTGCCATAGCGATCACTGTGGTGGTCGGTAAAAACTTACCTTCGCTATTGTAAAAGCGCGCCAACAACTCGCGGTAAACCTCTACATCAGTTCGGCAGGGCTGAATTGGCTGTTGGTAGAATTTTAATGCTTGGCGAGTGACTAAATCATTGATCGCCATTTTCCAGCGATCATCACCAAACTGCTCGTCACCATTGAGTTTTTCTTGGATATGATAGCTATTAGGTCCAAGGGTCTGCGCTATGCTGACTGCGGTATCCGCAATCGTCAGCAAATTAACCGCATCGGTACCTTGGTGATAGGGAACTAAACCGATATGGGCAACAGATTCCGCTTTTGTCATCTGCAAATATTCATCGAGATAAATTTTTAATTGGTCTAAAAATTTTGGCGCATCCTTCAGCATGACATCAGGAATAAAGATGGCAAAATCAGCGCTCGATACCCTGAAACATTCTGCATCTGAATACTTACTACAGGCTTTGCGGATACAATTTGCCACCCTTGAAAGATAATCATCCCCCGCAGTTCGCCCTTGTTTTTGATTGATTTGCGCAAGCTCCGTGGCCTTAACCATTGCCATCAGCCCCAATTGAGGAATATCGGGATTGCTTATGGTTTCTAATTTTTGGGTAAAGCGCTGGCGACTACCAAAACCTGTCACTGTGTCTTGATAGGCCGCTTTATGCAGCTTTTCATTCTCTTGATTGAGTTTATCGATTTGGGCTTTAAGTTGAAGACGACACTCTTCAAGGGATATTCCAATGGGGTTGAGCTCATCTGTGAGTTTTGATGATGCGACAGCAGAAAACCCTAACTCAGGTATTTTTGAAATATAATCAGCAGCATAACGTATCGCCGCCCTATGTTTTGACATTAACAGAATAAACACTAACAGCAAGATAAGGTAAGCCACCAGTAACATGACACCGAGCTTTTGAGTATGACTAATCGAAGTTTCAATCGCTTGGTTTGCACTGAGTTTGACTTGTAAACGACCGGTTGCCAATTTTTGTGTATGACTGAGCTCAATAGAAAATAAACGGGCTAAAGGATGAGGATGTTGGCTGTCTAAACGACCTTCGGTATGACTCCGTTGGCCATCGGTATCATCAATATATTGGAAAAATTGGAATGGGTAATTTTCAGAAAGCTTTTTGAAGAGTTCGGCGCCATCACCTTGCCATTGTTGGTAGCGGGTTAAACTGGTTTTAAAGCTATCCAGTTCTTGCTGTTGTTGGATTTGTAATTGGCTATTTTCGCTTTGATATACCCAAGCAAAAAGACCTAAGAAAATAAGCAGTAAAAAAATTGGATATGATTTTGACATGGCCATAAAAATCCGCTCTATTTTTTTGGGTGAGCTCAAACAGGATAAGTTTAAGTCAAGAATACTTAACTGCTGCTATCTGTGTGATGACACTCATAAATTTTTATTAATAAGCTGATAACAGTGTAACTGCATTTGCTTAAAAACAAAACGGAAAAGAATAGGGTAACTAGAAGCCAGAAGAGGCAAAGACACGGGAACAAAACGAAGAATAAATTGGCTCCCCTGACTGGACTTGAACCAGTGACATACGGATTAACAGTCCGCCGTTCTACCGACTGAACTACAGGGGAGTAGAGGGTGCGATATTGCTATCGACTTTACAGAAACAACACTTCTTAAATGGCTCCCCTGACTGGACTTGAACCAGTGACATACGGATTAACAGTCCGCCGTTCTACCGACTGAACTACAGGGGAATCGAGGTGCGATATTACTATCGACTTTTTAGCTTGCTTAAATTGGCTCCCCTGACTGGACTTGAACCAGTGACATACGGATTAACAGTCCGCCGTTCTACCGACTGAACTACAGGGGAATCATTTTAATGCATCAGCTTGATAATGTAATTGGCTCCCCTGACTGGACTTGAACCAGTGACATACGGATTAACAGTCCGCCGTTCTACCGACTGAACTACAGGGGAATTGTTTACAACTTATCTTACTGCTTGTTCTAACTCATTTTTATCATGTGCTTAAATTGGCTCCCCTGACTGGACTTGAACCAGTGACATACGGATTAACAGTCCGCCGTTCTACCGACTGAACTACAGGGGAATCGTTTCACACAATCGTAGCGACTCGTTGAGAACGGAGCGCATAGTAAAACGCTCTGTTGGATGAGTCAACTCGAGTTACTAAAAAAAGTGTAATTATGCTGTTAAGTGCTCATCTAATGTGCATCGTGGTGCAGAATTCGACATTTTCCGTGAAAAACCACTTAACAATTCGCAATATAGCCATAATTGAGTCCATCGTTTTTAAGCGGTGATTCTATGAAATTGAAATCATTCGCTAAATAATCGACACCGTTTTCGGTACTTGGTCGAGTACTTAAGACTCAAACCGCTCAAAAAAGGATCTCAGGTGGGTAATGTGAATTTACTCAGTTCTTTATGCCGATAGAAAACGTGGGTTATCTTTTCGCTGTTAAAGTCCGTTTTTCTGTTTTAACAAGTTTGCTGTTGTTGATGGAGGTGTTAATTGAGGCTTTATCGAATTAGCGTGAGCTGTTTTTCAAATGAAGTGATGCACTTCACTATAAGTTGTGGCACCAGATGCGCTACTACAGCTCGTGTTAATTACAGTTAGTGAAATTGATACAAGTAGCAACATTTATCAAATGTAATTAAATTACTAAATGCTGCGAGACGGTTGTTAAGACACATGACAGCCTCCAATCCCGCGTGGTTTCTAGGTTATTTCGACTTATCAACAAAATCTGTGGATAACCCTGTGAGTTGTCCTGAAAAATGGCCGCCAAAGCCTTGGGGTATGGGCGGCGGACTTAAAATGCACTATTTTGGGGTTAAAAAATAAATTTAAGCATTATCAAATGCATACTAAAAGCAAGTGGTTTTTGTTGAGGGGGAAAACAAGGTTGCAATTTTGTAATCGAACGAAATTGATTTCTTGTGTATTAAATTGGCATTTTTGCTTAGTTTGCGGGTGTTTTGTGAGCAAAAAACGCTGAAAACGCCTTAGTTTAAAAGTTTCATGTTTCTTCCTTTAAATTGTCATCTTGCGGTTTTAGATCGTATTGATATGACGACAGGAAGGATAACTGTGGAGCTTAGTCGGTGACTTGATTAGAATGGGGCGACTCACTAAAAGGATATGTGCGCGTGTCAGAATCTGTTTTTCAGCTTGAATCGCAATTCGCCCCCGCAGGCGACCAACCTACAGCGATTGCCAAATTAGTCGATGGACTCGAAGCGGGTCTGGCCTGCCAAACCTTACTCGGGGTGACGGGCTCAGGTAAAACCTTCACGATTGCCAATGTGATCCAAAAATTAGGTCGGCCCACGATTATCATGGCGCCTAATAAAACCTTGGCGGCGCAGCTTTATGGTGAGATGAAAGAGTTCTTTCCCCATAATGCGGTCGAGTATTTCGTTTCTTACTACGATTACTACCAGCCCGAAGCCTATGTACCTGCATCAAATACCTTTATCGAAAAGGACGCTTCGGTTAATGCTCACATTGAGCAGATGCGCTTATCCGCCACTAAGGCGCTGTTAGAGCGTAAAGATGTGGTGCTGATTGCTTCGGTGTCGGCTATTTATGGCTTGGGCGATCCCGATTCCTATTTGAAAATGTTGCTGCATCTACGCCAAGGCGATGTGATGGGGCAGCGTGACATCTTAATTCGTCTCAGCGAATTGCAGTACAAGCGCAATGATATTGAGCTACAACGTGGTACTTATCGTGTGCGCGGTGAAGTGATTGATATTTTCCCCGCCGATTCTGAGCGTAATGCCATTCGAGTCGAGTTGTTCGACGATGAGATTGAACGCTTAAGTGAGTTTGACCCGTTAACGGGCCATATTATTAAACGTATCGCCCGTACGACGGTTTACCCTAAAACACACTATGTCACGCCGCGGGAAAAAATTATCGCTGCCACTGAGTTTATTAAAGAAGAACTGCGTGAGCGTAAGCAATATCTACTCGATAACAACAAGTTAATTGAAGCCCAGCGTATCCATGAGCGAGTGCAATACGATGTGGAAATGATGGTGGAGTTGGGTTACTGCTCTGGCATCGAAAACTACTCGCGCTATTTGTCTGGCCGCGCACCAGGGGAAGGACCACCAACCTTACTCGACTACTTGCCTGCCGACGGCTTATTAATTATCGATGAATCCCATGTGACTGTGCCGCAAATCGGCGCTATGTACAAAGGTGACCGTTCCCGTAAAACCACACTTGTCGAATACGGTTTCCGCTTACCGTCCGCCTTGGATAACCGGCCGCTCAAGTTTGAAGAGTTTGAGCAATTGATGCCGCAAACTATCTATGTGTCGGCAACACCGAGTGCCTACGAGCTGGAAAAGAGCGAAGGTGAGATTGCTGAGCAGGTCGTGCGGCCAACGGGATTGCTCGATCCTGAATTAGAAGTGCGCCCTGTTGGGACCCAAGTGGACGATTTATTGTCTGAAATCGCCAAGCGAGTAGCAGTCAATGAGCGGGTGTTAGTGACGACGCTCACTAAGCGTATGTCGGAGGATTTGACTGAATACCTCGACGAACATGGCGTAAAAGTGCGTTATCTGCATTCGGACATTGACACTGTCGAACGGGTTGAGATCATCCGCGATCTGCGTTTAGGTAAGTTTGATGTGCTGGTTGGGATCAACTTATTGCGCGAAGGCTTAGATATGCCTGAAGTGTCATTGGTGTGTATTTTAGATGCCGATAAAGAGGGCTTCTTGCGCTCTGAACGCTCGCTCATCCAAACGATTGGCCGCGCGGCGCGTAACGTCAATGGTAAAGTGATCCTCTATGCCGATCGCATCACCAATTCGATGGAGAAAGCGATAGGTGAAACTGACCGACGTCGTGAACGTCAGCGGGCGCACAACTTAAAACACGGTATCACGCCTAAGGGCGTCGTTAAACGGATCACCGATGTGATGGATGTGGATGATGGCCGCGACAGTAAAGCTGTGTATGGCAAAGTGGCTGAGCCTAAGCCCCATTACCATAAAGCCGATGCGGCAGAGTTGAGCCATCAAATCGATCAGCTTGAGAAGAAGATGCATGAACATGCGCGCAACTTAGAGTTTGAACAAGCGGCGGCAATGCGTGATGAAGTCAAGCACCTGCGGGACCTGTTGATCAAAGCCTAGATTTATTCTTACGCTCAGTATTAAAAAAGCCGTCCAGCAATCATGCAGCGACGGCTTTTTAATATCTTGACTTGGATTAAGCAGGGACTTTTGATTGGCTCATTTTTAGCTTGATAAACACCGCTAAAGCGCAAATCAGCCCACAGATTAAGCCGACCAAATGCGCCTCGGTTGCTACGCGCGCACCTATCATGGCGGTGACATCACTGCTGGCACCATAAAGCTGTTCGTAACCGACCTTGATGATAACGCCAACGAGCAGCAGATAGCCTGAGCGTAGCTTAAGAACAATATCCTGCACTGCGCCGTAGGCGAACAAGCCATGTAACATACCGCTTAAGCCGACATAACCAAGCAATTGCGGATAGCCTAAATACAAGCCTATACCTTCAAGTAAACATAACACGAAAAATAGTGCACTTAAGCCTTTGAGATGATAATGAAAATGGTGCAAAAATAGCACCACCCACAGCCCTGCAAGGTTCATCAATAGATGCCATTGATTCGTGTGCAGTAAATTTCCTGTGATTAATCGCCACCATTCACCCTCACTAATTGCACTGCGGCGATAGGCGAGTAAGTTATCGACAGTGGGGCTTGCTAAGCCTGCTGCATACAAACCCGCACAGATCAGACTCACCATCAGCGCGACCCAATAGGGACTGCGTGTCATGCTTTAGGCTCGCTGGCGTCAAGCTCAGCCATGACCGCTGCTTTATTCTGTAGATAGTCATCTAATCCACGTTTGCGAAGATGACAGGCAGGGCAATCACCACAGCCATCGCCAATCACGCCGTTATAACAGGTGAGAGTATGGTGGCGAACCAGATCGAGTTGCCGATATTTATCCGCCAGTGCCCAGGTTTGTGCCTTATTGAGCCACATTAAAGGCGTGATGATTTTTAGTTGCTTATCCATGCCTTGAACTAAGGCGGATTCCATCGCTTTGACAAAATCGTTACGACAATCAGGGTAGCCTGAAAAATCGGTTTCACACACGCCTGTGATAATCGCCTGCGCCCCTAATTGATAGGCATAAATACCTGCAAGCGTTAAAAATAAAATATTACGGCCGGGCACGAAGGTATTGGGTAAGCCATTTTCCATCAACTCGTGTGAAACGGGTATCGCATCACGGGTGAGGGCTGAAATAGCTAACTCATTGAGTAAGGTGACATCCATGACTTTATGGCTGGTGATCTTCAAGTGTTTTGCTAAGGATTTGGCGACTTCAATTTCTTCGCGGTGGCGTTGACCGTAGTCAAAAGTGATCCCATGTACTTCATCGTACTGGGTTAGGGCTTGAATAAGGCAAGTTGTTGAGTCTTGTCCGCCACTGAATACCACCACTGCTTTGGACACCACTGTTTTTGACACTAAGCTCGTTGACATAAAGGATTTCACTTCACCGTAGAACAGGTATAAATAGGGCGTTAGTGTAACTCAGGCCTTAGGGCTTGCAAACTCTGACTATAGGGTCGAAATAGGCTTTCTCGGCGCAAAAACTTGCAGCTCAAGCTAAAATCCACTATAAATGCCGCCCCAGAAAAGTGGAACGTCAGTATGAACTACCCTGTCAACGAAGTATTTGAAACCATTCAAGGTGAAGGTGTCTTTACCGGAGTACCCGCCATATTTGTCCGCCTACAAGGTTGTCCCGTGGGATGTGCTTGGTGCGATACGAAACAGACATGGGATGTGCTTGAAGCCAATAGGGTCTCGCCAGAGCAAGTGATTACCGTAGACGGCACCATTGGTCGCTGGGCTGATCATACGGCGCAAAGTCTTATCGCTGCCTTTCACGCTAAAGGTTTTACTGCGCGGCATATCGTGATCACCGGCGGTGAGCCTTGTATGTACGATTTACGCGAATTAACCGAAACCTTGCACAGCCAAGGCTTTGCGACTCAAATCGAAACCAGTGGCACCTTCGAAATCAACTGTGCCGATGACACTTGGGTGACAGTATCACCCAAGGTGAACATGAAAGGGGGCTATCAGGTATTAGCACAGGCGCTGAACCGCGCCAATGAGATTAAGCATCCTATCGCTACTGAAAATCACATCGATGAACTTGATGAATTACTGCAAGACATCGATATTTCAGCGAAAACGATTTGCCTGCAGCCGATTAGTCAAAAGCCTAGAGCGACAGAACTGGCGATGAAAGTGTGTATCGCCCGTAATTGGCGCTTATCGATCCAGACCCATAAGTATTTGAATATTGATTAATGCTAATCTGCAAAGCATAAAAAACGCCTCACAGTTGTGGGGCGTTTTTTATGGTGGATGTTTTGTGGATTCTAAACCTAATGACTTAATACAGTTGCTTAATCAAGCTCACTTAACTGGCCGAAATGATTAAATGCTGCAAGTTGGCGCTGATAGGGCGCAATATCGCCGATGTTAGCTGTAATCCAATCTATATCGTAATAAGTATCAAGGTAACGCTCACCCGAGTCACAAATGAGGGTCACTATTGAGCCTTGCTCTCCACGCGCTTGCATTTGTACTGCAAGTTGCAATGCGCCGTACAGGTTGGTTCCTGTGGATGCGCCGGTTTTACGGCCAATCAATTGTTCTAACCAATGAATCGTCGCCACTGATGCGGCGTCGGGAATTTGCAGCATAGTATCGACAACTCCAGGAATAAACGATGGCTCGACTCTCGGTCGACCTATGCCTTCAATCTTACTGCCATTGCAACAGGTTAAGCTGGCATCGCCGCTCTGATAGAAATCAAAAAAAACGGAGTTTTGCGGGTCGACCACGCAAAGTTGTGTTGCCAACCTCTGATAGCGAATGTAGCGGCCTATGGTCGCCGATGTGCCGCCAGTGCCTGGGCTCATCACTATCCACCGCGGGATAGTGTGTGGCTCGCGCTCCATCTGATTGAAAATCGAGTTAGCGATATTGTTATTACCGCGCCAGTCGGTTGCACGCTCGGCGTAGGTGAATTGATCCATATAATGGCCGCCTAGCTCTGCGGCAAGGCGCGCCGATTCGGCGTAAATCTCACTGGAATGATCGACAAAATGACATTGACCGCCATAGAAAGTGATCTGCTCAATCTTCTTTTTAGCTGTGCTTTTGGGCATTACGGCAATAAAAGGTAAACCGAGTAAGCGGGCAAAGTAGGCTTCAGAAATCGCCGTACTGCCCGATGAGGATTCGATAATTGGCGTGCCTTGCTTAATCCAGCCGTTACACAGGGCATAGAGGAAGAGTGAGCGGGCGAGGCGATGCTTCAAACTCCCTGTCGGGTGGGTACTTTCATCTTTAAGATAAATATCTATGCCATCGAGCATAGGTAATTCAAGCTTAATCAAGTGGGTATCGGCGCTGCGCTGAAAATCCGCTTCAATCTTGCCTATCGCGTGGGCTTCCCATGTTGGGCAGAGTCTGTGAGCGCTGTGAGAATCCACTGGTGGTTGAATCGTGTTAGAAATCATAGTAGTCACATCGAAAGGGATCATTTTCAGAGCTTATCACAGGGACGGGCAAAGCGGTTTTATTGGATGACCTTGAAGTCATTCGCTTAAAGTCGAGCACGACGTAATTGAAATCAAAAAATGTCGTTAACCAAGAGGTTTACTTAACATAGAAATACTAAGAATTTAATTAGATTAAGCTGAAATAATTAGATTAAGTTGGAAAAGACTATGCGGAAGTGGAACAAGAAGGATATGCGAGAGTGAAAGAAATGGTGGAGGGAGAAGGATTCGAACCTTCGAAGGCTGAGCCGTCAGATTTACAGTCTGATCCCTTTGGCCACTCGGGAACCCCTCCACAAACTTTCTTTTTAGCTTTACAACTAACTTTTAAAATTGTCTTTCAAAACATCATCAATAACGGACTTGTTTATCAAGACAAAACTAAACATTGGCCATGCTTAGTCTTTGAAAATGATCCTCTGCGTTAGAGATAAAGATGGTGGAGGGAGAAGGATTCGAACCTTCGAAGGCTGAGCCGTCAGATTTACAGTCTGATCCCTTTGGCCACTCGGGAACCCCTCCACGAATACCTTTAACGCTTTTGTAAAACTCTACATCATTTTCGAACAACACGATAAAACTTGCAGTGCAAATGGTGGAGGGAGAAGGATTCGAACCTTCGAAGGCTGAGCCGTCAGATTTACAGTCTGATCCCTTTGGCCACTCGGGAACCCCTCCTCAATTGCGGCCGCCATAGTAGTCAGAAACCTTTTCCATGTAAATACCCAATTTAAAAATATTCCTAAAGTTATGTATCAAATGGTCGATTAACTAACAACGAATTGTTTTGACGATGTTTTTTTATGCAAATTGATGTTCCTTTAGTCAACGAAGCCCAAATTGGCACCCGCTTAAACGCGGCGATAGAAAACGACAGACGGGGCGAATTCGCCCTGTTGCTGTCGTTACTGTCGGTTGACGCACGGGACATGGCACAATTCCAATGGCAAAATGAATTTGATATGGCGCAAAAATTACAACGTCAGTTCGAATTGCCACCGCAGCAAAGTTTAATGGCGGATTTATCGTCTGCTGAACCAGTGGTTGATAACAGCAGTATTTTTATGGCTCAAGGTCCACGTGCGTTTCAATTACAACAAGCATTGCGACCGGAAGCCTTAGTCATCCGTGGCGGCGAGTCAGTCGCAATGGCAGAAGCGTTAAGTAACTGTGACCATGTGACTCAGCTGAGGCAAAGGGGCCAATTAACCGCACCCAAAGTCGAGATCATGCACTTTGCTGATCAATTGGCAATCCAACGTAATCTTGTGCCTTTGCTCGCCTCAGCCTAAGGCCGTCTTCCCGCAAGTGGTCTTCAATACCCATCAAGTCAATCTGATCCATTTCGATAAATAAGCGTGAGCTAAAGCCAGTTATCTTGAAGCTTAATTACCTATAATTCGTATTAACCTATCGAGTTAAAATTTACCGCGTTAAAAATTTAACGAGCATATTTTAGTGATGCCGTTAATCAGTCGCTCTATACATTAAGGAATACAGATGAAAGGCATAATAGAAGCACAGAGCCCGACAGTGAATGACACTTGCACCGATTGCGGCAGCTTTGTCGATATCGGCGCCGTTATTGATGAACACGATACGTTATTGACGTTAAATTTTGTTGGCGATAGCGCTCAAGCGGATGCCGAAAGCATGGCAACACGCGCTCAAACTCGATTTGCTGAAGTGCAAACTGAATTTGTGACTAAGACTGAAGGCGTCGACTTACTGCTGACCTTCAATGTCAGCGCGGAAAAAATGATTTTTCAATTGGAAAACGGCCTGTAATTTTTAAAGCAGCACTTTAGTTTTTAGTCGGTCATAGATGTCACGGAAATCGCGCTAATTGCCTAAAAATGCTGCTATTGTTAACCAAATTGTAATAAATTGTGCCACATGTTGCTGTGCTTACAACAGTTAGTGTAATCTGCCTCCAAATAAGAATAATTCAATCAGCTTAATTCCACATTTTGAGGTAAGTTTGCTAACAGCAAAGACCTTTAGCCCAACACGAAGTTTTGTAGGGAACCAGCGTGAAGCGACGTCAGCATCAGCATTTATTGGAGTCTTTGGTACAGTCAACTGCAAAACAGCAGGGCGATTTCACAAAGACGGCAGAGTTAACCACAGAGTTGTTGTGCCAGAATTTAGCGGTTTCTTTGGTATCAGTGTGGACTTTTTCATCTGATCAACAAACCCAATCACTCGTCGCACAATTTGGTTCTATGATGTTGCAAGACATTCATAGGCCTAAGTTATTACAAGATTGTCCCCGGTATGTACACGAGCTCAAAACTCTGCGCCATATCGATGCAGGCAATGCCCTGACCGATCCACGTTTAAGTGAATTGGCTGAGTGCTATTTTATCCCGCGGCAAATCAACTCGAGTCTCGACATCGCCATTCGCATCAATGGCCATCTCGAAGGTGTGCTCTGCATCGAGCGGGCACAATTGACTCCCCACTGGCATGACAGTGAAATTCACCTCGCGTGCCAGATGGCTGACCAATTAGCCCTGACCTTAGCGACAAAACACAGCTACGATAAAGAAGAAAGCTTGAGTTTATTTCGCTGTGCCACTGAACAATCGCGACAAATCAGTATGTTAATTAATCTGCATACTGAAAAAGTCGAGTATGTGAATCAGGCGCACAGTGAAATCACCGGCATGCCCCGTGAGCAGATTATCGGCGCGAATATCCGTGAGTTGGCTTTTTTCAAGCAGCATGCCCAATTAGCCGAGCAAACCCTAGCGCAAATCTTTAGGGGCGAAATTGCCAAAGGCGAAGTGCAGTTTAGTCGTGCCGATGGCAGTTGTTATTGGCTGACATACGTGCTGAGTCAGTTCATTACCGATCGCGGTAATCATTATGCCTTGGTCTCGTGTGAAGAAAATACCGACGAGCATAACTATAAGTCAGAGCTTGAACGGCTTGCTTGGCGTTGTGGATTAACGGGACTCCATAACCGTACTCATTTTAATCGAGTCCTTGAACGTACCACGAAGGGACTGTTGTTATTAGTTGATTTAGTGGGATTTAAGCGTTTTAACGATACCTATGGTCATGAAAATGGCGATAGTTTGTTGATAGAAATTGCCCGCCGTTTGAAACATTTTTCTGAGATTAATAAGGCCACCGAAATTGCCCGCGTCGGCAGCGATGAATTTGCCGTGCTATTGACCGATGATAATGCGGTTTACGATCTCGATTATTTTAGTACGCGCCTGTATCAACATCTTGCTATGCCTATTTTAATCGGCCGTGAGCAAGTCGAACCAAAGCCTGCTTTAGCTGTGGTTGATATTGCCTCTGTGGCGAGTTTGTTTGCCCCATTAACCTGTGCCGATATTGCAGTGCAGTATGCTAAAAAGAAAAAAGGCACTGCAATCCAAGTATTTAACAGCACGTTATTGAGTGCATTTAAAGAGGATGCGCAGATAGAACGTGATTTACACAGTGCGATCCGTGGTCGTCAGTTTGAGCTTTATTATCAGCCACTGAGGGATCTTGAGCAGAATACCTATATTGGCGCCGAAGCCTTAATCCGTTGGCATCACCCTAAAAGAGGCGTGTTATTTCCAGCTTCCTTTATTGATATTGCTGAGCAGTCGGGGATGATTAATTCTATCGGCAGTTGGGTTTTAGAGGCCGCTTGTCGACAGTTGAACCTATGGCAGCATCATAATGCAGATATGACAATGCATGTGAATGTATCGGCCCGCCAGTTCTTCAGTGGTAATTTATTCGAGCAAGTGTGGCAGTTGTTGACGCGTTATCGCTTGAAACCTAAGACGTTAATCTTAGAGATCACTGAGACTGAATTGATGGGTGATATTCGCCACGCGACCTTGTTATGCCAAGAATTAGCGGAATTAGGCGTAGGGCTCGCGATTGACGATTTTGGGACGGGTTACTGCTCTATGCGTTATTTGAAGCAGTTTCCGATCAGTAAACTTAAGATTGATCGTTCGTTTATTTCAGATCTTACCGTCAGCCGTGAAAGTCGCGAAATTGTGTCAGCCATTATCGCCATGGCGAATGCATTAAATATATCTTTGACGGCAGAAGGGGTTGAAACCCTTGAGCAAGAAGCGTTTTTAGCGAAAAGTTTTTGCCATCAGGCACAGGGTTATCTCTATAGTCCTGCATTACGGGAGCCTGAGTTTGCACAATTTATCTTGTCGGCGAAAAGCGCTTCAGTCATAACCCACTAAGTCACAATTATTTCAAATGTGCTGCTCACGATAAAATAAAGGCAACCTAGGTTTGTAATCTTAGGTTGCCTTTATTATTCATCTCTGTGCTTGTTCAATCAGCACTATAAACCTTCACCGTAATTCTCCAGTGCAGCTCAGCACTGTATACCTATTAAGATTTTAAGCAGCATTGTTTGAATTTTTTGCCACTATGGCAAATACAGAGGTCATTTCTACCGGGTAATTTAGCCGTCATTTGCTGGCCTTGGCTGTAATACCAGCGACTTGCTTGGTAGATAAATTCGGATCGCTCATAGATAGCATCAATTTCACCATCGAGCTTATACCAAGCTTTAAAGGTAACTGTGCCATGTCGTTGTTCAGCTATCGCCGCTTGAGCATTGTGGCTTGGTGTTTCAGTACTGCTCTGTACATCTAATCCTAACCAATGTGGGTGAGGACCAGCATTGAGGCTCGTGAGAGTAAGGCCATTTAGATAGTCTGGATGATGTGTTTTTAAAATGTAATCAAAATTTTTCAATACAAATGCGCAGTAGCGTGAGCGCATAAGCTGTTCAGGAGTACGGGCAATGACTTGCCCAGAGTCTACATGCGTATGCAGTGGACCACAGCAATCTTGGTAGCTTAGCCCACTACCACAGGGGCAGGTTTGCTTAGTTGTAGTCATGTTAGCTAAATCTTTAATTTAATTGTATTTGTTTAAATTTATTCGATTTCTATCTAAATGCGCTAGATGTGAGATAGTCCATTTAAACGTAATCGGCATTAACATTAGGGTAATTTTTTACCCGCAGGTAAAGGCGGAAATTGGCGACCATAATATAAGTTAGGTACCGGTTTCGCATTCAGATAATAGCTAGGTTCTGCGCGGTTATTGGTATCTAAGCTCACTTTCCATTGGGTGGATGAGACTTTTTCTGTACCAATAGCAAATTTGCCCGCAAATTCACTCACAGGTTCTCCGGTTTCTTGTGCCGGGTAAAATCGAACCAAATAATAGCCTGTATCTATGGCACCATTACCGATAATTTTGCGTTTAGTAATGCGAAAATCCACGTCGATAGTGGCTTTTTTGGCACTGATTTTATCGAAAAACTTCTTGTAAATGGCGACAATATTGTCTCGTCCATAGTAAATTTCTTTACTTTGACTCTCAGATAAGTAGCTAGCGTCATCAGCGTAAATCTCACGAGTCACCTCAGGGGACAATTGATTAAAAGCACTAATAAACAAAGGGTAATTAGCATTGATCAATTGATCATCAGTGGATTTTGTATGAGTTTTAGCTGGATTGGCTAAGCTTGGCAGTGACAATAAGCACATCAGGACTAGCGGCAAAAATTTCATTACTTTATTCTAATCTGGCAATCATGGCGTCACTATAATGGAGGCGCCCGCTGAACTAAAGCCTTGAATGTTTACAAAGTGTGTTTCTGTACAAGAGTGTGAAGTAAAGGAGCTTGCCATGCTGGATGATGAGTCAGCACTGTTTTTTGAGGAAATGGCTGGAGTCGTACCACTAAAAGGCGATATGCCAGTGGTGAATTTAGCACCGAAAGCGTTGACGGCTGAGCAAATACACAGACGCGATGCTTTACAACGGGAAGCCTTCCTAGCGTGTATGTCACTGGATTTAAAAGTATTTCCACAGCAAGCGCCAGATGACATTGTGAGCTTTAAGCGTGAGGGGGTACAAGGCGGCGTTTTTAAACGACTCCGAATGGGGCAATACAGCATCAAGATGGAGCTTGATGTGCATGCTTATCGGTTAAACCAAGCTCGTGATGCCGTCCTTAACTATTTACTGGCAGCGCAGGCACATGGTGAACGCTGTGTCATGTTGATCCACGGTAAAGGCTATCAGAGTCAACCCTTTGCAGGATTGCTCAAATCCGCTGTGTGCTATTGGTTATCACAACTCGACATGGTGCTTGCCTATCATTCGGCGAAAACCGAGCAGGGCGGTGCTGGGGCACTTTATGTGATGTTAACTAAGTCTGAACAGCTCAAGCTCGAAAACCGTGAAGCCAATCGCAAAGGAATGGGATGGCGTTAGATTAAACAGATAAGGATTGAATAAAAATGCCCAATTTTATTGGGCATTTTGTTTTATGTTATTGGGTAATGATTTAACGAACCCTTACCAACCACACTGGCGGTTTGCGGTGGTATTTTGCTCATCTAACCATGTTTTAAGTGGGGCGAAGTAATCGAGCACCGCTTTTGCATCCATCGTTTCTTTGCCGGTGACTTCTTTCAATGCTTCTTGCCAAGGTTTACTTAAGCCTAACTCGAGCATCTTATTGAGTTTCTCTCCCGCGGCTTGATTACCATAAATACTGCATCTGTGTACCGGACCTTTATCGCCTGCAGTTTCACACAGCGCTTGATGGAATTGGAATTGCAAAATATGCGCTAGGAAGTAACGGGTGTAGGGTACATTGCCTGGTACATGGTATTTAGCACCCGGATCAAAATCTGCTTCACTACGTTCAGTCGGTGCTTTGACGCCTTGGTATTTTTCCCTCAGATCCCACCAAGCTTGGTTATATTGGGCGGGCGTGATTTCGCCGCTAAAAACTTTCCAGCGCCACTGATCTATCATCAGGCCAAAGGGCAAGAAAGCAATTTTGTCTAAGGCTTGTTTTAGTAAGAGGCCGATATCCTTAGATGCATCAGGTACTTCTTCTAATAAGCCGATTTGCTTTAAATAGCTTGGCGTAATCGACAGTGCAATCGTGTCACCAATGGCTTCATGGAAACCATCGTTGGCGCTGTTTTTAAACAGGAAGGGTTGTTGCTTATAAGCGCGTTGATAGAAGTTATGCCCAAGTTCGTGGTGGATAACGCTAAAGTCTTCGGCGGTCTTTTGGATACACATTTTAATGCGAATATCGTCGAGATTATCGAGATCCCATGCCGAAGCGTGACAAACCACATCACGGTCCTTTGGCTGAACGAATAGAGAACGCGCCCAAAAACTTTCTGGCAATGGTGCGAACCCTAATGATGTGAAGAAGCCTTCGGCTTGTTTCACCATTTTATGCTCGTCATAGCCTTTCTTTGCGAGTAACTCAGTGACATCGTAACCCGGATCGGCATTGTCAGGGGCGACGAGATCATACACATTACCCCATTGCTGGGCCCACATGTTGCCAAGTAAGTGTGCCGGGATGGGGCCAGTGGTCGGTGCGACGGTATCGCCATACTCTTTATTCAATTCTCCCCGTACGTAGCAGTGCAAGGACTCATAAAGTGGCTTAACTTGGCCCCAAAGACGGTCGAGTTCCTGTGAAAAGTCATCGGGCTTCATATCATATTGACTGCGCCATAGCTCAGACAGGTTGGCATAACCGAGATCCTTCGCGCCTTCATTGGCCAGTTCCACTTCACGTTGAAACAAGGGACGCATAGGTTTGGCGATTTCACGCCAGCCTTTCCACGCTTCTAGCAAGATTGCGGGATCCCGTGATTCGGCCATCAGGCTCGATAGCTCAGGCTGGGTCATACACTTACCGTCGGCAAAACAGTACTTTCCTTTGCCGTATAAGCCATTTAACTCTGAGCTAATTTGCGCAAGCTCGGCATTTTTCGCAGGATCGAGCGGCGCGGGTAGTATTAACGCACTGCGTAGGATATTGAGCTTGCGGGCATTAACGGGATCGAGTTGCACATTGGCGTACTTAGCCGCCTCTGTTGCAAATTTTACCGACGCTGCGCTGACCTTTTCACCGACTGCGGCAGACTGAGCCGCGGTATCATCGGTAATAAAGTTGCTGTAAATCCACTCGGCGCGATTAGATTCAATCGATAATTCGGCCATCTTGGCTTCAGCATCGTTAATAAAAGCAATGGCTTGTGCTTTATCTGGGGCGGTATTGATGACAGCTGCTTCTGCAGTAGCTGTTTTGTCTGTTTTACTTTGTGCATCATTACAGGCCGTTAATCCCAGCGCGAGTGCCACTGTGAGGGCGATTTTACTGCGACGATTCAATGAAATAACCATGTCTAGTTTTCCTTGTTGTTTTTGTGTTACACAGTTTACCTAAACCACAGGGTTATTGCACAAGGGTTAATTGACTTGTTTTTAACACTTATTCGGACATGTACGACATACCGCTTGTATCACAGACTAGAAAGCGGTGAATTTGTCCAATTTTAGTTTGACATCCGTGGTGCCAATGTTTAATTTAAACGAGTGTTTTAAATTAATTCAAGGTCACGGAATGGCAAGTCGATCCGATACAAAAACTAGAATACTTGATGCCGCAGAAAAACTGTTCGCCGAACGGGGCTTTTCTGAGACCTCCTTGCGACTCATTACCAGCAAAGCTGAGGTGAATTTAGCATCGGTCAATTATCACTTTGGTTCTAAAAAAGAGCTTATCCGTGCAGTGTTAGCCCGCTATTTAGACGTGTTTATGCCTGCCGCTTCAAGCCAAATTCATCGTTTAAATGCCGCTCCAGCACAAGCAACACTCGAAGAGATCCTGTCTTCTTTGGTCGATCCTTTATTGGATTTAAACGCGCTACGTACCGAAGGCACCACGATCTTCCTGCAGCTTTTAGGCCGTGGCTATATCGAAAGCCAAGGGCATTTACGTTGGTTTATCACTACCCATTACGGCCAGCATCTGGATGCTTTTGTTAAAGCCGTTTCGGCCAGTGCACCACATATTCCATCCGCTGAAATGTTTTGGCGCTTACACTTTACCTTAGGCACTATCGTGTTCACTATGGCGTCCGCTGATGCCCTAAATGACATTGCTGCTGCTGAGTTTGGTGAGCATAACGACATCGAAGCTGTGATCCGTAAAGTGATCCCCTACATGGCGGCTGGTGTATCAGTCCCCGTTTCTTCTTAATTAAAAGGTCTTGATAATGTTGACGATTATAATTCTTGCCCTGATAGCCATTGTCGTGTTGTTTGCGGTGAAAAATATCCGGATGCAGTTTATTACCCGCCCAGTTTTTAGTTTTTTCAAGAAGGTCTTGCCGCCACTTTCCGATACAGAGCGTGAAGCGATGGAAGCGGGTGATGTTTGGTGGGAAGGGGAGTTATTTCGCGGAAATCCTAACTGGAATACCTTGCATAGCTATGGCAAACCCACGCTAACTGCAGAAGAAAAAGACTTTATTGATAATCAAGTGATGACAGCACTGACGATGATCGATGATTTCGACATAGTGCATAACCGCAAGGATTTACCGCCAGAGCTGTGGGAATACTTTAAGAAAGAAGGTTTCTTCGCACTGATCATTCCGAAGAAATTCGGTGGTAAAGCTTTCTCTGCCTATGCAAACTCGACCATTGTCAGCAAATTAGCCAGCCGTAGCGTAAGCGCTGCTGTTACTGTGATGGTGCCGAACTCTTTAGGCCCAGGTGAGTTGCTGACCCACTATGGTACGAGCGAGCAGAAAGAACGTTGGTTACCTGCTTTAGCTAAAGGCGATGAAATTCCTTGTTTTGCATTAACTGGTCCAGAAGCGGGCAGTGATGCCGGCGCTATACCCGATGTAGGTATTGTGTGTCGTGATACTTTCAACGGCGAAGAAATGCTTGGGCTTAAACTTACCTGGGATAAGCGTTATATCACGCTGGCGCCTGTAGCAACAGTGCTGGGGTTAGCGTTCCAAATGCGCGATCCTGAAGGTCTGCTTGGCGATAAGAAAAACTTAGGCATTACCTGTGCGTTGATCCCAACGGATCATCCTGGTGTGGTTATTGGTCGTCGTCATAATCCGCTGGGTATGGCGTTTATGAACGGTACTACTCAAGGTAAAGAAGTGTTTATTCCGCTCGATTGGATTATCGGTGGCCCTGAGTTTGCCGGTAAAGGCTGGCGTATGCTGGTTGAGTGTTTGTCAGCGGGCCGCGGTATTTCATTGCCAGCATTGGCAACGGCTTCTGGTCACATGGCGACGAAGACGACAACGGCTTACAGCTATGTGCGTCACCAGTTTGGAATGGCAATTGGTCAGTTTGAAGGGGTGCAAGAAGCGCTGGCGCGTATTATTGCCAACACTTATCAGTTAGAAGCTGCGCGTCGTTTAACAACCACGGGTATCGATCTAAAAGTCAAACCTTCGGTCGTGACCGCGATAGCTAAGTACCACATGACTGAATTAGGCCGTTCAGTGATGAATGATGCCATGGATATTCAATCGGGTAAGGGCATTCAATTAGGACCTAAAAACTATTTAGGCCACCCTTATATGTCGAATCCAATTTCGATCACTGTGGAAGGCGCGAATATTCTAACCCGCTCGTTGATGATTTTTGGTCAAGGTGCGACTCGCTGCCATCCATACGTGCTTGCCGAAATGGAAGCCGCAGCGATGGAAAACCAACATGAAGCCTTAGAGCGTTTTGATGCGTTATTAATGGGTCACATGGGTTATGCCACGCGTAATGCTTTCAGTGCTTTATTTAGCGCGTTAAGCGGTAGCCGTTTTGGCAGTGCGCCAGTGAGCGGTGAAACTAAGCAGTACTATAAAGATATGTCGCGTATTTCGTCTGCATTAGCCTTAATGACAGATTTATCTATGCTGATCATGGGCGGCGATTTAAAACGTAAAGAAATGCTGTCGGCACGTATGGGTGATGTGCTCAGCCAGTTGTATTTAGGCTCAGCGACCTTGAAGTTATTTGAAGATAATGGCCGTCAACAGGACGATTTGCCTGCGGTACGTTATGTAATGGCCAATCGTTTGCACTTGGCGGCGAAAGCGTTGGAAGACACGATTCGTAACTTCCCGAGCCGTCCTGTGGCATGGTTACTGCGTGGCTTAATCTTCCCGCTGGGTAATCACTTCACTGCACCGAGCGACAAAATGGCGACCGATTTAGTTAGCGGCATGTTGAAGCCTGGCCCTGCTCGTGAACGTATTACTTTCTTATGCCCTGAATTTGAAGGGGATAAGGGCGGTATTGCTGAAGTTGAGCAAGCATTTATCGCGCAATATGCCTGTAAAGATATCTATAAAAAACTGAAGAAAGCGCAGCGTGCCGGTGATTTGCCTGCAAAAGTGCCGAATATAGTTTTGTTTGCAAAAGCACTCGAGACTGGCGTTATTACTGCCGACGAAGATCAAAAGTTACAGCATGCTGATAAGCTGCGCTTAGCGGCAATTAATGTGAATGATTTCGAAGCGTTATAGTGATTATTAGTGTTTGATGTTAGCGTTTAATGTTAGTGCAGTTTGGTCTAAGCGGTGTTAAGTTCGATGGCTACGCCGCTTGGGCCGTTTGGATTTCCCTCTGAAATGAGAGACCAACAAATTTTCACCAACAGAAATCTGCACTTACAGAAAACAGTCAATATAAAAAAACCACCTCATGAAGGTGGTTTTTTATTGGCTGTTTTCTAACGAGCTTGAGTTGTTAGAAGAAGCTTAAGCTACGATCAACACTTTACAGGTGTTAGTGCCGCCGATGGTTTCCATTGCATCGCCTTTGGTCATCAGCACCATATCACCGCTATTCAAATAACCAGCCGCAGTTAATGCTTCTAACGCTTTTTGCGCTAGCTCATCGGCTGGGTGGATAGTTGAATCGAAGTAGATTGGCAACACGCCGCGGTACAAGGC
This sequence comes from Shewanella sp. M16, assembly GCF_018224605.1. NCBI lineage: Bacteria > Pseudomonadati > Pseudomonadota > Gammaproteobacteria > Alteromonadales > Shewanellaceae > Shewanella > Shewanella sp. M16. Next base: position 28,476 of record NZ_JAGTUL010000016.1, on the reverse strand, counting down.
CATTTTGGCTAAGGTTGTTGCGTGACGTGATAAACCTAGGATTGGCAGTGAAGAACTGATACGAGACATCAACTGTGGTGTTGCACCTGATTCAGTCAGAGCGATAATCGCCTTAACGCCTTCTAGGTGGTTTGCTGCATACATAGTTGATAGCGCAATTGTCTCTTCAACTGAAGTGAAACGCACATCTAATCTATGCTTAGACACAATCACACTTGGGTGAGATTCAGCGCCAACACACACGTTTGCCATTGCCTTAACGGTTTCTTCTGGGAAGTCACCGGCAGCAGTTTCAGCAGATAACATCACAGCATCGGTACCATCAAGCACAGCGTTCGCCACGTCCATTACTTCGGCGCGGGTTGGCATTGGGCTTGAAATCATCGATTCCATCATCTGAGTGGCAGTGATGACGACTTTATTCAGTTGGCGTGAACGGGCGATTAACTTCTTCTGCACCGCAACGAGTGCTGCATCACCAATTTCAACACCTAAGTCACCACGGGCAACCATAACAACGTCAGACGCTAAGATCACATCATCCATAGCTGCATCGGTCGCAACCGCTTCAGCACGTTCAACTTTAGCAACGATCAACGCATTACAACCTGCTTGACGGGCAAGATCGCGTGCATAGTCCAAGTCAGCACCACTGCGCGGGAAAGACACGGCTAAATAATCCACTTGGATCATTGCTGCAGTGAGAATGTCAGCCTTGTCTTTTTCGGTCAGCGCAGCAGCAGAAAGTCCGCCGCCTTGTTTGTTAATACCTTTGTTGTTAGATAAAGGGCCTGCCACAGTCACTGTGGTATGCACTTTACGGCCTTCAACACGCTCAACGCGTAATTGAACACGGCCATCATCTAACATCAGGATATCGCCAACAGTCACATCGTCTGGCAATTGCTTGTAATCGATACCCACTTGGGTCTCGTCGCCTTCACCTTTGGCTAACTCGGCATCAAGTACATAGGCTTGACCTAATACGAGTTGTACTTTCTTATTGTCTTTGAAAGTAGAAACGCGGATTTTAGGGCCTTGTAAGTCACCAAGAATGGCCACATGAACGCCTAACTCTTTAGCGATTTCGCGCGCTTGAGTTGCTCGTTTTAAGTGATCTTCTGGGGAACCGTGGGAGAAATTAAGACGTACAACGTTTGCACCTGCCGCGATGATGCGGCGTAGATTATCATCACGATCGGTAGCGGGACCTAGAGTGGTGACGATTTTGGTTCTGCGGAACATAAGGATACTCCGTTAAAGTTAAAAAAAATCTTGGGACTATATTACCATGCAATTCCAAATTTTGTAGTAAAGTTACAATCAAATTGATCTAAAGTTATGTATGAAAATTGTGAGGTATCGCTGATATTTGCACGATAAATGGCTAGGTTAAGGATCAACACTAGCCATTTTTAGAAAAGGAAGTGAGTTACAGTATCGGATCTTTATTGATGCGAGACTCTTTTAACACTTCTTTCACTCGTTTCAAATTATCGCGGAAACGTGGGCCTCTACGTAAGGTAAAACCCGTTGCCAATACATCTATAGTGACTAATTGGGCTAAACGCGAGGCCATAGGTAAATACATGTCAGTATCTTCTGGCACTTCCATTGTCACGGGCAGTGTACATTCCATTGACAAAGGCGAGTTGCGGGCGGTAATACCAATCACAGCTGCACCATTTTCTCTCGCTAAACGCGCTATTTCAATCAATGACTTAGTGCGGCCAGTGTGGGAAATCAATACCACCACATCGCCCTCATTACTGTTAATACAGCTCATGCGTTGCATTAGAACATCGTCAAAACAGATGACAGGGACATTAAAGCGGAAGAATTTATTTTGCGCGTCATGGGCAACTGAAGCGGATGCGCCTAGGCCAAAAAAGGAAATAGTCTTAGCTTGAGTGAGAATATCAACGGCTTTATTAATGGCTGAAATGTCTAGGCTTTGACGTGCGGTATCGAGCGAAGCCATTGAAGATTCGAATATTTTTGTCGTATAAGACTCAGTCGAATCATCTTCTTCAACGTGGCGGCTCACATAAGGTGTACCGTTCGCAAGACTTTGCGCTAGATGTAACTTAAAATCAGGGAAACCTTTAGTATCTAAGCGGCGGCAGAAACGATTCACAGTAGGTTCACTGACATCTGCCATCTTAGCCAGTGTGGCGATGCTAGAATGTATAGCTGTCTGTGGTGATGCTAAGATCACCTCTGCAACTTTGCGTTCTGATTTACTAAAATGGGTGAGGCTTTTTTGAACCTTTTCTAGGGTATTCATACGCGTATGTCCGCTAAATTGAGAATGTAATTTTATTTATTTTTATTTCGTGGGAGCAGATCAAGACTGGCGGCCCACTAATAGACTCTATGTAGTAACTTTTCAGTACAATTTTGAAATAAGACTTTACTACCTTCAGTAATTTAAGCACAAAAAGCATATCAGATTTATGCAGCAAGTGACTAGTTAGCTAGAATGTTAATATTTATAAAAATAGATGCATTTAACAAATTCTGTTGTTATATTACAACAAAAGTGTGGATTTCTTCATCGACATGAAGGGACACGACATACAAAGGAGATCGTAACGCAATGGGCAAAACAACATCAGGCGCCAAAGCTTGTGACTTCGTACTCTTTGGTACTAAAGGCGATTTGGCACGACGCAAGTTGTTACCTTCTTTATACCAGCTAGATAAAGCTGAACTTCTCGATAAAGATACGAAAGTGATCGGTGTCGCGAAAGACGAGTTTACTCAAGATGAGTTTATCGAATTAGTCACGCTTGCATTAAACACCTTCGTGAAAGAGCCTTTGTGCGAAGAGACTCTCCAACGTTTCCTGTCCCGCTGCCACTATATAGGCACTAACTTTACCGATTCAGCGGGCTACAGTGCCTTCCATGATCTGCTCAAACCAGAAGAGCGCGTTATGGTCAGTTACTTTGCTACGCCACCTGCAATATTCGGCGACATTTGCCGTTGTTTGCATGAACAAGATCTTATCCACCCAGATTCACGCGTGGTGCTCGAAAAGCCCATCGGCTCAGATTTAGACTCTTCTCGCGTTATCAATGACCAAGTTTCCGCTTACTTCAAAGAACGTCAGGTTTACCGTATCGATCATTACTTAGGTAAAGAAACCGTACAGAACTTGATTGCACTGCGTTTTGCTAACTCTTTATTTGCCTCTAAGTGGGACAACCGTACGATTGACCACGTCCAGATCACAGTCGCAGAAGAAGTGGGCATCGAAGGCCGTTGGGGTTACTTCGACAAAGCGGGTCAAATGCGTGACATGATCCAGAACCATTTGCTGCAAGTGTTAACGCTCGTTGCTATGGATCCACCGGTCAACTTAGACGCTGACAGCATCCGTGATGAAAAAGTCAAAGTGCTCAAATCACTGCGTCCGATTAATTCTGACAATGTGTATGAAAATACCGTACGCGGTCAGTACAGTGCTGGCTTCTTAAAGGGCAGCCCAGTACCGGGTTATTTAGAAGAAGAAGGCGCCAACCTTCAATCACACACAGAAACCTTCGTGGCTATTCGTGTGGATATCGACAACTGGCGTTGGGCGGGCGTGCCTTTCTATTTACGTAGCGGTAAACGTATGCCGTTTAAGAGCTCTGAAATTGTGGTGTATTTCAAAAACCCACCGCATAACTTGTATCGCTCAAGCTACCGTAATCTGCCACCGAACAAGCTGACAATCCGTTTGCAGCCCCATGAAGGGGTTGAAATCCAGATGATGAACAAAGTGCCAGGTTTGGAGCAAAAACAACGTCTACAAACCACTAAACTCGATTTGAGCTTCTCCGATACCTTTAAAAATGAACGTATCGCCGATGCCTATGAGCGTCTATTACTCGAAGCTATGCTCGGTAATCAAGCGCTGTTCGTGCGCCGCGACGAAGTCGAGCAGGCATGGACTTGGGTGGATGGCATTATCCAATCGTGGGAACAAAGCAACGAAAAACCAAAACCTTATCCTGCGGGTACTTGGGGTCCAGTTGCGTCAGTTGCTTTGATTACCAAAGATGGCCGTTCGTGGGACGAGTAGGAGACTTTGATGATTAAAGAAACCGTATTCAAATCTTTCGATACGCCAAGTGCGTTAGAACAACAGCTTGCGAATAGAATTGCGAGCCAGTTGCAGGAAGCTGTCGATGCCCGCGGAAAAGCGAGCTTAGTGGTTTCCGGTGGTTCGACGCCGCTTAAGTTATTTCAACTATTGAGCATGAAATCCATCGATTGGAGTGACGTTTATATCACGCTTGCCGATGAGCGCTGGGTTGAAGCCGACGCCGATGCTTCTAATGAGCGTCTCGTGCGTGAACATTTATTACAAAACCGTGCGGTGAATGCCAAATTCCGCGGTTTAAAAAACATGTTTTCGACCGCAGAAGCGGGCGCCGATATGGCCGCCGAGTCTTTGTCTAACTTCCCACGTCCTTTTGATGTTGTGGTGTTAGGCATGGGTAACGATGGTCATACTTGCTCTTGGTTTCCCTGTAGCGCTGAGCTTGAAAATGCGCTCACAACCCAAGCCCTGTGCGTGGCGACTAACCCCACCACAGCGCCCCACGGCAGGATCACGCTCTCTAAGAGTGCGATTCTGAACAGCAGACAAATTTATCTGCACTTGGTCGGGGAACAGAAATTATCCGTATATCGTCAAGCGTTAGAAAGTGATGATGTCCATGCTATGCCTATCAGAGCCGTATTAGCGCAGCGTAAAACGCCCGTTGATGTGTTCTGGAGCGCTTAAGGAGTCACTATGCACTCAGTAGAAATACACTCAGTAGTTCAAGCTGTTACCGACAGAATTATTGCCCGTAGCAAAGCGTCACGTGAAGGTTATCTCGCCGCATTGAATGATGCCCGTAACCATGGTGTACACCGTAGCTCATTGAGCTGTGGCAACTTAGCCCATGGTTTTGCCGCCTGTAATCCAGACGACAAAAATGCATTGCGTCAATTGAATAAGGCGAACATCGGCATAGTGACGGCATTTAACGATATGTTATCTGCGCACCAACCCTATGAAAGCTATCCTGAATTGCTTAAAAAAGCCTGTCAGGAAGTCGGCAGTGTTGCACAAGTGGCGGGCGGTGTTCCGGCCATGTGTGATGGTGTGACTCAAGGTCAACCCGGTATGGAATTGAGCTTACTGAGTCGTGAAGTGATTGCGATGGCAACGGCTGTGGGCTTGTCTCACAACATGTTCGATGGCGCTTTACTGCTCGGCATTTGCGATAAAATCGTTCCAGGTTTACTTATCGGCGCCTTAAGTTTTGGTCACTTACCTATGTTATTCGTGCCGGCAGGGCCGATGAAATCAGGTATCCCGAACAAAGAAAAAGCCCGTATTCGTCAACAATTTGCCCAAGGTAAAGTAGACCGTGCACAGCTATTAGAAGCTGAAGCTCAGTCTTACCACAGTGCTGGAACCTGTACTTTCTACGGCACGGCAAACTCGAATCAGTTGATGCTTGAAGTGATGGGTCTGCAGTTACCTGGCTCATCTTTTGTGAATCCTGATGATCCACTGCGCGAAGCGTTAAATAAGATGGCGGCTAAGCAAGTGTGCCGTTTAACTGAAATGGGGACTCAATATACCCCAATCGGTGAAGTGGTTAGCGAAAAGTCTGTGGTTAACGGCATTGTGGCACTTTTGGCTACTGGTGGTTCTACTAACTTGACGATGCACATTGTCGCCGCAGCTCGTGCTGCCGGTATTATTGTGAACTGGGATGATTTTTCTGAATTATCCGATGCTGTACCATTAGTGGCGCGCGTGTATCCAAACGGTCATGCCGATATTAATCATTTCCATGCCGCCGGTGGCATGGCGTACTTAATCAAAGAATTGCTCGATGCGGGTCTATTGCATGAAGATGTGAATACCGTTGCGGGTTTTGGTTTACGCCGTTATACCCAAGAGCCAAGGCTGCTCGACGGTGAACTGCGTTGGGTCGATGGTCCAACGACTAGCTTAGATACTGAAGTGTTAACGTCAGTCGCATCACCTTTCCAAGGCAACGGTGGCTTAAAATTACTCAAAGGTAACTTAGGCCGCGCTGTGATCAAAGTGTCAGCAGTACAAGAACAACATCGTGTCGTTGAAGCGCCCGCAGTGGTGATTGACGATCAAAACAAACTCGATGCCTTGTTCCAAGCCGGTGCTCTGGATAGAGATTGTGTTGTGGTGGTTAAAGGTCAAGGCCCGAAAGCCAACGGTATGCCAGAACTGCACAAGTTAACCCCACTATTGGGAACGCTTCAGGACAAAGGCTTTAAAGTCGCGCTGCTGACCGACGGTCGTATGTCTGGCGCGTCGGGTAAAGTCCCTGCGGCCATTCACTTGACGCCAGAAGCCTTAGATGGCGGTTTAATTGCCAAAGTCCAAGATGGCGACTTGATCCGTGTCGATGCGTTAACAGGCGAACTGAGCCTGCTTGTATCTGAAGCTGAACTTGCCACCAGAGCCGCGGGAATAGTCGATTTACATCGCTCACGTTATGGGATGGGCCGCGAGTTATTTAGTGCGCTACGTTCAAATCTAAGTAGTCCAGAAACTGGTGCGCGTTGTACTAATGCCATCGATGAACTTTATTAATACAAAGGAAGAATAACGCAATGCTTGAGAATAACTGGTCACTACAGCCACAAGATATTTTTAAACGCAGCCCTATTGTTCCTGTTATGGTGATTAACAAGATTGAACATGCGGTGCCATTAGCGCGAGCACTGGTTGCCGGCGGCATTAGCGTGTTAGAAGTGACTTTGCGTACGCCTTGTGCACTCGAAGCTATCACTAAAATCGCTAAAGAAGTGCCTGAGGCCTTAGTGGGCGCAGGGACTATCCTAAACGAAGCTCAGCTTGATCTTGCGATTGCCGCGGGTGCGCAGTTTATTATTACCCCAGGCGCGACGGTTGAACTGCTCAAAGCGGGTATGCATGGTCCAATCCCTTTAATTCCAGGGGTTGCGAGCATTTCAGAAGTGATGACGGGGATGGCGCTCGGTTACACCCACTTTAAATTCTTCCCAGCCGAAGCCTCGGGTGGTGTCGATGCTCTTAAAGCCTTCTCGGGTCCGCTAGCGGACATTCGCTTCTGCCCAACAGGTGGCATTACGCCAAGCAGCTATAAAGATTATTTAGCGCTGAAAAACGTCGATTGTATTGGTGGTAGTTGGATTGCGCCAACGGATGCAATGGAACACGGCGATTGGGATCGTATCACTCAACTTTGTAAAGATGCCATCGGCGCTTTATAAATCGAGCTTGAAATAGTGACAAAATAAAAAACCACCGCGAGGTGGTTTTTGTCTTTTATCTTTCGCATTTTGATAAAGAACGGCTGCGATAGCTGACTCTGTAGAAAGTCTGGTTTTTACAGTAACACGAGCATTTACAAACAGTCTGGCTTTATAGCAAGTCGGGCCGCGCAATGTCTGCTTACCTACATTTCCTTGCTCAGTTCCACATTCGAGCCGGCTTTTGGGCTAAATAGCTGTTGATACAGTCGCCCCGCAAACTCATCGGTCATCCCTGAAATATAGTCCGCCAACACTCTGTGACTGTTTAAGCCTTGTTGCTCACTTTCGCGCCAGCGCTCTTGGGTGTTCAGTGGCAGTAAACGCTCGGGATCGGAAGCGAAGGCTTCAAATAATCCCATCACAATCTGCTGGCCCTTATATTCGAGCATTTGGATCTCAGGTTTACGAATAACGTATTTATAAACCAGTTGCTTGAGCACATTGAGCGCAATGGCAAATTCTGGCTCTAACGTCGCATTAAAGCGCAATAATGGCTCTTCGAACACGTCATCTTCTGAGATAACAATGGCGGTGACAAAGCCATTAACGAGTGTGCCTATGGCATCTTTACGCAGGTGATGCTCATGGGAAAACAGCTTGTTGCCAATATCTGCCAGCTCTTGTTTTATCCACGTATCACTGCTGTTGGTCAGTGTCGGCGCCACATCTTGATGCCACTGGGACGCTGTGACTATGCCCATCACAATCGCATCTTCGAGATCGTGCACCGCATAGGCGATGTCATCTGCCAGTTCCATAATTGAGCAATCGAAGGATTTAAACTGGGTTCGCAAATGCGGATAGTGGTGCAGGGCGGGGTGTGAACCTTGCTGCGTTGATGTAAAACGACGGCTATCCGCCTCAGACAAAGGTTCAAGCACCCAAGCGAAGATGTCGTTATCATCGTCGAAAATGCCCTTAACCGGCGGCCATTGTGACGGCTTGAGCTGTCTATGGTTGGTGATTTCATTATGTTCACCCGCGACAAACAGCTTCGAGTGCGGCGCGGGGTATTTTAAAATCCCGAGCATAGTTCGGCGGCATAAGTTCATCCCAAAATCTAATGTGTAAGGCTCAAGTTTCGATAAAATACGAAAGGTTTGGCCATTGCCTTCAAAACCGCCGTGGTCGCGCATCATGTAATTTAATGCGACTTCGCCACCGTGGCCGAAGGGAGGATGACCAATATCGTGGGCCAAGCACAGGGACTCTAATAAGCTCATAGAGCAAAGCAGCTGTTTATGTTGTGGATATTTACGTCTGAGCTGAGCAGCTATGCCGGTGCCAATTTGCGAGACTTCGAGTGAGTGGGTTAATCGGGTGCGATAGAAGTCATTCATGCCAACGCCGAGCACTTGGGTCTTGGCCTGAAGGCGGCGAAAGGCGGCCGAGTGGAGAATACGCGCCCTGTCTCTTTGGTAAGGGCTGCGGTGATCAAAGCGCCGTTGTTTATCTTCACCATGACGGCGTTCTTGCCAAACACTTGAAGTCATATGCATTCCTAGCGAGAGTGGAAAATCAAAGCATCTTGTTAATTTCGTCTAAATTCAAGGTGAAACTTGGCACAAAGCAGCTTATAAAATACTGTACTGCGGGATCTGGATTTGTCGCCAGCATGTCTTCGAGACGCTTACGGGCGGTATTGAATTCACTGTTGCCAGCGCGGTTTTCCTCAAGGCATTTAAGATAGGCACACAGAGTATCAGCCGATTTCACTATGGTCTTGTAAACGGGGTCGGCGTAATCGCTGATGAACAGACTGCGATAATCTTCTTTAAATTCCTCAGGTACCATATCTAACATGCGCTGCTCGGCAATCGCCTCAATCTTTTTATACTCGGCTTCAATTTCTTTATTGAAGTATTTTACCGGCGTCGGTAAGTCACCCGTGAGAATTTCACTGGCATCGTGAAAAATCGCCAGACTCGTGGCTTGATGGGGATCGAGCGTCGTGCCGAATTTCTTATTACTGATGATCACCAGTGCATGGGCCACCATGGCAACTTGCAGCGAGTGTTCTTGAACATTTTCAGTGCGAACGTTGTACATCAAAGGCCAGCGTTGGATCAGTTTCATGCGAGCTAAATGGGCAAATAAGTGACTCATAGTTTTCCTGCTAAAGAGTGAAATCGGAAGGCGACAAGCTGCAATGGAAGACATGAAACGAGTGAGTAGGCAGTATTGACGCTAGTGAAGTCTTAGATTATCACAGCCTTGGATGACACGTGAGTATGAGCGTAGAGGATTTAAAGAAATAGCTAAAAATAAAGCGACCGCTAGGATCGCTTTATGTCTCAAACCGTTAAAGGGATATTTTACTGTCGATAGTTTTCGAGGAAGGCACCAAACTCGGTAAATGCTTTCTTCAGATCTTCTTTATAGGGCAAGAAAACCACTCGTAAATGGTCAGGCTCAGGCCAGTTAAAGGCCGTGCCGTGCACTAACAGAATTTTCTTTTCTCTGAGTAAATCCAGCACTAAACGCTCATCATCCCTTAGGTTGAATTTCTTCATATCCAGTTTCGGAAAGGCATAGAGTGCGCCCTTTGGTTTTTTAACGCTCACACCTGGAATTTGGTTAAGTAATTCGTAACAGGCATCCCTTTGGACTGTGAGGCGGCCATTAGGCAAAATAAGCTCGTTAATACTCTGATAACCGCCGAGCGCAGTTTGAATCGCATGTTGATTGGGCACGTTTGCACAGAGGCGCATCGAGGACAGCATCTCTAAGCCTTCGATGTAACTTTTAGCAGCCTTAAGATTGCCAGATAACATCATCCAACCAACACGAAATCCTGCTGCACGATAAGCCTTTGATAAACCGTTAAAAGTAACAGTTAAAATATCATCTGATAGACCCGCAGCAGGAATATGCTTGGCTTCATCGTATAAAATTTTATCGTAAATTTCATCGGCAAAAAGGATCAGATCATGTTGACGACACAGTTCAACCACTTGCAGCAGTAATTCTCTGCTGTATACCGCTCCGGTTGGGTTGTTCGGGTTAATCAGCACTATGCCGCGGGTACGTGATGAAATTTTACTTTTAATGTCGTTGAGATCGGGGAACCAGTCCGCTTCTTCATCGCAGCGATAATGCACAGCCTTGCCGCCCGCGAGATTCGCCGCTGCTGTCCACAGGGGATAGTCTGGTGAGGGGATTAAGATCTCATCATCGGTATTTAGCAAGCCTTGCATTGCCATCATAATGAGTTCTGAAACGCCGTTACCTATATAGATATCTTCAATATCGACACCAAAAATCCCTTGGGCTTGATAATGCTGCACTATGGCCTTACGGGCAGAGAATAATCCTTTTGACTCACAGTAGCCTTGGGCACTGGGTAAATTGAGGATCACATCGCGCACTATTTCTTCAGGCGCTTCGAAACCGAAGGGGGCCGGATTACCAATGTTGAGTTTGAGGATTCGATGCCCCTCGTCTTCTAAACGTCTGGCTTCCTTGTGCACTGGGCCGCGGATGTCATAGCAAACGGTATCCAGCTTGTTGGATTTGATGATAGGGCGCATTTACACCTCGGAACATGCATAAAGTTTTGGCTTAAGTTAGCGCACCATAACGAAATTTCATTGTAGATGAAAGGGGGGATAAGCACAGAATTGCGCTTTTTTTATAAATATCCCTCAGTTAAATATGCTTTAACAGTCGATTAAAGAAATCTGCACAAGTTTTATGTTCTGACATTGGCATGATTTTAAGATTTTTTATCTATTGGGTTGGTAGGGGAATCTTGTTTATGTTTTTTCATTTCGAAAGATGAATTAGCTGACCCATATTTAATTTCTCTATATTAGCCATATCAATCGTGACAGAAGAAAATGTATTTTAGCTGATACTTAATGGTTGATTTTTAATCACAGATTTTTGATAAGGTAAACTTATGCAAGTGGCATTTTATTTTGTGATAATTAGGCATATTTATTGAATGCTTATTAAGCTAAGAAGATCATAAATGTTTAAGTTACAATGGCGTTAAAAGTCTTCTAGATTATACGGTTATGTAAAATTGTCTCGCGGGAAATAAATTTATTTTCTATCAAGTTAAATTTATAGTTGACTCAATATTCGATGCGCTTTATTTTCTGCGCGATGTTTTTGGCAAGGCACCTTAGATAGCAAGCAATTCGCGGGTTTTATCTTCAGGGTTAGTCATCATGAAGCAGCTGTGTTGACGTTCTGAATCGTGTTGATTTCAGGCGTTATTCTAAAACCATTTGCCTTTTAGGCGATTTATTTAGAGGACCTAAGTGCATGTCTGAACCGACAGCGTTAAGTCTCATCCCACCTTTGGTGGTATTGGTGTTAGCTATTTGGTTACGCCGTCCTATTTTATCTTTGATCATAGGTGCGGTAACCGGTTTCCTGTTACTCGATCCCAGTCAAGTCTTAAACAATTTTGCTAGTGTGTCATTGAAGGTTATGGCCGATGAAACCATAGGTTGGTTGATTCTGGTGTGTGGTGGTTTTGGCGCGCTCATCGCACTTTTAGTACGAACTGGCGGCGCATTAGCGTTTGGGCGCAATGCACTTAAATTGGCGAAAGGACCTAAATCTTCCCTATTAATGACTTTTATCCTTGGGATCGTGATTTTTATCGATGACTATCTCAATGCGTTGACCGTGGGTGAAACCATGAAGCGTGTAACGGATAAATTTAAAGTGTCCCGTGAAATGCTCGCCTATGTCGTGGACTCCACCGCCGCGCCCGTGTGCGTGTTAGTGCCATTATCGACTTGGGCGGTATTTTTTGGTGGATTACTGGTGGATAACGGTGTGGCAGCCGAAGGTCAAGGCATTGCAGTTTATATGCAAGCCATTCCTTACATGCTTTATGCTTGGTTAGCTGTGGCTATGGTGCTACTTGTCGCATTAGGTATTGTGCCCGCCATTGGTCCAATGAAGACTGCGCAGCTGCGCGCTGCCCAAGGTGAACCCGCGGAAGCGCAAGTGGATTTCGACCAAGTTCAAACTTCGGATGAATATGCGGTTAAAGCCATAGAAGAGGAATTTAAGCACGCCGATAATCAGGGCAAACTGCATAACTTTTTAGTACCTATTGGTTTGTTAGTTGCCTTTACCGTGTACTTTGATATCGACGTGTGGAAAGGTTTGCTGGCGACCTTAGTTATCACGATTCCTTATTATGCAGTGCAGCGTTTGATGCCATTTTCAGAAATGATGGACCAAATGATCGATGGTTTTAAAAGCATGCTACCGGCCATTAGCACTGTGATTGCGGCGTTTGTGTTTAAGGATGTGTGCGATCAGTTATTACTGCCGCAGTACGTCATTGAATCATTAAGCCCATTTATGACACCTAAATTGCTGCCTGCGGTAGTGTTCTTATCTATGGCTATACTCGCATTTGCCACAGGTTCGAGCTGGGGTATATTTGCCGTGACGATTCCTATCGTGATGCCATTAGCGCAAGCGGTTGGGGCGGACATCCCATTAGTCATTGGGGCCTTATTGTCTGCATCATCATTTGGTAGCCAAGCGTGCTTCTACTCAGATTCAACCGTATTGGCCGCCCAAGGCTCAGGTTGTAACTTAGTGAGCCATGCTGTGACTCAGTTACCTTATGCACTTATCGCAGCAGTAATAGCATTTATCGGCTTTATTGTGATTGCATAACTTCTGTCACGATTAATATAAGAAACCAGCTACGGCTGGTTTTTTTATGTCTGCCGTAATGGGGTTAGGCGGCTAGAATGAGTAAAAGGTGAGTAAAGAGTGAGGAGGCTTGAACTAGGATAAACATGATTACACTGTTAAATGAAGATTTTCAACTGATGTCAAATTATATTTTACGAAATTGTCATTTATATTTTACATATTTCATCATCGCCATGTAGCTTTTCAAATCAAAGCCTGATTATACTTTGCATCCTTCAGGGTATTATTTTCAACATTAGTGGCAAACGAATCAAATGGACTCAACTCTTCTTACTGCGTTTTTCGAGCACGGCACAATACGTGATGTCGAGTGTTTATTCCCTGATATTTCAGGCTATCCAAGGGGAAAGCTTATGCCAGCCCGAAGTTTTGCTCAGGGTGCTGAATTACGTATTGCCCAAGCTATTTCGATGCAAGCGATTACCGGTGAGTATTCCTACGATCCTGTTTTCCCTGATGCTGATCCTGATCTTTTACTCGTCCCCGATTACAGCACCCTCAAGATGATCCCATGGAGCACAGTGCCGCGCGCATTTGCCATCCATGACTGCGTATTACTGGATGGTAATTTATGTCCATTTGCGCCGCGCTCTATGTTAAAAAATGTGCTGGCTCGTTACCAAGCCTTGGGGTTAACCCCTGTGGTGGCACCCGAGATTGAATTTTATCTTACGGAGGCGAATACCGATCCGAGTGTTCCGTATCAGGCGCCCATTTCAAAAAGTGGCCGAGCTGAAAATGGTCAATCCGCGTTTAGCATGAATATGCTCAATGAACTCGCACCATTTTGGGATGAGTTTAATGCCGCCATCGATGCGATTGGGATTAAAGGTGATACTTGGATCCATGAAATGGGGCTATCACAATATGAAATTAACTTAGTGCATGGTGATCCGTTGGCTCTTGCAGATCAAGCCTTTATGTTCAAATATGCCGCGAAAGAAATCGCCATAAAACATGGTTTGAATGCGATTTTTATGGCAAAACCCATAGCGGGTCAACCCGGCAGTTCTATGCATTTACATCAAAGTGTCGTCGATGAGAAAGGTCATAATATTTTCAGCCATGCAGATGGTAGCGACACTGACCGTTTTCACCACTACATCGGCGGATTACAAAAGTATCTACCTGATTTAATGTTGTTATTCGCACCCAATATCAATTCATTTAGACGTTACATTTCCGGCAGTCAAGCGCCGATTAATTTAAGTTGGGGCGTTGATAATCGCACCACTGGCTTACGTGTGCCATTGAGTGCTCCGGTGGCGAGACGGGTAGAGAATCGCATTGCGGGCGCCGATGCTAATCCGTACCTGATGATTGCCGCATCTTTGGCAGCGGGCCTTGCCGGAATAGAAGAAAAATTATCGCCAAGTGCACCAGAAACCGGGAGCGCCTACGATAGCAGCCATGACCTAGCGCAGACATTTTTAGCTGCGTTAACGCAAATGCGCCAAAGTGATTCGGCACGACGCTTACTCGGGGACGATTTTGTCACTGGCTTTGTATCGGTGAAGGAAATTGAATTCCAAAGTTATTTGAGTGAGATAGGGGCTTGGGAGCGACGTTTCTTAGGGCCGCAATGCTAACGCTTTTATGAATAAGGGAATTATTACTTATAAAAGTTTTACCCCTTCAATGACTTAAGAGTCTTAAAAATGTTCAACTAAAAAATAGCAACAAAAAAGCCAGTGCAAGCACTGGCTTTTCTTTGTCTGGAAACGAGAAGGGCGATTAAACGCGCTTCTTGAATTCACCAGTACGAGTGTCGATTTCAATTTTGTCGCCTACTTTCACGAAGTCAGCAACACTTACTGTGCCACCGCCAGTGATAGTCGCTGGCTTCATCACTTTACCTGAAGTATCGCCACGAGCTGAAGGCTCAGTGTAGATCACTTCACGTACGATAGTGGTTGGCATTTCAACAGAGATAGCTTTGCCATCATAGAAAGTCACTTGGCAAGTTTCTTCCATACCATCAACGATATAAGCCGCTGCATCACCTAGGTTTTCAGCTTCTACGTCGTATTGGTTGTATTCTGCATCCATGAATACAAACATAGGATCTGCAAAGTAAGAATATGTGCAGTCAAGACGATCTAAGATGATGTCTTCTAACTTATCTTCACCTTTGAAAGTCGTTTCAGTACCAGAGTTAAGCAGTAAGTTTTTCAACTTTAACTTAACGATAGCAGCGTTACGGCCAGAACGAGTTGTTTCAGTTTTCTGCACAACCCATGGGCTGCCATCTAACATGATCACGTTACCAGGACGGATTTCATGAGCAGTTTTCATTACACTATTTCCTATATTTAGATTTTTCTGTTTTCGCGCAGTATCTTAGCTGTTTTTAACGAACTGAACTAGTCGAGTAGCGAGATCTGCAGCATTTAATGCATTAATTGGCCATTGTTTAGCATGGTGCAACAAGGGCAAATTAACAGGATTAAGGTTTTGCCAGTGAAGGCTCACGGCTGATTGCTGTGCTTGGTTGAACGCGAGATTCAATTCAGACCAATAACAAGCAATTTTAGGTGGCAGATTATCGCAGTAAAGTTTGAGAAAAGCTTCTAATTTTACGAGGTGATAATCATCTTCTTGGGGATAAATGTGCCAAATGAAGGGTTTTGCGGCCCATTGGGCACGTAAAAAGGAATCTTCACCGCGCACGATATTAAAATCACAGCTCCAGAGCAGGCGATCAAACCCCTGTTGGTCTGTCATAGGTAAAATGTGCAGGGTTAAATTACCATGATTTATCTGTTGACCCGGCACTAGATCGGCAATCTCACAGGGCAGTAAATGTGTCAGACTGTTTAAGCTACGCCCCTTTGGGAGCAGCGCATGGATTTTTTCTACCGATTGCTGCCATAACTCACATAATGCGGGTAGCGCCTCGGTCTCATAGCTAAAAACGCTAATCACTGTGTCTTGTGCCTGAATGTCCTTAAGACCTAGATCAGTAAAAAGCTGCAATTTATTGGCAGTATCAGCTTGCCAAGCATCACGCTCTGCAAACAAATTTTGCTCGCAAATGAGTCCACCCGTTTTGGCGCTAAAACCGGGAAAGTAGAAATACTTTTTCAAACCATTGGCTTGTAACGATGGCAAACCATGGCAGCCTTCAACCCAATCCTCTGCGCTTAAATACTCTAAATTCAGCCAAACAGGTACAGATTTTGGGGCGTTCTGATGTAAATAAGCCAGCTGCTCTTTTACCTGTTCGGGGAGTTCACAGGCAAAGGCTTCGATGAGCACTGCTCCTGCGACAAACTCTATAGGTAAAGGCTCTTTCCAATGAATAATATTCACACCATTGAAGGTTTGAGTGGCTTTTAGTGGATCGAGTGTCGGTAAGATATGCGAGAAGCTTGCGAGGTCGTCGACCCACAAATTAACGGGGATCTGATACTCATTGGCTATTTGTTTGGCTAAACGCCAAGTGACGCCAATATCGCCATAGTTATCAACGACGGTGCAAAAAATATCCCAATGATTGGAGCGAGGTGTGTTGCTCATGAGTGTGGTATGTCGTTATTCTTAGTCAGAAATATATGCATAAAAAAAGCGGCGTTAAAGCCGCTTTAATCAAATGGTTAACAGAATTAATCTTCTAATTCAGCTAAACACATTTCTTCGTAAATTTGCTTAACCCAAGCATCAACACGTTCTTCAGTCAGCTCTGGCTGGCGATCTTCATCGATACCTAAACCAATAAAGTGGTCGTCATCGACTTGACCTTTAGAGGCTTCAAAATTGTAGCTTGCAGTTGGCCAATGGCCGATGATGATACCACCACGGGCCTGAACAATATCGCCAACCATGCCCATGGCATCAAGGAAGTACTCAGCGTAATCTTCTTGATCACCACAACCAAAAATAGCGACAAGTTTGTCAGTAAAATCAATTTGCTCTAATTCAGGGAAGAAATCATCCCAGTCACATTGCGCTTCACCGTAATACCAGGTCGGGATGCCGAACAGCAGCAAGTCATACTCTGCAATCTGTTCTTTGGTACTTTTGGCGATATCTTTCACCTCAACCATTTTTTTACCCAGTTTTTTCTGGATCATCTTGGCTACAGCTTCGGTGTTACCTGTGTCGCTACCGAAAAAAAGACCTACAGTTGCCATTGTCTATCCTTTAATGTCTAGTTCACTTATTAGGTTAATCTTGCTGGTACTCGTTCAGCACTCAACTTGTTGCTGAAGAATTAATTCGATTAACTGGCTACGGCTGATGTTACTGGCCAATGCCTGCTCATTCAAGGCGTCATACAAATCTTGTGACACCTTTAACTCTATTCGCTTTAATCCGTTGGCTTTATCGCGCTGGATTTGATTGCGTTTGTTGACCTTAAGCTGTTGGCTACGGGACAAAGGATTGCTACGTGGTCGGCCCCGGCGCTTTTCGTTGGCAAAAAGGTCAATAGTGGTTCTGTCTGTCGCTTCTTTTGCCATGTTCTTATTGTTAACCGATCCCTGAGCCTTCCCAAGTGATCTGGATAATACCTTTTACAATAAACCCGGCGCAGCCGAGAAATAACACTAACCAAACAATAAATCGACCAAATTTTGGCACGTTACCTTGTTTAAGCACATCGTGGATGGCCATGCCGATAAAGAAAAATATCGAGGCAAAAAACAGGTTCAGGCCGATGGTTTCAATTTGTTCCATGTACTGAGATAACATACTTTCTTAGTCCTTGAGAGTGTTCTAAGGCCAAAAGAGGCGCGAATATATCACAACAAGATGGCGGCTGCCATATGCTTTCGGTCGAGTTTGCTGCTGATTTACATTGAATGTTTGTCAATAAATTCAGACACGATCCGGTTAAAAATGACGGGTTTTTGCGCATGCAACCAATGACCACATCCTTCAAGTGTTTTTGCCTGTGCCGCGGGGAATTGCGCCATGATAGCGCTTCTGTGCTCGCTAGTGACATAATTTGAGTCGCCGCCGCGAATAAACAGACTTGGTCCAGCATAGCTTTGTACTGGATTTAGTGTCTGATTTTGCCAGCCAATAATATTAGGATAACAAGCCTTTAGGCCACTTAAGTTCATTTTCCAACGAAAGCCAGTATCAGTGCGTTGTAGATTTTTGAGTAAAAATTGTGCCGTTGCTTCGTCAATACCATTGTCAATTAAATGGTTTAGGGCAAAGCGTCTGTCGGTATGGCCTTCTAAGGGCAGGCTTTCTAATGCCGCAAACACTGTGTCGTGTCTTGGCTCATAGGCGACGGGGGCGATATCGGCTGCCACCATACTGATAATGCGCTCTGGAAAGGCTAACGCCGTCGCCATGGCGATTTTACCCCCCATGGAGTGACCCACAATATGGGCGCGTTCAATAGCCAGTTCGTCGAGCAAGCTGATCATTGCAGTGGCCAGACGAGGGTAGTCCATTTGATCCCAATGCTCACTTAAACCATGATTGGGCACATCGACACGAATAACTTGATACTGATTTTCTAATACTTGCCCTAGACCTTTGAGGTTATCTAGATTACCGAACAAGCCGTGGATCAAGAGCACTGCGGGTCCTTGGCCTGTGGAAACAAAGTTCATGGTGATTCCTGTTGGAGATTTTTAGCTTAGCGTGACGCGAATTGTGCCCTTAATGCCGTTGGCTTGACAAGTCAGTTGCCATTTCTATAGTGGGGGCGGCCAGTAACTTGTGTGCTTTTTCGGCAATTGTCGATTAACTGCTAGTTTGCTGTGCTATTTCCCGCACTTTTAGAATAATGGCGCTTTATCAGATTGATAGAGATAGATACACTGGTAACAGATCGCAATGATCTGCCCCGATCGCTGTGGTAAACTTTTTTCGGTTAAGCCTGTCGAATAACAAAGGATAATTAAGGTTATGAAATATATCGAAGTAGATGAAGAGCTCTATCGTCATATTGCCAGCAAAACAGAGCGTATTGGTGAGAGCGCCTCTGACATTCTTCGTCGATTACTCGGCCTGTCCGTCGATGCGGTCGAACAACCCCAGCCTTTGGCGATTAGCCAACCGAGCCTTGAAGCTGAACCTATTCAGCCTATCGCGGCGCAAACAGTGCCAGCAGTGAATGATTTTAGTCGCTTAGTCGATGAACATCAGTTATCGCAGCAAAAAGGCGCAGTAGGTCGTTTTCTGTTTTTGCTCGAAAGTTTGTATCAATTAGCCCCAGAGCAATTCTCACAAATTTTGCAGATCCAAGGGCGCGATCGTTTGTATTTTGCTCGCTCTAAGGAGCAACTGCTCGAAGCGAGTGCTTCGGCTAACCCAAAAGAAATTGGTACAAGTGGTTTCTGGGTAACGAGTAACAACAATACCGCCAAGAAACGCACTATTTTATCGGAAGTTTTAGTGCAATTTGGTTGTGATGCGACAGTAGCAGCGGGTATCTCCGAGCGCGTTTAATCCGCGGATGAGCCAAGTTAGTACGACATTTTTCTACTTTTTCTAATTGTAATTGAGTGCAGGAGAGCCATCGGTGGCAATACATCAAAGGGCAGGACAAATCGCTAATCAGACGGATCTGGTCAATATTCCAAAACTGATGAGCCATTATTACAGCATCACGCCAAATATGGATGACGTACAACAACGCGTCACCTTTGGCACTTCTGGGCACAGAGGCTGCGCCTTCAATGGCAGTTTTAACCAACAACACATTTGGGCGATTACCCAAGCTGTAGTGGACTACCGTCAATCGGCAAATATCGATGGGCCGCTGATCCTTGGGATTGACACCCATGCGTTATCCTATGCAGCCTATTTGTCGGCAATTGAAGTGCTGGCGGCAAATAAAGTCACAGTGAAAATCCAACAGAACGACGGATTTACACCTACGCCAGTGGTTTCCCATGGGGTGATTTGCGCCAATCGCGAAGCCAATATTACGGGTGCTGCATTGTCCGATGGTTTGATCATTACGCCTTCCCACAATCCTCCTCAGGATGGTGGCATCAAGTACAATCCACCCCATGGCGGACCTGCTGAAGGTAATATCACGGCTTGGATTGAATCGCGAGCCAATGATTACTTGCGCCAAGCGTTAGCTGGCGTGCAAAAATTAGCGTATGCCGAAGCGCTGGCATCAGGCTATGTCAACGCCATTGATTTGATTACACCCTATGTGGCTGATTTAGAAAATGTTATCGACATGCAGGCGATTGCTAAGGCTAAGCTGCATATCGGTGTTGATCCGCTCGGTGGTTCAGGGATTTTCTACTGGGCACCGATTGCCGCGCGTTATGGGCTCGATATCACGTTAGTTAATGATAAAGTTGACCCAAGCTTTAGCTTTATGCCGCTGGATAAAGACGGCAAAATCCGCATGGATTGCTCGTCTCCCTATGCGATGGCAGGTTTACTCGCCCATAAAGAATCCTTTGATTTATGCCTTGGTAATGATCCCGATTATGACCGTCACGGCATCGTTTGCCCTGGTACGGGTTTGATGGATCCGAATCATTATCTTGCGGTCGCTATCGATTATTTACTGACACACAGACCAGATTGGAGCGATACCTTAGCCATAGGTAAAACCTTAGTATCGAGTGCGCTTATCGATAAAATCTGTGCTTTCCACGGCAAAAAGTTACTCGAAGTGCCAGTGGGCTTTAAGTGGTTTGTCGACGGTTTAGCCGAAGCCACAATCGCCTTTGGCGGTGAAGAGAGTGCTGGCGCAGCATTTTTACGCCGTGATGGCTCTACTTGGTGTACGGATAAAGACGGTTTTATTCTAGGGTTACTTGCCGCAGAAATTCTTGCAGTGACAGGTAAAACCCCAGGTCAGCGTCACCAAGAGTTAGTAAAACAATTTGGCCAAAGTTTCTATAAGCGTATCGATAGCCCAATCAGTCTTGAAAACAAAGCCAAGTTTGCTTTGCTCAATGCCGATACCTTAAATGCCACTGTGCTTGCAGGTGAGACAATCGAAAACGTGTTAACCCATGCGCCGGGCAATAATGCGGCGATTGGCGGCATCAAAGTGACTACGGCGAATGGTTGGTTTGCGGCGCGTCCATCGGGCACTGAAGCGTTATTTAAAATCTACGGCGAAAGTTTTATCAGTGAGCAGCATTTGGCTGAGATCATCAAAGATGCGCAGGCATTAATTGATAAGGCGCTAAACGCTTAATGCAGTAGTAGGTTTAGCTAACGTCTCAAAATAAAAAACGCACTCAGATTTGAGTGCGTTTTTGTTTGTGTCTAATTCAGCTGTGAGTAGTTGATCTAATACTGATTTGACCGTATTTAGTACTCGATATGACAACTCGATAAGTTATTCTTATCGATGTAATTTTGGTGATATTCCTCAGCCACATGGAACTGTTGCAGTGGCACTATTTCTGTGACGATATGGCGTAATCCCCAACGCCCCGAGCGGGCAAAAGCTAACTTTGAGGCTTCTGCGGCCGCTTTTTGCTCACGGTCGTGGAAGAAAATGGTACTGCGATATTGAGTGCCAATATCTCCGCCTTGCATGTTCAGACTCGTTGGATTGTGGTTTTTCCAAAATACATCGAGCAAGTCTTCATAACTGACAAGGGCGGGATCGAATTCCACTTGCACCACTTCGGCATGGCCCGTTTTGCCTTTTTTGACTTCTTCATAGCTCGTCGCCGCATTATTGCCGCCCATATAGCCGCAGGTGGCATTCGATACGCCGTTCACTTGTCTAAAAAAATACTCTACGCCCCAGAAACAGCCGGCACCAAAGGTTGCTAACGCCATAATTAAATCCAATAGAAGTCTAGATGGCTAAGGATTGTGATAAAACTTGAGTGCAAAAGCAAGCCTCAAGCTGGAATATTTATCATGGGAAATTCTTAGGGAATGTCCTAAGAATTTAACAATCAGCTTAGTTGAATGTCATTCCGCTTAAAACTGGGTCCTACGGCAATAAATGTCTGAGAACAGCACTAAAAACATGTGTTAGTATTGAAGCCGTTTTTTAGGTGCGAGTGAGACTAACCGCGGTGAGATAAATGCTTAAGTGGTTATTACTGCCTGTACTTATGCTATTGCGCCAATACTGTTACACACCATTATAAGGAGAATTCTGTGTTACAAGCTCTGTTAGATTCAAAGGATTTTTTAGCGCTCACCTTAGCCCATCCTGAACAGTTCGATGGCGAATTTTCATTTAACTTAGGCGATCATACTCAAGTGGAAGTGTGGGATACCGGTGTTATTGTTTTCGAACCAGTAAAGAATGAAGGAAAAGATATTGTGCTTTCCTGCGGTGTTCACGGTAACGAGACCGCGCCCATTGAACTCTGCAATAGCTTAATTAAACAACTTCTACAGCAAAAGATCATCGCAAAGCAGCGCACTTTATTTCTCATTGGTAACCCATTAGCGATTAATAACGGCACGCGGATTATTGACGAAAACATGAATCGTCTCTTTAGTGGTGAGCATTCCAATCCACCAGGGTTAGTGAACCCTGAGCGAGTACGCGCGAAAAAACTCGAAGCCTATGTCGATCGTTTTTATACTGCGGTTGCCGATGGACGTCAGCGCATCCATTATGATCTGCACACGGCGATGCGCGCCTCGAAGCATGAAAAGTTCGCTATCTATCCCTATCGTCCTGGGCGCGCCTTTAGCGGCGAGCAAATTATGTTTTTAGCCGCAAGCGGCGTCGATACAGTACTTTTCCACCATGAACCGACCACGACCTTCAGCTATTTTTCCTCTGAACGCTACGGTGCCGATGCCTTTACCATTGAGCTTGGCAAAGTGTATCCCATGGGGCAGAACGACATGACGCGTTTTATCGCCACCCATGAAATGTTCATGCGCTTAATCACCGCTAAGCCGTTGGAGCTGGATGCATTTGATGCCGATAAGGTTAACTTGTACCAAGTGTGCCGCGTCATCAATAAACATTTCGATGATTTTGAATTTACCTTCGCAACTGATGTCGAAAACTTCAGATCTTTCCCGAAGGGCTTTGTTTTAGCGCGGGAAGGTGGGCAAGAAATTAAAGTGGAACATGAGTTTGAGTCTGTCGTGTTCCCTAATGCCAAAGTGCCTATTGGCAATCGCACTGTGATTTGCCTGATCCCTGCGGTGAATGCGGACGTGCGTTAGGCTTGTAAAGCAATATATACATGCGTGGCAGTGATAACTTGTGGTTTGAGCTATGCCAATGGTTGATAGGTAGTTTACGTTAACGTAATGTTCGTCGGGCATATTCGTATAAACAGACGCATCAAAACGCTTTGATGCGTAATGAGATAACAAGAGCACAATATGAGCAAAGCAACACTCAACACTGATACAGTGCACCGTGTCGGCTTCTTGGATAAGGCATCGCTACACATTCCTATCCTTCGAATTCTACAAGCCGACGGCACCACTTATGAAACCGCGGTTTTGCCTGTGATAGATGAAACCTTAGCCACTAAAATTTACGATACCTGTGTATTCACTCGGGTACTTGATGAACGTATGCTTGGCGCCCAGCGTCAAGGACGCATCAGCTTCTACATGACCTGTACGGGTGAAGAAGCGGCGATTGTCGGCAGTGTGGCCGCACTCGATCAAGAAGATGTGATCCTCGCACAATATCGTGAGCATGCGGCGCTGCGTTATCGCGGCTTTACCACTGAACAGTTTATGAATCAGATGTTCAGTAACGAGAAAGATCTTGGTAAAGGTCGCCAAATGCCAATCCATTACGGCAGTGCGGCATTGCATTATCAAACGATTTCGTCACCGTTAGCCACGCAAATCCCGCAGGCGACTGGTGTGGGCTACAGCTTAAAAATGCAAGGTAAGCGCAAAGTCGCGGTTTGTTATTTTGGCGAAGGCGCTGCATCGGAAGGGGATTTTCATGCTGGCCTAAACATGGCCGCGGTACTGAAATGCCCAGTGATTTTCTTCTGTCGTAACAATGGCTACGCCATTTCTACCCCCACTGAAGAGCAGTTTGCTGGAAACGGTATTGCCAGCCGCGGTGTGGGTTATGGCATGCACACCATTCGTGTAGACGGCAATGACATGTTGGCCGTGTTAGCGGCAACCCAGCAAGCACGTGCCTATGCGATTGAGCATAATGCGCCTGTGCTGATTGAAGCCATGACTTACCGTCTCGGCGCGCATTCATCTTCAGACGATCCCTCTGGTTATCGCTCGAAAGATGAAGAAGCCAAGTGGCAGCAACACGATCCGGTTAAACGCTTCAAATTATGGCTTATCAACAAAGGTTGGTTGGCTGAAGCGGATGATGTGAAACTGCATGAAAAATATCGTGAAGAAGTATTGGCTGCGGTAAAAGTGGCTGAAAAAATTCCTGTGCCTATGCTGGATGAAATTATTAAAGATGTGTACGACAAGCCGACGCCAGTGCTGAAAAAGCAACTCGCCGAGCTTAAAGAACATATCAAGAAATATCCGCAAGCCTATCCAAAAAGTGCAGGGAGACTATAAGCCGTGGCTGAAATGAATATGTTACAGGCCGTCAATGAGGCCTTGTCGATTGCCATGCAAGCCGATGAACGCATGGTGGTTTTTGGTGAAGATGTGGGCCACTTTGGCGGGGTATTTCGCGCCACCTCCGGTCTTCAAGAAAAATTCGGGCGCGATCGCTGCTTTAATACGCCGCTGACAGAGCAAGGTATTGCCGGTTTTGCCAATGGTTTAGCCTCAAATGGCATGACCGCCGTGGCTGAAATTCAATTCGCCGATTATATCTTTCCGGCGTTTGATCAAATCGTCAACGAGTCGGCTAAGTTCCGTTACCGCAGCGGTAATGAGTTCGATGTCGGTGGATTAGTGTTCCGTACGCCCTATGGCGGCGGTATCGCGGGCGGCCATTATCACTCGCAATCACCTGAAGCCTATTTTACCCAGACGCCGGGGTTAAAAGTGGTGGTGCCACGCAACCCTGAGCAAGCCAAAGGACTGCTGTTGGCGTCAATCCGTGACAAAAATCCGGTGATCTTCTTTGAGCCTAAGCGTTTATATCGTGCATCGGTTGGCGAAGTGCCCGCGGGCGATTATGAAATTGAACTGGGTAAGGCTGAAGTGGTTCGCGAAGGTAAAGACATCACCTTAGTGGCGTGGGGCGCGCAAATGGAAATCCTTGAAAAAGCCGCCGACATGGCCGCTAAAGAAGGGATCTCCTGTGAAGTTATCGATTTACGCACCTTGTCACCCTGGGATATCGATACCGTTGCCGATTCAGTCAAAAAGACCGGACGTTTACTGGTTAACCATGAAGCGCCATTAACCGGTGGTTTTGCTGGTGAGATAGCGGCGACGATTCAGCAAGAATGCTTCTTGTATCTAGAGTCGCCCATCAGCCGCGTTTGTGGTTTAGATACCCCGTACCCACTCATTCATGAAAAAGAATACATGCCAGATGCATTCAAAACGTTTGAAGCCATCAAAGCATCAGTGACCTTCTAGGAGTCCGGTATGATTAAAGATTTTATTTTGCCGGATATTGGCGAAGGTGTTGTGGAGTGTGAGTTGGTTGAATGGCTGGTCAAAGAAGGCGACACCGTCGTTGAAGATCAGCCGATTGCCGATGTCATGACAGACAAAGCCTTAGTGCAAATCCCTGCGCCTTTTGCGGGCGTGGTCACTAAGTTGTATTACGCGAAGGGCGATATTGCGAAAGTGCATGCGCCGCTTTATGCCGTACAAATTGAAGGTGCCGTTGAAATCGCGGGTGAAGAATCTGTTGCGGCTGCAGCTGCGACAATCGCAAAAGCTGCTGAGCCAGTGGCAGTAACAAACGCGACCACGTCATCCAGTTCGTCTGTCAGCATTGAAGAATTCTTACTACCTGATATCGGCGAAGGCATTGTTGAATGTGAGCTAGTTGAATGGTTGGTGAGTGAAGGTGATTGGGTTGAGGAAGATCAACCGATTGCCGACGTGATGACAGATAAAGCGCTGGTGCAAATTCCTGCCATTAAAGCGGGTAAAATTGCCAAACTGCATTATCGCAAAGGTCAGCTAGCTAAAGTACATGCGCCTTTATTTGCCATTGAAGTTGAACAGGCGGCTTCTGCACCTGCGGCAACAACAAATACAGATACTGTGGCCAATGCGGCAGGTGCAGCGCAGGCTGTGAGTGCAGAGCCTGCTCGCCAAGGTAAAGCCTTAGCCAGCCCCGCAGTTCGCCGTATGGCGCGTTCCTTAGATATCGATTTGAGCCGAGTACCTGGCACAGGAAAGCACGGCCGTGTGTATAAGGAAGACATCACTCGCTTCCAACAAGGCGCGAGCAATGTTTCTGCTCCAAGTGTGGCTCAGGTAAAAGAGGCGTCAGTTCAAGCGACTCAAACATCTCAAACCCAAGTTCCAACATCGACAGTGACTCAACGCGCTGACACGGTTGAGCCTATCCGCGGCGTAAAAGCGGTGATGGCACGCATGATGGTGGAATCTGTGTCGAGCATTCCGCACTTTACCTATTGTGAAGAGTTTGATTTAACAGACTTAGTTGCACTGCGTGAAAGCATGAAAGTGAAGTATTCGTCAGATGAAGTGAAGCTGACCATGATGCCTTTCTTCATGAAGTCGATGTCGCTCGCGTTAAGTCAGTTCCCTGTGATGAACAGTCAAGTGAATGCGGATTGCACTGAACTGACTTACAAGGCGCGTCACAATATCGGCATGGCGGTGGATTCTAAAGTCGGTCTCTTGGTGCCCAACATCAAAGATGTGCAGGATAAGAGCATTTTAGAAGTGGCGGCAGAAATCACCCGCCTGACCCAAGCAGCCCGCAGTGGCCGCGTGGCGCCAGCGGATCTGAAAGACGGCACGATTTCCATATCGAACATTGGCGCTTTAGGTGGCACAGTGGCTACGCCTATCATCAACAAACCTGAGGTGGCGATTGTGGCCTTAGGTAAGTTGCAAACCCTACCGCGCTTTAACGCGAAAGGGGAAGTCGAAGCTCGCCAAATCATGCAAGTGAGCTGGTCAGGTGACCATAGAGTGATCGATGGCGGTACGATTGCTCGCTTCTGTAATCTGTGGAAACAGTATCTTGAGCAGCCTCAAGAGATGTTATTAGCGATGCGCTAAGCCACTGGCACGAATAACTGACACTAAAAGGACGCTAAAAGCGTCCTTTTTTATTTGCTTTGCACAAATGGGTTAATCTTTTGATCCCGATTACGTATAATTCCCGAACGTCGTTATCCTGATGGATGTGTTATGAGTCAGTTAGCCCCCAGCCCATTTGCTCCAACAATAGAAACCATTGATTACCCGTTTCCGCCTAAACCAGTGCCTTTGTCCGATGCGCAAAAAGCCGATTATAAGGCACGTATCAAGCAACTGCTCATTGAAAAAGATGCCGTTCTGGTTGCCCACTATTATACCGATCCTGAAATCCAAGCCCTTGCCGAAGAGACTGGCGGCTGCGTTTCAGACTCCTTAGAAATGGCGCGCTTTGGCCGCGATCACCCAGCAAAAACCTTAATCGTTGCTGGGGTCAAGTTTATGGGCGAAACCGCCAAGATTTTAAGCCCAGAAAAAACCATTTTAATGCCGACCTTAGAAGCCACTTGTTCATTGGACTTAGGTTGTCCAATCGATAAGTTCAGTGCTTTCTGCGACGCGCACCCAGATCATACTGTGGTGGTTTACGCCAATACCTCGGCTGCGGTTAAAGCGCGCGCCGATTGGGTGGTGACCTCCAGTATTGCCCTTGAAATCGTTGAGCACTTAGACAGCGAAGGCAAAAAGATCATTTGGGGACCCGATCGTCATTTAGGCAGCTATATTGCCAAGCAGACGGGCGCCGACATGTTGATGTGGCAGGGCGATTGTATCGTTCACGATGAGTTTAAATCTAATGCGCTGCGCGATATGAAAAGCGTTTACCCAGATGCAGCTATTCTTGTGCATCCTGAGTCGCCAGCCAGTGTGGTGGCGATGGCCGATGCAGTTGGCTCGACCAGTCAACTGATTAAAGCAGCGCAGACCATGCCAAATGAGCGTTTTATCGTGGCAACTGATCGCGGCATTTTTTATAAAATGCAGCAGGCGGCGCCAGGTAAAATTTTAATTGAAGCGCCAACCGGCGGAAATGGCGCAACCTGTAAGAGCTGTGCCCACTGTCCTTGGATGGCGATGAACGGTTTGCAGGCAATTGAAGCGTCACTCGCCGACAGCGATAAAACCACCCATGAGATTTTTGTGGATGAAGACTTAAGAGTGAAAGCGCTTATTCCGCTAACGCGTATGCTGGATTTCGCCAAAACACTGAATATGAAAGTGAAGGGTAATGCCTAAGCGCATTATTTAGCTTTTCTTCAGCCTAATAAAAATCCCTGCCATAGTGTCTGTCTCTTCTACACAAATCCCTCAGTTTGCCCCGGGGGATTTTTTTGAACCATTTTCAATTACCCTGATCTGATCCTGACCTTTTGTTTCAGATACCACATGCCATGTTTTTAAGTGAACCATCAC